>DASUGO010000197.1:0-9026 GCA_036273975.1 Candidatus Krumholzibacteriia bacterium
GGTGCGAGCGCAGCGCAAAGGCGTCCTGCTCCGCGCGCGAGACGCCGTACTTCTCGGCCACGTTCTCCGCGGTATTGCCCATGCTCACGTACGCGCCCGGCATGTCGCCGATGAGCCCCGGGTTGGGGGACGGCTTGTTGCCGCCCATCGGGATCATGCTCATGCTCTCCACGCCGCCCGCAACGATGATCTCCGCCTCGCCCAGCCGGATGCGCGCGGTCGCCTGCGCGATGGCCTCCAGCCCCGAGGCGCAGAAGCGGTTCACGGTGACGCCGGTGGTGGTGATGGGCAGCCCGGCGCGCAGCAGCGCCAGTCGCGCCACGTTGAGTCCCTGCTCGCCCTCGGGCATCGCGCAGCCCAGCACCACGTCTTCCACGCGCGCGGCGTCGAGCCCCCTGGCGCGCGCGACCGCTTCACGAATCACCAGCGCGGCGAGTTCATCGGGACGGGTATTGCGCAGCACGCCCTTGAAGGCCCTGCCGACCGGCGTGCGCACCGCGGATACGATATATGCGTCTCTCATGGCTTGATCCTGCTCAATTAATATAGCCCAGCGACCGGAGGAGCTCCAAAGACTCCTGATCCGTACTCTCGAACATGAAGTGTTCCTTCGTGGTTCCCATTTTCTCGTAGGTCTTCGTGAGCACGCCCATCATCTGGCGTTGCATGTCCGGTTGCGCGTCGGCCAGATTGCTGGTCTCGCCCGGGTCTTTGGCCAGATTGTACAGCTCCACCCCGCGCCCCTCGTTCCAGATGAGCTTGTGCGCGGGCGCGCGCAGGCAGCGCAGGCGATAGTCGATCGATTGCCAGTCATAGCCGGGATACTTGCTCTGCAGGAGCTGGATTCCGGTAACCGGCTTCTCGTTCCCCGCGATGATGAAGTCCTGCTTCTCGCGCTTCGGACTCGCGAGACTCGACGTCTCGGCGTGCAACTGCGGCGCGCGATCACCGGCCCCACACACACCGAGCACGGTGGGCGCGATGTCGACCAGGCTCACGAGGTCGTCCTTGCGCAGGCCCGCCTCGAACGCGCGCGGGTAGTGAATCACCAGCGGCACGTGCAACGCCGGGTCGTACATGGTGGCGAAGTGGTCGATGCGGTCGTGCTCGCCGAGGTGCTCGCCGTGGTCCGAGGTCACGATGACCAGCGTGTTGTCCAGCACGCCCGCCCGGTCGAGCGCGTCGATCACGCGACCCACCAGCGCGTCCGCCCACGCCACCTCGCCGTCGTACAGGTCGCTCAGAATCCGGTAGTCGGACTCGCTGAGCGGCGTGTCGCCCACCAGGTGGCTCCACCCCGAGGTCAGCTCGGCGAGTTCGCGCACGCGGCCGGGGTCGTACCCATCGTGCAGGAACTGCTGGAGGTACTCGTCCGCCGGGCGGTACGGCAGATGGGTGCCGTTCAGGTTCGCAAACAGAAAGAACGGGCGCTCGCCGGTCGACACCGACTTGATCCACGGCTCGATCTTGTCGACCGTCATCGTCTCCAGCGACTGCTCGACGCCGGGCATGCGATCCTGATTCTCGGTCCGCCACATTTCGACAAATTCCTGAAAGCCCTGCGCAAACCCGCGCTCCTTCGACACCCAGCTGTTGCAGACAAACCCCACCGTGCGATACCCCGCCAGACTCATGACCTCGGCGAGCGTCATGTTCTCCTCGGGCAGGTGCAGCGTTTCCGACGTCGCACCCGCCTGCACCGGGTGCAGACCGGTAAAGAGGGATGCGTGCGACGGGAGCGTCCAGAAACACGTGGCGAACGCGTTCGTGTACAGCGTTCCGGTGGCCGCGAGCGCGTCGATGCGCGGCGTCGTCGGGCGGCCGTAGCCCATGCACGACAGCCGGTCGGCGCGCAGCGTGTCGAGCACGATCAGCACGACGTTCGGGCTGGGCGCCTTCGCGCAGCCGATCGCCATGCAGGCCATGCTCAAGATGATGACAAGGCGTTTCATCATTGTGGTTGCGGGGAGGGCATCATGTGGGTCGACGGCGATTTCCGCAGCGCGATTTCAAATCTTCCGCGCGAGGACGTTGAGCCGGAGACCCATATGATGCCCTCCCAATGTTCTAGTTCCGGAGCGGCTTCCCTTCCTTGAGCATGAACTGCATGCGATCGAGCGTTTTCTTGGTGCTGCACAACTTGAGGAACACTTCGCGCTCGAGTTGCAGCAGGTATGACTCGCTCACCTTCGTGCCCGCCGGGAGTTCACCGCCGCAGATGATGCGCGCGAGCTGCGAGCCGATGTGCTCGTCGTACTCGGAGATGAACTTGCCCTCGCGCATGTTGTAGAGCGACGCCTTCATCGCGGCGATCCCGCTCGCACCCGCCACCGCAATCTCCCGCGTCGGGTCCGGCGCCTGATAGCCACGCCGCGCGAGCCCCAGCGCCGTCTGTTTGGCCGCGTGCAGCAGGCGATCCGGGTTCATGCAGATGGCGTCGCCGCCGTGGAGAATCTTGAGGCCAAACGCCTCTTCGCCGCTGGTCGACACCTTCGCGAGTCCGATGGTCTCGAACGCCGCGCGCGCGGCCGGGAACACGTCGATGCCCTCCACGTTGGGCAGCCCATCGAGGTTGCGCAGCAGGATCTCCTTGCAACCGCCACCCGCGGGGATCAGCCCCACCCCCACTTCCACCAGCCCGATGTACGTCTCCGCGCTCGCCACCGCGTGCTGCGCACCCAGCACCACCTCGCAACCGCCACCCAGCGTCATCCCGAACGGCGCCGCGACAACCGGTTTGCGGCAGTACTTGAGCGCCATCGTCGCCTTCTGGAACTGGCGCACCGAAAGGTCGATCTCGTCCCAGTTTCCCTCGCGCGCCTCGAGCAGGATCAGCATCAGGTTGGCGCCCACCGAGAAATTGCTCCCGTGGTTGCCGATCACCAGCGCCTCAAAGTTTGCCTCGGTCTCTTTGACACCCGCCATGATCATCGAAATGATGTCGGTGCCGATGGCGTTCATCTTGGAATGGAACTCGAGACACAGCACACCATCCCCCATGTCCACCAGGCTCGCGCCCGCGTTCTTCCTGACCACCTTGCCCTGCGCCTTGAGCGCGGCCAGGTCGATGGTGGCGGGCGGCGTCTCGACGCCGCGGTACTCGCCGCGCACCAGCTGGAAGGTCTGCGTGGCGTCGTCGCGCTTATAGAACGATTTCGAGGGGCTCTTCAGCACGTCTTCGACGACGGCGGGAATCGCCATGCCCTCGGCGCGCATGCGCGCCACCGTCGCCTCCACCCCTACTGCATCCCACAACTCGAACGGTCCCATGTCCCAGCCGAACCCCCAGCGCATCGCGCGGTCGATCGAGGCCGGGTCGTCGGCAATCTCGCCCAGG
This sequence comes from Candidatus Krumholzibacteriia bacterium, assembly GCA_036273975.1. Taxonomy (GTDB): domain Bacteria; phylum Krumholzibacteriota; class Krumholzibacteriia; order WVZY01; family JAKEHA01; genus JAKEHA01. Next base: position 3,338 of record DASUGO010000197.1, read on the forward strand.
CGCGCGGCGCTGTACAGGAATGTTTCCGCGAGCGTCTTCCACACGAACGCACCCGCGCGGTCCTTCATGCCGAACACCGTGCGCACGCGATCCCCCAGATTCTCGATGGGCTTCGCGAGTTCCAGCGATGCAAACTTCGCCGACTGCCGCTTGCGGTAGTCCATCGTCGCGGGGTCGAGCGTGAGAATCTCGGAGCCACCTTCACCGCGAACCTTCTGGTAGAAGCCCTTGCCGGTCTTGTCGCCCAGCAGCTTCGCGGCGAGCATCTTCTCCAGGAGTTCCGGCGCCTTGAAGTAGTCGCGCTTCTCGTCGTCGGTGGCGCGGTTGTACACCGTGGCCGACGCGTGCAGCATGATGTCGAGCCCCACCAGATCCAGCGTGCGGAAGGTGGCGCTCTTGGCGCGGCCGATCAATCGGCCCGTGAGCGCGTCCACCTCTTCCACCGTGTAACCATCCGCAAGCATCGTGCGGATCGAACTCATCACGCTGAACGTGCCGATGCGGTTGGCGATGAAGTCTGGCGTGTCGCGGGCCACGACGACGCCCTTCCCGAGCACCGCGTCCCCGAACTCGCGGAAGAACGCGAGCACCGCCGGATCGGTTCCCGCGTGCGGAATCAACTCGAGCAGGTGCAGGTAGCGCGGCGGGTTGAAGAAGTGCGTTCCCAGAAAGCGCGGCCGCATTGACTCCGGTACAGCGCCGGCCATGTCGGTAATCGACAGGCCGCTGGTGTTCGAGGTCAGGATGGCCTCCGGGTGGACAAACGGCGCGATCTTCTCGAACAGCGACTGCTTGATGTCGAGCCGTTCGACGACAGCCTCGAGGATCCAGTCGCAGTCCTTGAGCAGCGCGAGGTCGTCGTCGAGGTTGCCCACGGTGACGCGGCGCGCGCGGTCCTTCGAAAAGAACGCCGCCGGCTTGCCCTTGCGCACCCGGTCGAGACCGGCGCGGGCGAATGCGTCGCGGTACTCCCGCGAGGCCGGATCGCCGTTGACCCCGGCGCCGTCCGGTGGAACGATATCGAGCAACAGGGTGGGAATGCCGGCGTTGGCGAGGTGCGCGGCGAGCGCGCTGCCCATCACGCCGGAACCGAGAACCGCGGCCCGCTGGATTGAGTGCAACAACGAAAACTCCTTGTGCGACTTGCGAATAGGCCGTACGCCCTACCTATACGCAGCTTCCCGCGGCGTGTCAACTGCGGCCCCGAACGGGGCCTGAGGGCGGCAAAGGCACGATGTTTGCCCGTATTCCATGGTGGCGGCATCCGCCACCGGGAGAATGCACCGTAAACCGGCTGCAACAATCGGACCACGCGAAGGAACGATAAGGAATCGATGGGAATCGGACGCAAACGCTCGTTGAACACGGCCCGCGCCGTGCTGGTGGCCGGCCTCATTATAGTGGGCGCGGGCTGCTCCAGCTCGCCGCGGTTCACCGGTTCACCCGGCCGCGTGGAGCCGGCGCCGGAGATCACCCGCACGACCCCGCCGCCGGGCGGCACAACGAACGACGTCGACGCGCGCGGCAATGAAATCGTCAAGCGCGCCGAAGACTACCTGGGCACGCCGTACCGCAACGGCGGCACCACGTCGAAAGGCGTCGACTGCTCGGGACTCACGTTTTCCGTGTTCCGCTCGTTCGGCATCCAGCTGCCCCGCGCATCACGAGACCAGGCGCGCGTCGGCGACCCGGTGCCGCGCAACGAACTCGCCGAAGGCGATTTGATCTTCTTCGGATCGGGAGACACCGTTTCGCATGTGGGGATCTACGCGGGGGGCGGCGAGTTCATCCACGCGTCGACGCGCGCGCGCAGCGTCCGCTTCGACCGCCTCGACAACAAGTACTTCAGAAACCGCTACATCACCGCCCGCCGCGTGCTGTAGAAGGCTCCCCGCTCCCGGCCGGGGCAGCCGTGCCCGCAATTTCTGGTTTCCACGCCTGCCACGGGTTCGTATCGCAAAACCGGCTTTCCTCCATGTTCATGATTTGCTATAATTCCAACCTACGCCGACCTGTCTGTGGTTGCCCGCCCCGGCGCCGCGGTAATCAATGGCATCGTCGATCCGGGAGGTTTCCCATGCGAACCACCACCCGCTTTGCTTCCGTCCTCGCCCTGTTCATCGTCATCGCGTTCTGCCCGAGACTTGCCAGCGCCGCCTGGCCGACCGGCGGCCAGGCCGTCTGCAACGCGGTGGAGGATCAGATTTATCCCGCAATCGCGTCCGACCAGGCCGGCGGGACGATCGTCGTGTGGCAGGACTTCCGCGACGCCACCAGCAATGACATCTTCATCCAGCGCGTCGATGCCGGCGGCAATGCCGTCTGGGCCGCAAACGGGGTTCTCGTGTGCGGCGCGACCGGCGACCAGACCCGGCCAAGAGTCGTCTCCGACGGACTCGGCGGCGGGATCCTCTTCTGGGAGGACGCGCGCGGCGGCGCCAAGGACATCTATGCACAGCGCGTCAACGCGGCCGGTGTTTCACAGTGGACCGCCGACGGCGTCGCGGTGTGCACCGAGAACAACAGCCAGGACTTTCATGAAGTCGCCACCGACCTGGCGGGCGGCGCCGTGGTCGTCTGGCTCGACCACCGCGAGAGCGTGAACAACCCGGATATCTTCGCGCAACGCGTCGACGCGGACGGACAGTTGCTCTGGGCCGCCGGCGGCGTTCCCATCGCCGGTGGCGGTGGGCAGCGCTACGCACTCGACGTCATTACGGATGGGTCCGGCGGCGCATTCATGACGTGGACCGATACCCGCAGCGGCGACTACGATGTGTTCGCCAGCCGGATCACCGGCGCGGGCGCGACGCCCTGGACGATATCCGGCGTCGCGGTGAGCACCGCCGTCTCGCCTCGACAGGACCCATCCATCACCACCGACGGGGCGGGAGGCATCCTTGTCGCGTTCCGCGAGTCCGACGATATCTACGCCCAGCGCCTCGACGGATCGGGCGGGCGCCTGTGGACCGTCTCCGGCGCCCCGGTGTGCCAGGCAGCCGCGGTGCAGATGGAACCGCGCATTGCCAGCGACGGTGCCGGCGGCGCGATCATCGCATGGCAGGACAATTCGTCCACGTTCGACATCTACGCGCAGCGGATCGACAACACCGGCAGCCAGCAGTGGACCACCAATGGAATCGCCATCTCGGTCGCGACCGGGATACAACGCCATGTTCGGATCGCCCCCGACGGTGTGGGCGGCGCAATCATGACCTGGGAAGACGGGCGTGCCGGCCCCGTTACCACGGATATCTACGCGATGCGGACGGATTACGACGGAACGTTGCACGGCACACTCAACGGGACACCCATCTGCGCCGCCGTCCATAACCAGCTGTTGCCAATAATCGCTTCCAACGGTTTTGGCGGAGCGACCATCGCATGGTACGACCTCCGTTCCGGTCAAAGCTACGACATCTACGTCCAGCAACTGACGGGTGCGGCGACCGGCGTCGACGACACGCCCGCGCCCATCGCCGGTGTGCTGCGCAACTACCCCAACCCGTTCAACGCGTCCACGTCGATCACCATCCAGGTGCCGGTCGCAACGCGGGACATGCAGATTGAGGTGTTCGATGTGGCGGGGCGGCGGGTGCGGACGCTCGCGGGCCCGAGCGCGTCGGCAACCGAACAGGCCATCCCGTTCGACGGCCGCGACGATGCCGGCCGCCTGTTGCCGAGCGGCGTGTACTTCTGCCGGGTGGTTGCGGACGGCGCGCTGCTGACGCGCAAGATCACGATCGCGCGCTGAACCGTTCCGCGCGGGTGGCGGGCGGCGGGCGCCCATGTGTGAGGGGAGACTAGTGCGAAGGCGCGGTTGACCCGAACACGATGGGCTGCCGACCGACAGGACCCGCGCGGCCCCGGCGTTGTTCCGTGCGGGTGGTGGTTACTTGAATTCGCGGATCATGACGACATCGCGCGCGGCATCGCCGGCCGTCACGATTACCCGCATCGGGTTGGCCATCCAGCGCATCCCGAAGATCACCTGCGACGCGAATGTCGTCACCTGACGCGGGTTGCTGCCGTCCGCGTTGGCGACCCAGACGTTCTCCGTGTTCCCCAGCCAGCGCACGATGGCCATTTGCTTGCCGTCCGGCGAGAAATCGAAGTCCGTGATCCGCATGTCCTTGAAGTCCGTCATCCGGACCGGTTCCGAGCCATCGAACGACGCCCGGAAAATATTCCCGGCCGGGTCGGCGCGGTCGCTGTAACAGTACCCCGACTGATCCGGCAGCCAGCGTAGAATCACTGCCTGTGGGGGCGCGTTCAATGGCGGGCTGATTTCTCCCGTGGCCAACGTCATCTTGTAGTACGCAGTCCGGATCAAACCGCCGCTGCGATCATACTCGGCGTAACCCAGCCAGTTTCCGTCCTCGGAAAACGCGGCCACGCCCTTGATCGCGGTCCGCGAAACCACGCGCGGCTCGCCACCGTCGGTGGGTACCAGCCAGACGCCGCTGGCCGAGTCCGCGCGGGAAAATGCCACCAGCCGGCCGTCGGGTGAGATGTCCAGCAGGTCTTCGCCGCCGAAGTTGGTCAGCTGGCGCAGTCCGCTGCCATCGAGCCCCACGCACCAGAGATGCTGCTCCCCTTCGTTGTACTTGGCAAACGCCACCATCCGCGCGCGGCTGCGGATCTGGATCGCGTGTCCGGGGCCGGTATTGATGACGCGGGGCTCTCCGTCCGGGAGCGGGTTCACGAACAGTTTCAGAGCCTGATCCCTGAGCGCCGCATACACAACGGCACCATCAGCAGTGCCGAAGTTCCATGGCGAGGATTCGCTGCTCGTCGCGCGCGTGACCTGCGCGTTGGCCCCACCGGCCGGATCGACCGACCACAGATTGGCCAGGTACGTTCCACGAATCAGTGCGATCGCATCGCTGGAGGCGGTAACCGACGGACTATCATACTGATTGAAATCGTTCGTGACCCGCCGGACCTGCCCGCCCGGAACCGAAATCAAAAACGCCTGCCGCGTGAAGCCCATGGTGAGGTCGTTGCCCGTCACCACCACCGCGCTCGCGTCGCCCATCCACGCGAGTCCGTTGTAGAAGGCCTGCTTGCGGGCCGTAACGTCGGAGCGCTGGCCCGACTTCACATCGAACAGCACCAGCGTCGAACTCGACTGCGGTGGCGGCTGAACGGTCAGGGTCGCGATCGACTTGCCATCCGGAGACCACTCGACACCCGATGCAATCTCCTCCGGCGACTTGACCGACGCCAGCTCGCGCTCGTTGGTGCCGTCCGCATCCATCACGAAGATGCCGGTGCGGCCGTCCTGCGGGAAACCACGCACGAACGCAAACTGCTTGCCGTCGGGCGAGAACGACACGCGCGAATCCACATCGAACGCGCGCTCCTCGGGCGTCCCGCCGAGCGATGCGATCCGGAACAACGTGCGATACAACGGCGCATCCGGCTTGCGGCCCAGATAGAACAGATAGTTGCCGTCGGGCGAGAAACGCGGCATCTCGATCCGGTCCTTCGCGAGGGGTATCACCGGAACGTCGGAGCCGGTCGCCACCTGACGAACGAACAGTCCAATCTGGCCCTGCTCCGCCACGACATACGCAAGGTAGCGTCCATCCGGTGACAGGATGCAGTCGTTCACATCGCCGCGGCTGGTCTCGGTGGAAAAGCGCATGTTCTGGAACGGATGCGGCTCTTCCGCCGGGCCCTTGCC
>DASUGO010000198.1:0-6173 GCA_036273975.1 Candidatus Krumholzibacteriia bacterium
AGGTCATCCACCGGCGCGTTCAACAGAATCTCGCTATGCCCCACCGGAATCGTGAACCGAAGCGTGATGAAATCCGTCGCCGAGCTGGCCGGGACACCGGTCAGCGAATAACCGCCGATGCGCGCGGACGACCCGCCGACGACAAACGCGCCCGTCGCGGTCGTGCGGGATGCGCGAACCAGATCGACCCCCTCAGTCATCGGCACGACATCCATCCCGAACGCCTCCAGCGAGGGAACGCCGGAGACCGAGAGCGTGACCACGAGCGTATCCAGCTCCTGGTGCACCTCGCTCGCTTCGACGACCGGCGAACCGGTAAACACGACCGGCTCGAGCGAGGCCTGCGTGCAGAAACTGCACGATCCGTCGGCAACGAATTTATGGATGCAGCGCGCGTCGCGCGGCGTCAATGCGGCGCTGCAATCCACCACGGACGCCGCATGGCGACCACCATTTCCCGCGCACGACGGACCAAACAGAAACTCGTGCAGTGCACACTGCGCGTCCGCCAGTTCCACGATTCCATCACCGTCGCTGTCCCCCGCCAGCCCGGTCGTGAAAGACCATACGCCACCCGTGGATGTGAGCATGCCCGGATCGCGGGCAATCACGCGCCAGTAGTAGACCGTCATGAAATCCAATAGGCCCGGATCATAGATCGGGAGAATCAACTGGGCGACCAGCGGGGGGGGATTGGTCGTGCCAAAATATACGTCGAAGGTCAGCGGGTCTTGCTCCACGTCGGGTTTGATGACCCAACGACATGTCTCCAGAACGCTGACATTCGTTGCCCCGTTGGCGGGGACGGGGCTCGAAGGCGGCGATGGGGAGAGATTGCTCACGCGGGTCGTATATGACCACACCGGCCCGGCGACCTGGCTCGTCGCGTCGTGCGCCACAATCTGCCAGTAGCACTGGGTATTCGGAGGTGCCCCCTGCGTCGAGTAAGCCGTGTACGGATAGTCGGCCACCACCAGCGGTGGCGGGAATGTCGTGCCGTAATAAACGTCGTACGAGAGTGAATCGCCATCGGTGTCGCTGCAGTACCAACGCAGGTCTGGTCCGAGCCGGACCTCCACTGCCCCGTCGGACGGGAACGGGTTGAAGGGAGCAACCGGGGGCGTATTGACGCCACGGGTCGTAAACGTCCATACGGGACCGGACGTCTCGAGCCCGAGTTCGTCACGCACAACGACACGCCAGTAGTACTGCGCGAACTCCGACAATTGCTCCGGCTGGTATGTCCCCGATGCCAGCCCGGACGCCACGAGCGGTGGATCCGGATCGGTCCCGAGGTACACGTCGAACTCCGCCACATCCCCATCGTCGTCGGAAGCATCCCATGCCAGCGACGCAAACACGCTTACATCCACCGCGCCATCCGCCGGCATCGGAAGATAGGCCGGGTCGGGGGGGCTGCCTCCCGTGCACGAACAGGTCGCATCCACGTTGAAGCGGCTCACGTTCCCGACGACTGCCAGTGTCGAATAATCACAGTCGACCGCGAGTACCGTCGTCTCCTGCGGATCCGCAATCACGGGGTACTGACAGCACGTCGGCGTCGTTCCATATCCGAAATACTGGATCGTGAGCACATGGGTGGGGACGCCGCTACACTCGAACAACGAAACCGAGACGCCAGTTTGTGAGTTTCCGAGCATGAGGGTGCCCGGCGCGGTGACATCGCTCAGGTATACGCCGGTAAAGCACGCCGGCTTGGGGGCGGAAAACTGGACGCCAGTGACACTCTCGCCCGGCCCCGGCCGGACCACCACGTACGCACTGATGGTTGCGGGCGCGGCATCGATGATGCTGCAGTCGAGGGCCGCAGCGTCGGTGTAGATACCGACCGACGTGGATTGTCCAAGAGCGAAATGGGTTAAAACGGGAGAGACGCTCAGCGCCGCAAACAGCAGCACAAACGTGACGCCGAGGGGACAACGATTCTGCCAGGGGCGGGCTGGCATTCAGTCTCCGAAGTGTTCAGATCACAACAAATACCGGAGTGGTGAGTCTACCGGCTCACGCGGTTCGCGTCAACCCGTCCCTTCTCCGCCCCTCTCGGCCGAGGGCCACGCTTCCGGTTCCATATCACTTAAGCAGAACGAGTTTGCGCGTGAGGCGCTGATTGGCAACATCCAGCACATAGAAGTAGATGCCGCTGGAAACCGGGTTGCCGCGGTCGTCCTTCCCCTCCCAGACCGCTTCACGCGCGCCGCCGGTCTGATCCTCGTTGACCAGGGTTCGCACCAGCCGGCCGGACACGTCGAGAATCAGGAGTCGCACACGCACCGGGTTCGCGCCGTTGGGCAGCTGGTACGGAATCGCCGTAACCGGGTTGAACGGATTGGGATGGTTCTGCCCCAGCGCGAGCGTGGCGGCCGCGGTGGTCACCGTCTGGCTCGGGGAACGGTACTCGCTGCCGTCGCGCGTCCGCACCACCAGTTCATAGTGGTACGTCGTCGCCGGTTCGACCATGGCATCCAGATACGAACCCCGGGTGCCATTGGCGACGCCGTCCACGACCGGCCTCGGGAAGGCGTCATCGCCGACTCGCCGCATCACCGTGTAGCGCTCCGCCAACTCGTCGCCGCCGAGTTCCCATGCAATCTCGACCCCGCGGCCGGTCACGCGCGCGTCGAAACGCGAGATCAGCACGGGAACGCCGCATGGGCAGGCCTCTTCTTCGTTGACGACAACCTCTCCCCCGGTCCCGTACGTCTCAATATAGTCGCAATCGACCAGCAGCACGTCGCTCAACGACGGGTCTGGCAGCACCGGATAGTGACAACAGCTCCCGCTCGTACCGAGGCCGCTGTACTGGATCGTCATCGCGAGCGTCGGAGTGGTGAAGCAACCGCCGAGTGCAACGGCAACACCGGTCTGCGAGTTGCCGATCACCAGTCCGCCGGGCGCGACCTGATCGGACAGATATACCGCGGAAAGACAGGCCGGCTTCGGCGCGGAAAACTGAATTCCGGTCACGCCCCCGCCTTCGCCCGGAACGGCAAACACGTACACATTGATTGGACCGGGTGAGAGGTCGCTCAGACTGCACTGCAGCGCCTGTTGGTCGGCCCACAATTCGACCCGGCCCGGGTTTCCCCCGGCCGGCATTTCGGCCACAAAACTCCACACGGGCCCACTGGTTTCGTACTCGCCATCGGACGCCACAACGCGCCAGTAATACCGGACCGTATCCTGCAGCTTGCCCGTGCTGTAGTTCGTGCTGAACAGGCCCGCCGTGAGCAGCGGCGGCGGATTGCTGTCGCCAAAGTACAGATCATAGCTCAACGGCTGGTGCTCGGGATCGCTCCCGACCCAGGACAACGTCGGAGACGTCGATGCCGTGCCGTTGTCGGCCGGCACCGGGTTGGAGGGCGGATCGGGTGCCGTGTTGCCAGCCGCCGTCGTGAACGTCCACTCGGGCCCCGATTGCTCCAGGCCCCCGCTGTCTCGCGCGACGATGCGCCAGTAGTGCTGCTTGAATCCTTCCAGCGCCGCGGGTGAATAGCCCGGCTCGGTGACGGTCGCCACCAGCGGCGGGTTCGGAACCGTTCCCAGGTACACGTCGAACTCGGCGAGGTCGTTGTCCGGGTCGGTGGCGGTCCACGCCAGCGACGGCAACGAACTGACCCCCGTGGCGGCGTTGGCGGGAACCGGGTTCAAAGGCGCATCGGGCGGGCTGTTGAAGCCGGCGCACGGACACGTCGAGTTGGGATTGATCGTGACCACGCCACCCTCGGCCGGTGCTTCCTCGTACGCGCAATTCGACGAGAGAATATCCGACTTTTCCGGATCGGCAATCACCGGGTACTCACAGCACAGACCGCTGGTCCCGTTGGCCAGGAACTGCATCGTGAGCACGTGCACCGGCACCGCGCTGCAGCCGGTCAGCGCCAGCGAGACACCGGTCTGAGAATCTCCGATCGCGAGCACGCCCGCCGGAACCACGACGCCGATAAACGTCGCGGCAAAGCACGCTGGCTTCGGCGCGGCAAACTGAACCCCCGAGACGCCACTGTTTTCACCCGGCACCGCGAACACGTACAGGTTGATGGTTGCGCCGGGTGAGAGATCGTTCAGGCTGCACTGCGATCCGTTCGCATCGGCCCACAATTCGACACGTGGGTGCGCGAGGACGGCCTCAAAACTCCACTCGGGGCCGCTGACCGCGAACTCGCCGTCGGATGCCACCACGCGCCAGTAATACTGAGTCGCATCCTGCAGGTCTCCCGGCTGGTAGATCGTGTCCGTGACGGCTGCCGCCACCAACGGCGGCGGACTGCTGTCGCCAAAATAAACATCGTACGTCAGCGGCAGGCGATCCGGATCGTGCCCATGCCACCGCAATGTCGGCGCGGTCGATGCGGTTCCGCCGTCCGCCGGCCTCGGGTTGGACGGTGGATCGGGGGGTGAGTTCACCCCGGTGGTAAACATCCACTCCGGACCCGACGTCTCCCCGCCGTCCGAGTCGTGTGCAACCACGCGCCAGTAGTAGTCGGTCGTGAACGCAAGCGCTGGCGGCGCGTATGACTTCACGGACAAATTCGAAGCCATCAACGGCGGCGACAGCGACGTGCCCAGATATACGTCGTAGTCCAGCGGATCTCCGTCGGGATCGGAGCATTGCCACTGGAGCGTACCGAGCACCGGCACGCCGGTCGCAAGATCGGCCGGGCTCGGTGACGATGGTGGGAGTGGCGGAATATTCGGCACCAGGGTCTGGAACGACCACATCGGGCCGGAGGTCTCGGCGTTGGCCGAATCGCGCGCCACCACGCGCCAGAAGTACTCCGTGGCGACATCGAGCAGCGGCAGGTGGTAGCTCATCGAGTCCACGTTCGACGCGATCAGCGGCAGCGATCCCGAGTCCGTACCAAAATAGATGTCGAACTCGATCGGGTCGCCCTCCACGTCCGATGACGTCCACGCCAACGTCACATCTGTGGCGATGTCCGATGCGTCGTCGACTGGAACCGGGTTCGACGGCGTTGCGGGCGGAGAATTCCCGACATTCGTCTGGAATGTCCACACCGGGCTCGATGTCTCCAGGTCCAGAGGATCGCGCGCGACCACACGCCAGTAGTAGTCGGTGGCGCCGGCGAGCGTTGGTGACTCGTAGGTATTCACCGTCGAACTCGCCACCACCAGCGGCGGCACCGGCGACGTGCCGAAATACACGTCGTAGACCAGCGTATCGCCATCGATGTCCGAAGTGAACCACGAAGCCGTCATTCGGATGGGGATATTCACCGTGCCGTTCAGCGGATATGCCGCCGTCGGCGCGGCTGGTGGCGAATTGGCGAGGCGGGTGGTAAACGTCCATTCGGGGCCCGATCGCTCCAATCCCCCGCTGTCGCGCGCGACCACGCGCCAGTAGTACTGCTGGAGCTCTGTCAGCGGACCCGGCGAATAGGCCGGATCGGTGACCGTCGCGACCAGCGGCGGCGCTGGTGCCGTGCCGAAGTACACGTCGAACTCGGCCAGGTTGTTGTCGATGTCCGTCGCCGTCCACGCCAGCGAGGTAAACACGCTGATACCGGAGGCACCCGAAGCCGGCATGGGCGAATCCGGCTCGTCGGGCACGCTGTTGCCGGTACAGGAACACGTCGCGTCCGGGTTGATCGCGGTCACGACGCCCACTGCGGGCACCTCGTTGTATGCGCAATCCGCCGAGAGAACGTCGGAAAGCGCTGGGTCGGCGAGGATGGGATACTCGCAGCACGTGCTGGTGGTGCCGATGCCGAGGTACTGGATGGTAAGCACGTGCATCGGCGCGAGATGGCAGCCCAGCATCGAAATCGAGATACCGGTCTGCGAATCGCCGATGACGAGCACACCCGCGGGAGTCACATCACCCACGTAGCTGGCGGTAAAGCAGGCCGGCTTCGGCGCGGAAAACTGGACGCCAGTCGAGCCGTTCGCTCCCGGCCGCACGACCACATAGGCGTTGATCGTCCCCGGCGACAGATCGGACAGCGTGCATACGCCGCCACCGGTGTCACCGTAGATGCCAATGGATGTCTGGGCGTCAGTGGATTGAGGAAGCAGGAGGGCGAGCGCGCCGCCCGCCAACAGAAGCATGCCGCGCACGGACGCGCGCAGCTCGCTTCGAGAAAGCCATCCGAAGATTCTCATGGCAAGAAACTCCCTGGTCGGCGGCTTCGTGC
>DASUGO010000199.1:0-26436 GCA_036273975.1 Candidatus Krumholzibacteriia bacterium
TTGGATTCGTCATAACACGCGCGCGGCCCGGTGCAGGACACGTTGCCGCGGTAGTCTTCCGGAGTCGGAATCATGTCGGGCGACGGGTCGCCGTAGATCTCGCTGCTGGAATAGAAAATGAACCCGCCGAACGCCTTGCCGGAATCGACGCGCGCCCGCGCGTAATCGAGCAGGCGGCGCAGCCCGTCGATGTTGGCGTCCATGGTCTCCAGCGGGTGCGCGCGATAGTAGATCGGCGACGCGATGCCGGCCGCGTGCACGATGTACTCGAATTCCGGAAGCGGATCCGGCAGCGGCAGCCGGACGTCATGACGCACGAGCGTGAGGTCCGCGCGCGAGCCCATGGCTTCGAGCCACGCGGGCACACCACGCACGTAGTTGTCGAACACCGTCACGTGGATCGGCGGGGACCCCGGATTGTGGTCGTTCCAGTGCAGCACCGACTGTACCATGTAGTACCCGAGAAAACCGCCGCCGCCGGTCATCAGCAGACGCTTGCCCGCCATGCCGGCGAACTCGGCGTCCAGGTGACCGCGCACGTACGCGAGGTCGGTGTTCAGGAGGTCCCGCAGGCTCTCCACGCGCGGTGGCCGCACGCTACTCATGGATACTGACCTCGGGGATCGGGACGACCCAGCGTCCGCCCCATTCGCGAATGTAACTGGTTTGCTGCATGATCTCGTCTTTCAGGTTCCACGGCAGGATGAACAGGTAGTCCGGCCGCGCCTCGCGGATGTGCTCCGGTGCGTAGATCGGAATATGCATCCCGGGTGTAAAGGTGTTCTGCTTGTGCGGGCTCCGGTCGACGGTGAAGTCGAGAAAGTCCGTCCCGATGCCGCAGTAGTTCAACAGCGTGTTGCCCTTGCCGGGCGCGCCGTAGCCGGCGATGCGCTTTCCCGCCGCGCGGGCCTCGATCAGAAACGACAGAATGTTGCGCTTGGTGGTCTTTACCTGCTCGTCGAACGCGCGGTAGCGGGCGGTCGAGGCGACACCCCACGCGTCCTCGCGCGCCTTGAGGCTGTGGACGCGCGCGTTGACGGGTGCGCCGTCGGTATGGCGCCCGTAGATTCGCAGCGAGCCGCCGTGGGTGGGCAGCTCCTCGACATCGAACAGCGTGATGCCGTGGTGCGCGAACACGCGCTCCACGGTGGTAAACGAGAAGTACGAGAAGTGCTCGTGGTAGATGGTGTCGAACTGATTGCGCTCGACCAGGCGCATCAGGTGCGGAAACTCCATCGTGATCACGCCGCCCGGGGCAAGCATCACCTTCATCCCGCCGACGAAGTCGTTGAGATCCGGCACGTGCGCGAGCACATTGTTCCCCAGCAGCAGATCGGCGCCGCCGTACTGCCCGCGGAGCGCCGCGGCGCTTTCGGTGCCGAAAAAGCGCACCTCGGTGCGGACGCCGCGCGCGCGCGCCGCCTCGGCGACGTTGGCGGCGGGCTCGACGCCGAGCACGGGGACGCCCGCGCCGACGAAGTACTGCAACAGATACCCGTCGTTGCTGGCGATTTCCACCACCAGGCTGTTGCCATCAAGCCCGAGTTCACCGCGCATCTTGTCGGTATAAGCGCGCGCGTGGGCAAGCCAGGTATCGGAATAGGACGAGAAATACGCGTATTCCTGCGCGAAGATTTCGTCCGGCGTCGCGTACTCGCCCAGCTGGACGAGCCAGCACGAGGTGCAAACAAAGGCGTGCAGCGGATAATAGGTCTCCGCGTCGTTCAACTGCGAAGGCTTCACGTGCTTCTGGCACAGGGGCGTCATCCCCAGGTCGGCGAAGGTCTCGCGCAGGGGTGCCGCGCAGAACCGGCACGCAAGCCCCGCGGAAACGAGCGGGTGGAGATGTGCGCCGTTGGCTGCAAGGGGCCCGGTCATGATGCTGCCTCCGCAAGTTTATGAAAACGTTCCCGGTACTCGCCGCCGAGACGATCGCACACGAGGCCGGCTATTCGGGCGGTCAGCGTCGACCAGTCGTACTCGCGTGCCACGCGGCGCCGCTCCTCGCGACGCGCCGGCGAATTCTCCTCATCCGTGAGGGCGGCGGCAATGGCCTCGCACCATTCCTCGGGCGAGCGGGCAATGCGCACCACCGTGGAGAACTCCTGCAGCGAGCGCAGGTCCGAACCGACCACCGGGCGGCCGGTGGCGAGGCACTCGTGGAGCTTCAACGGGAAGATGAACTTCGTGTAGTCGGTCAGCGCGTAGCACAGCAGACAAACATCCATGTGCTGAACGTAAGCCGGGATGTCGCGCACGGACTTGTTGCCCAGGTAATGCACGTTCGGCAGCGCGAAGAGCGCCTCGCGCTCGTGCTCGCGCTCCCCCATGTGTCCGATGGGTCCCACGAACGTGAGCGACCACGCCGGGTTGCGGGTCGCAATTGCCCGCAGCGTGTCCCAGTCGAGCTGCGACTTGATGCGCCCGATGTAGCCCACGCGCGGGTGCGGCACCGCCGCCAGGTCGGCGGGCTCGGGCGCCGCCGTGGCGAACGAGGAATAGTCCACGCCATTGGTGATGTAAGCCGTGCGGGGGTTCAGCCGGCCCTTCTTCTCACGCAGACCCGGCGAATGCACGATCACCTGGTCGGCGCGCTCGATCAGGCCGCGCTCCCGCGCCGACAGGGGCTGCTCGATGTCCGAGAAGGAATATTCGTCGGCGATGTGATAGAAGCACGCGTCGTGCGCAACCAGATCGACCGCATCCGCAAACTTCGGTTGCCACACATAGAGGACGATCCGCCGGCATCCGGCTGCGGTCAGCATGCGGCGGGCGCGCGACAGCCGGGCGCGCGAGGTTGCGCGATCGAGAAGCGCTGGACGATAGAACTTCGGCAGCAGTGGCGAGTGCGCATACACGCTGAATCCGCTGGCCGGCGGCGGTGTCGGATCGGGATTCAGGATCGCCGCAGGCCGATGCGCGTGCCGCCAGGTGCGCGGCGGGTTGACCCAGACGACCCGGAAGTACGCGGACAGGCGCGTGAGGATCTGATGGCGCGAAAGCCACATGCTGCCCCACGGCTCCGCAACGACGGCGATCACGCCGATATCCGCGAACAGCGGCTCCACCGATCGCGCGCGCGTGTTCACTTGTGTCTCCCCGACGCGCCTGCCTCGCCTCCCGACGACGGGATCAGGCGCCGTTTGATCGGGCGCAGATGGAACCGGAGCGCGTAGAGCACGTCCTCCCAGAGGCCGGACGCGTTGCGCAGCAACCAGACACCCATCGCGAGAAAGCACAGAAGGCGCTCCATCCATGAGATCGGAGCCCGAAGAATGGCACCCAGGTACGCGACACCCTGCCGCGAGTATGGCATGGCGGGTGCGCCCGCCCGCGCGGGATCGAACCATGCGCTTCGCGTCTGCCGCGAGGTGTACTGCCAGGTCGAACGCGCCCGGTGCTCGCGGTGGATGAAGAGCTCTTCGGGTGTTTCGTGGAAACGCCCCGCCAGGCCGATCTCGGTGAGGAGTACCCGGTCGCAGTCGGCGTAGTTTGCCAGCAGGCGCGTCTCGCGGAGCACCGCGGTGCGCATGACACCGAAGATCAGTTGAACCGAATGTTCGCGCCGGATGAGATCGCGGAAGCGGGTCAGCGTCCGGGGGCTCGCGACCGCGAGCCGGTCCGGGCGCGAGGCGACCGCGTGTCCGTGGTCGTCGACGTCCCGGGACAGCGCGTGCGCAAGCACCACCCCCGGGTCCGAATCGAGGACCGCGACGCAGCGCTCGAGGTACGTGGGTTCGTGGACGTCGTCGTGCGCCGCCCACTTGAAGTATTCACCGTGCGCATGGCCGACGAGCAGGTTGAAGTTGTGCATCGCTCCCACGTTTGTTTCGTTGCGCAGATAAACGACGCGTGGATCCCGTTCGGCGCGCGCGCGGCAGATGTCGGGCGTACTGTCGGTGGACGCATTGTCCGAGATCACCAGCTCAAAGTCCCGGTAGGTCTGGGCGAGCAGCGAGTCCAGCGCCTCGGCGAGGTACACTTCGCCGTTGTAGACGGGAAGCCCGATGGTGACTCGTGGTGTGGTGGTCAAGATCATATCTCCGTTGCGCATCAGCCCGTACGGGGAGAATGCCCCCGCACGGCATCCGCGGGCAAGGAAAAGCATGGCCGAAAACCTGTTAGCTTCTCAAAATACAGCAAGTTACATGCCCGGGACTGGTTCCGGACATGCGCTGCAGAAGGCACTACGGAGGCGGGATGGGTGGTCAGCAGGCCCCGCGGCCCGTGAACACCACATAAATTGTCCGGAAGAGGATCTTGAGGTCTGTCCAGAAGCTCAACTGCCGGATGTAGTCCAGGTCGTGGTGGAGCTTGTCGCGCAGACCATCGTCGGTGTTGGTATACCCGAGTTCGACCTGAGCCAGACCCGTGATACCGGGCTTGGTGCGCAGGCGCAGGTGGAACTCCGGAAGTTCCTTCTCGATGCGGCCGATGAAATACGCCCGCTCGGGACGGGGGCCCACGATGCTCATCTCACCGCGCAGCACGTTGATGAACTGCGGCAGTTCGTCGATCCGTGACTTGCGCAGGATACGGCCGACCGGCGTGATCCGAGGATCACGCTCCTTGGCCCACAGGGGCGGCGTGCCCCGTTCCGCATCGACGACCATGGTGCGGAATTTGTAGATCGTAAACGGGCGTCCGAAATTCACGAGAACCCGGCGGTCCCGGCGACGGCGCTCTTCAGAGAGATCGCCACCGGCGCGACGGCGTTCGCTTCCCCGGCGGTTGATCCCGATCCGTTCCTGGCGGTAGAACACCGGCCCCGGTGAGGTCGCCTTGATCAAGATCGAGGTCACCAGCAGCACCGGCGAGGTGAGCACCAGTGCGACCACACTCAGTCCCACATCGACGGCGCGCTTCCAGCCAAAACTCCGGCCGGTATAAAGCACGTGCCGGACGTCGCGTGTGCGCTCCAGCGCGGGAACGGGAGCGGGGGCGAGGCCCCAGGTCATGCGCGTTTCTGCCTTGCGGGCGAATCTGTGTCCAAAGCTTGCCATGGTTCGGGTCTCAATCCGTGACGGTGGAAATACTGAAAAGCCGGCGGGAAGTTGGCGAGCCCCCGGGATTCGGAGGCTCCAGGGGCGTTGTCACCCCCCGGCGGCACTTGCTATATCAGCATTTTCGATGCCAGCGCCGCGACGATCCGCGGCAGCGCCCGTCATGTCATTCCAACATTATAACATACGTAACAACATGTTGTTATATCGCTTACTGAATGTAATACCTTTGATGGAGAGTCATCCCCAATCTATACCCGGAATAGGGGGGCTTTCGGGTTTTGACCCAGCGCGGTCGGGGCTGATGGGGCTAACAGCTTGTGCAACAACATGTTAGCCTGCTTCGAGGGTGAGTACACCAACTGGGGGGGAACCCACAGAAAATCGTGGAAAAGCCGGGCCCCGTGACCGGGTCAGTCCGTGACGATTCGGAAGACGTGGCCGAGTGAGCGGTATTGCGCCAGCGCCCGGTCCGCCGCCGCCTGGGTCTCGTAGCGGCCGACAACGACCCGGAAACGGGTTCCCTCCGACTCCACCTTGGCGGGGATCTTCAGGATCTCCAGCGCACGGGCCTCCGCCTGCGCGCTCTCGAGCCAGGCGTGCGACCCGGCCAGGATGACGTATGTGGCGGCGCGCTCGGGCCGTGAGGTGCCGGGCTTCACCGGGGGCAGGGGTTCCGAATTGGCGACTGGCGGCGCAAAGTCCCCCGCCGGAACCGTCACCGGGCCCGCGGCCGGCCCGCGCGACTCCATGCCAAATGAGTAGGAGAGCGAGAAGGTGTGGGTGCTCGAGAAGTACTCTTGCGGGGTGTACGCGTACTCGACCGCCATCGCGCCGTAACGAAGCCCGAAACCCGCGTTGAGGGGAAGCCCGTCCGCGCTGTCCAGGTTGTCGGTCACACCACTGCGCAGTGTGAAGAACTGATTCATCTGGTAGTCGACGCCGAACTGCAGGCGGGTGCCGTAGGCGTCCGAATTGGCCACCTGCGTGCCCGCGAAGAACTGACCGACGCGCGAATTGAACACCCGTCCGCCGCCGATCACCATCTCCGGGGCGACTTCCCACGTCCCCGACGCATAGGTCACCTGTCCCCCGAGGTCGCGTGCCGACGCGTGGATCAGGTTGGGGCCGTTCCAGTACGACGCACCGACGTTGAACGTGTAGCCGCTGCCGTCCTGCGGAAAGACGTGCTCACGAATATAACTGGCGCCGAGCGCCAGCGAGAGACCGGTGCCACGGAAATCGTGGGCGACCGACAGGTCGAAGCCGGCGCTGTAGAAATTCTCCTCCGAGACGACGGCGAGCGCGTCGTTGTAGCCCTTCAGGCCACCGGAGTAGAGGAACGTGGTTCCAAACGACACCACGGTTCCGCCATTGCCGATCGGGAGCGCAACGCCAGCCGCGCTGAAAACGAGGTCGTCGAGCCACTCCGTCGTCGACACGAACGCCTGCGTCCGCGACATGCCGGTGAGGAAGGCCGGGTTGGCGTACATCAGCGACGCATCGGGGCTCATCCCCGCCACGGCGTCGGGAGACGACATCAGACGGGCACCAACGGGAATCTTGAGGAATGGCGCCGCATAGGTCCCGGCGCCGCTCTGGGCGCTCACGGGGCCGGCGGTGGCCAGTAAAAGAATACCCAGGGCTATGGCCCGCCTGTGCGAGCGGCTCGATGCGGATACGCGCATGCTGGTCATCCTTGCCGCACCTGAAATGGCAGAAAAGGTAATCGGTTCATGAACCAGTCAGCAAACCGGGGGCCAAAGATCACCGATCGGTCGACGTGGAGGAGGATTGCCCCGGGGTGTGCCCCGGCGTTACCCGGCGTACCGTCGCGGCGCGCCGGGTCCCTCCGGGCCGGGCCCTCCACCTCTGTGAACGGCTCCAAATATGCACGGTTTCGTAACCGGGCACGGCGAATTTCATTACAGTTCTGGCGGGGCGGACACGCTGGACGCCTCCCGACCACCGCACCCCATCGCGAGCCGCTCCGTGCGTGGTGGCTCGCGAGTACCCCCGGAAACGTCATTCCGGGTGGCCTTCCAATACGTCCAGACGATGCTGGGCTACACTCGCATACCGCGTTTCCGGGAAACGCTCAATACATTTTTTCAGCATGGCGACGGCCTGAAGCGTGTCTCCGACCGCGGTCGCGTAAACCTCTGCGCTCTTTAGCATTCCCGCCGCCGCGCTGGTTTCGTCCCAGCGGCGATCGTCGGAACCCAGCAGGCTGGCGACGTCCGCGGCGCGGCCGGCCGCCAGAAAGGTCTCCGCCAGCGCCGCCTGGACCACCAGACGGTCGCCCTCGAACGGACTCCCTCTCTCCAGGAGAGACAGGTAGTAATCGCGCGAACGGTCGAGCGTGCGGCGCGCGAGTTCAGCCTGGCCGTGGGCCGTGTAATAGCGCGTAACCCGCAGCGGCGCCTCGATGGCGGGCGAGGTGTACGGGTACAACTGCCCCACGCGCACGTAGAGCGCATACGCGTCATCCCAGTTCCCGCGACGCTCCAGAATCGTCGCCCGGCTGAGCATGGCCCGGGCGGCAATCGCGGCGGGGACGCGCTCCCCGTGTTCCAGTTCCCGGAAGATCCGCATCGCGGGCACGTCCTGGCCCAGCCCCATTCGCACTGCCCCGACGTCATAGCGTGCCGCGGCGTCCACGCCGCTGCCGGGCGCGTTGGCAGACAGCGCGGCGAACACGGGCAGGGCTGCGGCGGTGTCATTGAGTGCAAACGCGTAGATCTCGCCCTTGAGCAATGTGAAGCCCTGGCGGTCCGACTCGGTGACATCCGGGGTTGCGAGTATGTCGTCCACGTCTCGCAACGCCCGGCTCCACTCCGCGCGCGCCAGGGCGACCTGGAGGGTGCCCAGCAGCGCCTGATCCGCGAGCGGCGTTCCGGCCTGATCGCGCACGATACGCGCGTAGAAATCACGCGCCCGGTGTGCGTATTCACCGGCGCTCGCGCTGTCGCCGGCCTCGGCGTACATGCGCACCAGTGCTACCGGAACGTTGAGAAACACCGGATCGATCCGGCGCGGACGCGCCCAGAACGCGGGGTTCTCCACAAGCTCGGCAAAGATCGCCGCGCACTGTTCGAGAACCGCGTCCGTCTCGCCGGTCAGGTAGAGCGAGCGTGCGACTCCCAGACGGGCGTCGAGGGAACGCGATGGCGAGAGTTGGCTCGACTCGAGGGTTTCCCGGTACAGCGTGCCCGCGTCGGCGTAGCGTTCGCTGACGAAATACAGCGTCGCGAGCGCGAGGCGCGATACCACCTGTATCTCCCGGATGTCGTTGACGACCGCCGCGTCCCAGCCGGCCGCGCCCGGCGCCGCGAGCGGATCCTGTGCGAGCACGTAGCGGAACGCGGAGATCGCCTTCTGCGTGTCGGCGCCCGCGCCGCGCAAAAAAGAAATGTTGATGCGGCGCTCGTAGACCTGCGCGTTCCACAGATCGCGTTCCAGCCGGTAGCGCGCGAGCGCGCCGTCCTGCGAGGAACATCCGGCCGCCGGCAGCGCCGCCAGCAGCGCGACGTACGCGATCGCCTTCAACGCAGACCGCCTTCCTCGGGGAGCGCGAGACCGACCACCGATGCAAACAACAGGTAGGCGGTGATCATTTCGAGCGCAATCGACCCCAGCAGGATGACGTACACCATCTCCGGGTGAAACCGTACCGCAACCCGATCCGAGTTGCCGATGAGGATGTCGAGCGGCGCATGGATCGCGAGAACCGTCGCGACAACCAGAACCGTGGGCCAGAAATTGCGCAACGCATAGCGCACGCTCGCCACGGTGGCCGACAACGCGTTCACGCCGCGGATTCGCAGCACCACCGGCGCGTACACGAGCAATGACTGCGCGACCGCGACCAGCGCGATGGCCGCGACAAGGGATATCTGCGCGGCGTTCCCCGCGGGCGCGTATCCCGCCAGCCAGGCGGCCGCGCGGCCCAGCCCGGCGCTCACGCCGACGAATACCACCCCGACGCCGATCACGCCCGGGAGCAGCGCCCGGAAACGCCGCGACGGCACGCGCCGTCCGACTTCATGATGGCCGACCATGACCCAGACCGCCAGCGTCCACAGGGAAAAACCGATCGTCGCCACGAGCGGCAGGTAGACGCTGTCCCATACCCGCGGCAGGAGTGCAAAGTGGGCCGGATAGTGGATCGCAGCATCACCGCCGAGCGCGCGCACGACCGGCAGCATCAGCGGCGCGATCGGCGGCCAGTCGAAGAACGCGAGCGCCGAGAGAAGCAGCATCTGGAGCAGCCCAAAAACAAGAAACGGCACGAGCACGCTCGGCGAGCGAAGCGCGAGGCGGCTGTTAGCGAGTCCGTCGAGGTAGTCAGTGAATATCTGGGCGATGTTCATCGCGCTCCCTGTACAGGCGTGTCACCTGCTCCTCCGCCGCCCGCGCGAGCGGCAGAACGCGGTGATAGGCCGCATCGATGTCCCCATCCACCGGGGTGGAGACGCTGGCGAAGACCACGTCCTGGGGTTTGCGCAGCAGCGCTTCCCGCGTCAATGCGAGCTTCAGCTTCATTACATCCGACAGGATCGTCGACGGCGTCTGGTACCAGTAGCAGACCAGCCTGCGCTCGCTGCCGTCACTGACCACCAGCCCGTGAACGCTCCCGTCGCGCCAGGCAGCCGGTACTTCGACTTCTTCCTCGATACCCCACCCCGCCCCGGGATAGCAGTGCCGCGGTGAGTGGACCTGAGAACCCTCGCGCTGCTGATCGAAGTAGGCCATGAACAACCAGACGGGTGTCTCCGACGCCGGCGCATAGCTCCGGTAGACAATTTCCCGGGCGCGCAATTCCCGCTCGAACGACGGGTCGAGACGCTCGTCCACGTAGTGGGAGTCTGCGGCCGCGACGTCCGCGGCGGCGAGGTTCAGCACCCCCGGGTCCGCGGGCTCGGTCGAGCGGATCGTCTGCGCGCCGATACCGGCGGCGGCTACCAGGACGACCGCGATCCACTGCGCGCGCGCGCGATCCATTGCATCCCCTTTGCACACAGGACCATTGCCACCGTTCCTGCGACGAATAGCACGAGTCCGGACAACTCGTGAAGGAAACTCTCCGCCCGCTCGGGTCCCGCGATGCTCGCGATTCCGGCGGTCGTCACCAGCCTGGCCACGTTTGCGGTCACGGCGACCGGGACCATCAGCGCCACGTAGAGCACGGCACCCGCCGGCGGCATGCGGATGAAGTCCATCATGAACACGCCGATTGTGCCCAGGGTCATGATCGAGCGCAGTCCGCTGCACGCCGTGACCACCTCGAGCGAATAGCCTTCCAGATGCAGCACGTTGCCATCGCGCAGGACCGGCAGCCCGGTCGCGGTCAGAAATCCGGCCGCCAGGCGGGAGCTCTCGATCTGCAGCGGAAACGTCAGGCGGTAGTACAGCACGTACGGAAGCGGAATCATCAACAGCAGGAACCCGACCGGAAACGCGAGCACGCGCAGCCGGGCGCCCCCCTCGAGCGCGAGAACGAGCCCCGCCACCACGACGACCAGCGACAGGCGCGTGGTGAACAATTCCGCCGCCAGCACGCCGGCGAGGTAGAGCAGCGCCCCCGCAACGATCACCGCGAGGCCCGCCGCCGACGGGCGCCTGGGTGCGGCGATGAACGCATCCCGCCGCCGCCATGCGAGCCATGCGGCCATCAGCGGAACAAAGAAGCCATGCGAATAGTTGGGATCGTCGGCCCACTGGTGCGCGAGCGACAGGAGCACCGCCCCGTAGGCGAGGAGGAGCGACACAACAACGGGCAGCGATGCAAGGACGGAACGCGACGCGGAGAGGCTGCGCCTCATCGATCGGCTTGCACCAGGAAACGGCCCGCCTCGCGGACCGATCCGGCGCCGTCGGTAACGCGGACCAGGTAGAGCGCCGGGGCCACGCGCTGGCCGCCGTCGTTGCGGAAGTCCCAGGTCCACGTGTAGGCCGAGCCCTGCTTGTTCTGGAAGCGGCGGACCGGCGTGCCGGCCGCGTCAAAGATGCGCACATCCCACGCTGGCGGAAGGTCGCGGATCTCCATCGGGCGGGCCGGGTCGTTGGCCCAGAAGCCGTTGGGAACGATCGCCCCGGGGGCGGCCACCGCCGCCAGCGGGCTCGCCACCGTGAACTCGAAACTCAGCGGGACGGCGCAGTTCGGCGTTCCCGCTCGATCGCACCCCTCCACCGTCACCCGGATGGTGCGTCCGCCCGCGAAGGGCGCCGCCGGCTGGTGGCTGATGCGTGCGCTCGCCGGGGTTCCCGACACCTCGACGCCGACCGGTGCGCCGTCGATGGTCATCACGATCGACTGAAAGTCGACGCCCAGACCGGAATCCGAGATCGTGACCTCGACGGGAGTCGTACCGAGCACCTCGACGGCGCCATTCGACGGGGTCGCGCCCGAGAACACGGGCGGGTCGATGTCATTGACGGAATTGGCGCCGGTGGTGAAGCTCGACGCGGCAGTTGCCATGTTCTCGGGGTCCGCATTGTCGCTCGCCGATACGGTGACCTGGTAGAGCGTGTTCGCCGCCAGTTCCCCGCTCGGGCTGCACTGGACCGCGTACCCGGTCCCGCCCGGAATCGCGGTGTGCGTGACATCGCACGGCTGCCCGTTCAGGCGGACGTCGATGCTGGATGCATCGACGCCGCTGCGGGCATCGGAGACCACGAAGAACACGGTCGTGTTGCGGGCGACACCGGTTGTGCCGTCGGGTGGTGACAGCTGCGAAATTACGGGAGGTGTAACATCCGGCCCGACAAGGTTTAGAGATACTTCCTTCGAGTAGCCGCTCATCACGCCGATGGTTGTCCTCGCCCGCACCGCAAGATAGTACGTCCCCGCAGCGAGTTCGCAGAACGAGACGCTGTTCGCGAGGCCCACGTCGGTCGAGTCGACGTATGCGCCCTGCGCGCGCGGCCGGGTGCCGCGGTAGACGCGGTAGCCCACCACCGACGGATCGCTGGAACTGGTCCATGTAACGTGGGCGCAACCGGCCGGATTTTCCGCCACAGCGACGTTCGCCGGCGGCGGCGGACCCTGGGTGTTCTCGTTGGAAATCGTCGTGGTGGAGGCCGCAGAGAGACCGCTCCACAGATCAAACGAGTTATGGGCACGCAGCGCAAACACGTAGGTCCCGTTTGCAAACCCGCACTGCGTGCTGAAGCTCACCGCGCCGTTGTGGACGATCTCGAGATGGTCCACATGGAGCGAATCGGTGTAGACACCCGCCGACGGTCCCCAGAGCAGGGAGAAATCAGTTACGTATTCGGTATTGACCGGCGTATTCCACGTGAGCTGGACACAGCCATCGGTGCTCCCCGTCGCGACGAAGCCACCAGGTGCGGATGGCGTCACCGGGTCGATTCCCGTCAGGAGAAACGCGATTGCGTCTCCGGGGCTGGTGCTGCCGTCGAATGACACCGACCCGGCGGGCCCGGCATTCAGCGATGCCACTGAGGTGCCGTTCTGGCGCACATCGTAGGAGGCGGCCGGAGGAACGTTAAACAGCAGGATACGGGTGCTGGTGGCGGCGGCCGTGCGGTTCGCGGTTTCTGCGCCGCGTTTCGCAGCCTGCGCCCCGGCCGGACCGGGCAGGGCGACTGCACACGCCAGAAGAATGATCGAGATGTTTTGACGGAGCATGGGCAATCCCTGGGTACGCGAATGACGCAACGTACTGCGACTATTCATCAAAAAAAAGCCAAATTGTCCGGGGCTTGTTTCGCGATTCTCAGGGGCTGCAAGAACCGTGCACGGCAGCGCCGCGTCGGCGCGCCAGGAACGGTGTCACCATTGGAGAAACGCGGCGGAACGTCAAGAAGAATGTCGGGATCGGAGAACGAAAAATACAGGGCGGAAGCCAGTTAGAAGCGATGCTCAAAGCGCTCCACCGCGCGGATCGCCGCCTCGTCCCCCGACTCCAGAATACGGACCGCCTGAAAAATCTCCCAGGGTGTTGTGAAGTGGAGTACATAGCGGGTTCCATCGTTATAGCGGGCCAGCAGATCGGCGAACAGTGAGGCGAGTCCACCGTCGGCGCCCAGCAGCCGCGCCGCGTTCTTTTCCTGCGCACCGTGCGTGTACGCCTTGACGAACGTCCAGCGCGGAAAGCCGGCGACTGAAATGCCGCACTCGATCCACAGGTCGGTCCGGTCCGGTGCCGGCGGATTGATTCCCGTGAGGTCGCCGTTCTCGACCGCGGGCATCAAGCCGCGCCGGCGCCGGCGCCAGTTCAACGCGAGCGGTCCGGTCACGATCAGCGGTCCCGGAGGCGACGGCGTTGCATAGCGGGCGTCAATTGCCCGGAAGTGCGCGCGCGGCCGGTGATGGTCGCCCGCCGCGTAGTAGATGCGGTTGACCACCGGGGGTTGTGACGGGTGCGGCGCCGCGGGCAACGTGAAGTCCGCGTAGCAGCCGGTCTCGCGCAGCACCACCAGTTCGTCGTCGACGCCGCAGTTCCTGCCGCCCGGCCCGGAATTCCCCAGCACCCAGTTGCCATGAATGAACGCGTAAGCCGGCGTATCCGCGTCCGCGCCCTCGTGGAGCAGGCCATGCCGATCGTGCAGGGTACGCGTGAACGTCAGCAGGCGTGAGCGCATTGCGCCGGCGGTATCGCCGTCGTGGTGCAGATGCACTTCGACCTCGCCGAAGCCCTGGCGGACCACCCCCGCGAGCATGTCCATGCACGACGGGTCCAGCGGGTACTCCTCTTCCGGATAGAAGAATGCATGCCGCGGCGGATTGCCGCCGTCGTCGCGGAAGCGCTCCGCGATGCGCGGGTAGGCATCCGCCCAGCGTCGCACCCGCTCGCGCGCACGCGCGACGTCCCGGTTGTGCCAGAAGGGTTCGAAGTGGTCGACGATGGAGACGAAGACGTGGCGGGTGCCCGAATACGCTTCGTGGCGCGCTGCGATGCGCGCGCGCAGGATGATATCGACGTTCTTGCGCCGCAGGATGCGCGCGAACGCGACACCCGCGGTGAGGATCATGAGTATAATTGCGGCCACGACGATCATCATGCATTTACCACGCGAAGATGAGAAAGATCTTGGTCAGCAGCCAGCCGCCCATCGCGAACAGAAACCCGTGCACGAAGTCCTTTCGTTCCAACAACTTGTACTTCTCGCCGCTCTCCTTGACGAACACGTGGGTAATGGCGGCGCTCAGCCCGACCA
Organism: Candidatus Krumholzibacteriia bacterium; assembly: GCA_036273975.1. Lineage (GTDB taxonomy): Bacteria > Krumholzibacteriota > Krumholzibacteriia > WVZY01 > JAKEHA01 > JAKEHA01. The sequence continues at coordinate 14,190 of DASUGO010000199.1, forward strand.
TGATGAACAGCAGTTCGCTGTACGTCCGTGACAACCAGTACGCGCCGAGACAATACGCGATCAACGCATAGCGGACCGTGTCGACATAGAGCGCGAACGTCCTGTCCTTGCGCGCGCGCATCGCGTCGGCGATGAACTGGGTGTTCTTGATCGACACGTAGATCAGCATCGACCAGGCCCAGTAGCCAAACATCCCGAGTTCCGCCATGCACAGGACGAACGAATTGTGGGCCGTGCGGAAGTGATACTCGGTGAAATTGTTATACCCGACCCCGAACAACGGACGCATCTCAAAGAGGTCGATGCCGAGCCCCCAGGCTTCGATGCGTCCATAGGCGGACGCCTCCTCGGTGGATATGGTCGACATGCGTGGTGCCAGCACTACCAGCGCCAGCATCATGAATCCACCGATACCGTAGCCGAGCACCTTCCCAAAACGGCGGCTGAACAGAATCATCGACAGCCCGCCGAATGCCATCAACCCGCCGCGCGACTGGGTCAGAAAAAGCGCGTAGACGAGCACGCCCATCGCCAGCATTGCGAGCGTCTTTTCCCCCGGGCGCGCGGGCTCGATAATCTTCAGCAGCACGAACGGCAGTACCATCACGAGTGCGAGCCCGAGGTCGTTGGGATCCGAGAAGATCCCGACGCCCTGGATACGTCCTTCGTACGTCTCCTGTCCGCCGAACCCGGTGCCGGTGAAGTACTGCACGATCCCCTGCGCCGCGAGCACAATCGTCAGTACGGTCAGGAGCGAGATGACGATTCCCACCCGCCGCCGCGTCGTGACGAGATTGGCGAGCAGGAGGTACATGAGCAGCGTGCTGAGGAACGCGGTTACGGCCTCGATCACACCCGGAATCCACAACGTGGCCAGCTGCGACATGACGATCGCCGCGTAGAACCAGATCATCAGGCCGTTCTGCGGCGCGTTGGCGAGGCGGATCTGGCGTTTCTGCACCGCCATGTGGACGATCATCAGCCCGAACGTCCCCGCGCCGACCGCCAGCATCACCGGCGCGCCCATCATCGCGGCGACGTAATCCTGCGGGCGGATATAGAGGAGCAGGAGGTAGTTGATCAGCCCGACAAAGGGCTCGATGAACAGGACGCTGATTCCAGTGAAGCCGACAATCAGCGACGTTCCCAGCGCACCGGACTTCAGCAGCAGATAGGTCCCGGCGAACGCGACCAGACACGTCACCAGGAAGATCGCGGCAACGGTGATGCGGCGCTGGTTCATTGCGGGCGCTCCGCGAGCGCGGAAAGAATTGCGTCCAGACGATCCGCCAGTGACGAGACCGCGTATCCATGGATCGCGTCATCCCGCCGCCCGCGGGCCGCCTCCGGGGCGTGCGCCGCCCGGAGAAACGACTCAATCCCGCGCGCCGTCGCGGCGGGATCCGGATCCGTCAACGCCTCCCCGGCACCGGTGTCGCGCACGATGCGGGCGGCATCCCCGTCGGGGACGAGCGCCAGCACCGGCCGGCCACTGGCGAGGTACGGGTACAGCTTGCTGGGGACGCAGGTCGCCCAGGACGGACGGTCGGGCAACAACAGCAGCAGCGATCGCGCGCGGCGCATCACGCGCAGGCTCTCCTCGTGGGAGACCTTTCCGTGCCGCCGGACGCAGGCCGCCAGCCCCGCGGCCTCCAGCTTCTTCCACTCGCGCGGATCGACCTCGCCATAGAGCGAGAGCGAGGGGGCAACGCCGGGCGCGGTCGCCGCGAGCATCCGCAGCGCCGCCGCGAACCGGTCAACCATCCCCGGGTAGATTTCCCCGACGTAGGTGATGTCAGCATCATCGAGAGCCGGTTCGGCGGCCCGCTCCAGCATTCCGTCGTCGAAGCCGTTGGGAAGCACGTGCACCGCCGCTTCCCGGAGGCGCGGGAACGCGCGCAGGAGCGCCGCGCGATTTCCCGGCGTATTCGCGATGATTTCGTTGCACGCGTGGACAACCGTTCCTTCGAGCCAGCGTTGTATCGACTCCACCGCGGCGGCACGCGGATAGCGCGTTGGTGCCGTCCACGGGTCGCGAAAATCCGCAATCCAGCGAAAACGCCGCGAGCGCCGGACCCACGCCAGCGCGAGGTGTGTCGAGTGCGGCGGGCTCGTCGAGAGCACCACATCGACGGATTCCTGATTCAGCGCGTCTGACAGCGCGGCGGTGAGCGCCGGCGTCCAGCCGACGAAACGGTCGGGAATCGCGAGATCGTTCCAGAGCGTGCGCAGGCGCGTCGCGCGCGGCGCCGGATTCGAGGCCGCGGCGCGTGCTGTCGAGATCACGCGGACCCCCGGCGGCACGGTGGGATTCGCGACCGAGGTCACGATACGCACGTCCCATCCGCGCGCGGCCAGTTGTTCGGACATCCAGGCGACCCGCAGGCTTCCGGGTGTCACACGCGGCAGCGCGTGGTAGGAAACGACGAGGATGCGGCGCGTTGTCATCGCCGGCGCGGCCACAGTCCGCCCCGCGCGGCGGCCAGCAGGATGAGCTTGCGCGCCTGCCGGCGCCGGCGCGCCCAATGGCTCCCGCGGAACTCGTCCAGCATATCCACCAGGTAGGCGCCGGGCGCGTAGACGCTCCGGCCACGCGCCATCAACTCGGGTGCGCCGCGGCGCACGATCATTCCCGGGTTTTCACCGGCGCGGTTGCGGTGCCGCCAGCGCTCGACGGTGCTGACGGTCGTCGCGACGTAGTGCTGGCGGGCAATCTTCAACGCGACGTCGTCATAGCCGCCACCGGGCCACACCAGAAACGAAACCTCGCGTCCGGTATTCTCGGCGATCACGCGCTTCGACTCCGCAACCTCCCACTTGATGCGGGCGATGCGCTCTGAATCCGACTCCGTGCGTCCAGCACTCGTGCGTCCGGCGCGGAATTGCGCGAGCACGCCGTGCAGCCGCGCGGTCCAATCCGGCGTCGCGAAGAATTCATGCCCCCCGTGGCTCCGCACCCAATCCGCCATGTGCTCCGCCTCCGCGGGGTCGGGGAAATAGCGGCGGCATTTCAGCGACTTCTCATGCGCGTACACCGGGACCCCATACGGCACTCTTGACTGCCCGAGTGTCGTGAGGTAGGCCGGCTTCGACTCCGGGAATGCGTTCCAGTCCAGCCAGTAGTGCGCGTCACCCGGATGGTGAAAATCGACCACGGTGTCCCCGACCGGGTACCAGGTATGCGTCATGGCGTGCGACTGGATTTCAAGCACGCCGGAGGCAACCGCGCGCCGCATCTCTTCCCACGACATGAATCCCCGCACATCCAGCGCCGACTCCGGCACTGATTCGTTCCAGACCTCGCGCAGCGTGGGCCGCACGGATGCCCCCGGCGCGACGAACTCCACGGTGACCAGCACCGTTCCGGTGAACCCGTACTTCTCCAGCAGCGGCGCGGCGTAGCTCCAGTTGTCGACGTAGCCGTCGTCAAAGGTGAGGACGACGCGCTTGCCGGCGAGCGGTGCCTTGCCCCCAACATGATCGTGGAACTCCGCGAGCGTCGCGGTCCGGTAGCCCGCGCGCGCGAGCGCGCGCAGATGGTCCTCGAATACCTCGGCCGGGGTCGTCAGGCCACTCCAGGCCCAGTCCGGCAGCACGCGTCCGATGCTGTGGTACATGATCACCGGCACCGCGCTCATACGCGCCTCCCGCCCACGGCGGCGAGGCAGGCCGTGATGGTGTGACACTGCCGGAGTACGCGCCGCGCGTAGTAACGCCGCAGGCGCAGCGAATCGAAGAGCGCCAGCGCGGCAGCGCCACGCTGACGGGTGTTGCGGCGCTGCTTCGCGCAACGGAACAGGAGGCTCTTCAGGTAGTAGCCTTCGATCAGCAGATCGCGTTCCGGCGCCGCGGGCTCGCGGCCGAAGTATCCGTGCAGAAACGGCACCCGGAGCGACGCAACGCGCCCGCGGTCCAGGAACCACTGCCGGGGGTACGGGTTCATCGTCTCCAGCGTCACGAGAAAATAGTCGATGTCTTCGTACACGGGTGCGACCGCGCGGTAGTTGAGATCGAAGACATGGATATGGGTGTCGGCCACGTGGACGTTCTGCGGGCCGTAGTCACCGTGCTGGTCCGCGGCCGCGACCCGGCGCTCGCGGCCAAACTCGTGCAGATGCCCGGCAGTTTGTCGGACGGTTCCTGCCACTCCCGAATCGAATCCCAGTGCGGTAAACGCGTCGAGCTTGGCGCCGACCGCGTCGACAAACGTGGCGCCGAACGGTGGCACGTCAGGCTTGCGCGTGACCTCGTGATACGCCGCGAGCCACGCGCCGCAGCGCCCGGCCGCGGTGTGCAGCCGCGCGAGCGCGGCCGCGTCCGCGAAACGGCTGCCGTCGCGCAGGAGTACGCGGGAGAAGCGCTCCCCCGCCACGCGTTCCATGACCAGGGCGTTGCAGTCGGCGTAGAAATCCAGCGCGCGCGGGACCCGGATCGGCGAATCCGCGCCAAGGCGATCGTGCATCGCCCGCAAATGCTCGAACTCCGTCAGACCCTCGTTGTTGTCGGCGAACACAGGCGGGAACTTGATGATCAGGTGGCGGGCGGGCTCCTCGCCGGTCTTCACCTCGGCCCAGAACAGTGGATAACTCGACGCCTCGCCGAGCCGCTCCACGTGAATGGATGCGCGCGCGCGATCGAAATACTCGCCCGGAAAGTAGGTCTGGAAGCGTTCGAGGATGCGGCCCGCGACGGACTCGAGCACCCGGCCGGTAACGACGACGCCATCGTCCGCGCGGATGACCGCGTCGCCGGGCAGGCTGGTCGAAATAACCGGCACGCTGCGCCCGTCAGCGCCGCCGCGCGACGGCCTCCTGGAACACGGTGTCGAGTTTCTGGTAGTTGGCGCGCCAGTCGTAACGCGCCACCACGAGCTCTCGCCCGGCGCGGCCCATCGCCGCCCGCCGGGCGGGATCCTGCAGCAGCGCCACCGTGTGCTCGGCGAACGCGACCGGGTCATCGGTAATCATCGCGGTGTGGCCGTGCTCGAGCGCAATACCCTCGGCCCCGACGCTGGTGGTCACAAGCGGCTTCTCCATCGCGAGCGACTGAAAGACGCGGTGCTTGGTTCCAGCGCCGACGCGGAGCGGGAGGACTACCACCGCGGCGCGCTGGATGTACTCGCGGATGTCGGGGACGTAGCCGGTGACCACCACGTGGTCCGACGCGAGTCGCTGGATGGCCTCGGGGGGGGTCTTGCCGGCGAGGTAGAGCTTCACGTTGGGAAAGCTTTTCCGGACGATGGGGAGAATGTCGTCGTGGAAGAACAGCGCGGCGTCGTCCTGCGGCGGCCAGCCGAAGTTCGCGAAATAGACGATCGACTGTTCCTCCACCGCGATGTCCGCGAGCGGATGGAAGAAGTCGATATCGGCACCATTGGAGACGGTCGTGACATCCGCCGCCGGCGCGATGCGCAGGAATTCCTCGCGGTCGCCGTCGGAAAGCGTCACGATCTTCTCGGACTGCGCGGCGACCCGCTGTTGCCAGCGCACGAACTTCGGGATCTGGACGCGCGCGAACGAGCGCAGCAAAGGGCTGTGCTGTACCTCGGCGAATCGCTGCCACAGCACGTGCTCGAGGTTGTGGGCATCGTATACAAACGCCGCGCGGCCCTTGTGCTCCGCGTACTGGCCGACGTGAAGAAAGTGCGCATGGATGACGTCGATTTTCTCCTCGCGCACCATGCGCGTCAGCGTCTCCGCCATTTCGCGCCGGTGATAGTCGTCGATGATGAACGGGCGATCGCCCCCCAGCACGCTGCGCGCGGCGCGGGCGGCGCGGGACCAGCGGGGCCGCACGAGTTCGATTCCGACGATCTTCTTGCAGTAGGGCTCGAGTCCGCCGAAGTTGTCGCGGTCGTTGGGACCGAGCAGAAACGAAAGCAGGTAGACCTCGTGGTGTTTCGAAGTCTCCTTGAGCAGACTGAAATTGCGAATCTCCGCCCCACCGAGAAGGGGCCAGATGGCTTTTGCGGTGAGGACAAGAACTCTCATCGTGCTAATTCACCAAAAATACGAAGGTCGCGTGGATATATACCACGCGGCCTCCCTGGGGACAACGAAGCTTTTTGCGATGCGCCGTCGCTCACCGGGCCGCGGCCAGCGGGATCGACGGGGTCAGGATCTCATCCAGCGTGAACACCAGCGAGCCGGCGTTGCTGGCAACGTGCGGCCCACCCTCGCTCACCGCCACGCGGTAGCCGTCGTCGGTTCCGGTGACGGAGACCGCGTAGCCCATGCCGGGCACGAGGTCGAACAACATCTGCCGGCTGTCGAGATTCAGCCCCACGCGGTAATTGATGTTGCCGACCGGCGGCGCACCGCTCGGATCCGAGGAGAACATGATCACGTGCTCCTGCGACGGGTCCTTGATTACCGCGCCCACCATGTTTCCCTCCTGGGACGCGACCTGCGCGGTGGCGGGCATCGTCGATACCGACGCCCGGGTGGCGTAGAACACGTTCAGGAACTGGTAGTTCGGGCGCGTCACCGAGTCCTTGAGCTCCATGCGCCAGGTCTCGATGCGGTTGCTGCTGCTCTGCGCATCCTCGTCCACCCAGCTGATCGACGGCGCCGCCGGCAGGAGGATGCGCTGGAAGACGCGGTTGGGGCCGGTGGTCGAGACCCACGTGTCGCCCGACTGGGTCGGTTTCACATACGGGAAGTGCAGCATGCTCTTGACCTCGGCGGTCGCGAACTTGCTGGCCAGCGAGACGCGGTCGAACACCACGACATAGCCCGGGAACAGGTGCACCAGCTCGCGCTGGAACACGTCGGTCAACTTCTCGTCGCCGTGGCTGTACGACCCCGGGTTGGTCCAGTAGGCATCGCTCGCGTCCCCGACCGCGTACATGTAGCCGGGCTTGTCGCGTTCCTCACGAATGATCGCGCCGGTTCCGGCTCCAAAGCGCTGCGACGTGTTGGCGATCACGAAGGTGTTGTGGTCGAACGACGAGCGCGGCAGCGTGCTCGAGTAGGGCTGCGTGTCGGTGACCAGCCAGCCGTCGCCGGTATTCGGGTTTCCCCCGGCATAAATCACGAATGCGTTCTGGTCGCGGTGCTGGTGGCCCTGGATGCAGTCGGCGCTGACGAAGGTCACCGAGATGGCGTCGGTGGACCAGGACGAGCGGCTCGTGATCCAGCCGATACCCGATGCGAAGTAGGCCGTCGGCAGCTCATTATAGTTGCGCTCCGACAGTGTCGGGCGGTAATTGAAAAAATCGACCGGGATCATCACCGAGATGCCGCTCATCTGCTTTATTACGTTGTTGCAGAAGTACTGGGCGTATCCGCCCTCCGGCGTCCCCGCCAGCCCATCGGCCGCCAGCAGCATCAGGTGGCGGTCGTAGGGATTGACGTGCAGAATCGGATCCTGCGACGCATCGCCACCCGGGTACAGCACGCCGTTGCCGGGCTGCACCGTGTACAACTGGTAGCGCACCGCCTCGCGCGCAAACGGGTGCGCGGTGTCGTTGAAGTAGTCGATGCCCGCCGTCTGTTTGAGCAGCAGCAGCGCCTCGAACAGGTGCCGCTTGGAGGCGCGGCCGTAGTTCTCGCCCTCGATCCAGCCACCGCCCTCGCCGATCGTGTCGAGGGAATTGAACGCCTGTTCGCGCAGCTTCGCGAGCGTGAACTCGTAGATGTCGGTATAGCGGTCCGACGTCTGGTCGCGGGCGTCCATGTAGTAGTAGCTCTGGTGCGTCGTTCCATTGTGAACGAAGCTCCCCGGATTTTCGCCGTACGTGGCCAGCGCAACGTAGGTGGACGCCAGCAGGTAATTGTAGAAGAAGTTGTTCTTCGGATTGCTGGTCGACCAGTCCGAGGTGTCGTAGATCGCGTTGGCCTCGGCGGTGTCGTTCCAGGTGAGGAACATCAGCTTGTTCATGTAATTGACATACGACGCCCGCTCGGTCGCTGTCAGTACGTCATAGCACCAGTCATAGACGAGACACACGGTGCGAATGTAGTCACGCACGTACAGGAACTGGTTGTGCGAGTTGACGACGCACTGGAAGTCGCACGAAACCAGTTCATTCGCGTCCTGGATGGCGCGGTCGGCATAGGCCCGGTTCTGCGTCACCTGGTAGGCCAGCGCGTGGTGCCACGCCTCGGTCTTCGTGCTGGTGTCGACGAAGTTAAAAAAGACATTCGCAAATTCGGTCGGCGTGCAGCCCGGGATCCGGTTCCCCGCGTCGTCGTAGCACGCGTCGCGCCGCAACTCCTGCAGGCGCCCGTTGATCACTGACAGGCGCGGATGGCCGGTGGGAATTCCCGCGCTCGGCGTGTCGTTGCGGACCACAATGCTCACCGGCGCCGACGTGGCCGAGTTGCCCGAGTCGTCGGTGGCGCGCGCCGTCAGCGTGTAGAAGCCGCTCTGGTACACGCGCGGGTCGAGGGAGGCGGTGTACGGCGCCGCCACGCCCGGCACCGCGATGGGCTGCCCGTCGATCAGGAACTCCACGCGGGCCACCACCACGTTGTCGCTCGCGGTCGCCGCGAGCGCGGTTGGGCTGGCGATGGTCGCGTTGTTCTGGGGTGCATCGATCCGCACGGTCGGAGGCGTGACATCGACGACCGGCGCGGACCCGCCGGCCTCGTAGGCACCCGCGTCGTAGTTTCCACCCGTCGGACGGCCCAGACCGTCCCGGTCGACCGCCGGCGCCGGGCGCCCCTGGTAGGTCGGGATGCCGGCATCGATCGCGCCCGACGACGCAGCCAGATGAAAGTTCTTCGCGGCGGCGTCGGCGAACAGGCCGGTGGTGGTCGTCAGGCGCAGGTTGCTTGCGGTATCGATCAGGTTGCCCCCGACCTCGTCGACGACGGTGTTGCTGCTGCTCGCAGCGATGCAGATGTTGTTGAATACCACGTTGCCGGTCGACCCGTCCGTCATCCGGATGCAGGCGATGCGCGGCTCCATGAAGGTGTTGTTGACCACCAGGTTGTTGCTGCTGGGGTGGCCACACCCGGGTTCGTCCGCAAGATGGAGGCCGCCGGCGCCCGCGCTGATGCCATTGTCGTAGACCACGTTGTTCTGGAACACGGATGCCTGCGTCGAAATAATGCTGAGGCCCTTCCAGTTGTTGTTGTGGACGAGGTTTCCCTCCACCAGGGCGCCTTCAATAATCCCGTCACCGGAAGACTGGCAATCCCCGTTCAGCTGGATTCCGTTCTTGTTGTTGCCATAGACGTCGTTGCCGCGGATCACGGGGTTGTCGGCCGGTGTGCTGCTGTTGCTGACATAGATACCGTGCTCGCCGCTGGACGCGGAAATGACGTTGCCCTCGATCAGAATCGACGGGGTGTACCCGGTCAGAATGCCGGTGAGGCCGCTGCGGCTGATGGTGTTGTTGCGAAAGACGACGCCGGTGGCCTGCACGGCCCGCAGGCCGCAGCGCGGTGCGTCTTCGACCGTGAAACCCTCCACCGTCACGTAGCTGGCACCCTCCAGGTTGACGCAGTCGGTGGTGGATGCGTTGCGCTGGTTGATGACGGCGCCCGGACCGTCGGCGACGAAGACGATGCGGGCCCCGGCGGTCCCGTCGGTCGTCATGTTGAAGCCGACGTAGGTCCCCGGGGCGACGTGGACGACGTCACCCGCCCCGACGTTGTTGGCCGCGTACTGCAGCGTGCGCCACGGCGCCGACGCGCTACCCGCAGCGCCGTCGGTGCCCGACGTTGAAACATGGTAGTCGGCGGCGAAAGCCGGTGATGCGACGGACAACATCGTCACTGACAACGTGGCAAGCAAGTGGACGGAGGGGCTGCGGTGTGTCTGGGTCATTCGGGCAATCCTCCAGCGCGCGCCGTGACGCCCACAGGGGACGTCCCGATGTCGCGCCATGGTCTCCAGGGCGGCTCCAGGTTACAGGGGCTAGCAAGAGTAGGTTCGTCGAAGCAAGCCGCGTTCCAGCCGGATCGGGCCCTCGCGGGGCACGACCCGCCGCAACCCGCTCAAATCCGCCCGTCAGGATGCGGCGCGCTTCCCTTCTATGCAACTGCTAAATGCGGCCACCCGGCCAGCCAGGCGCCGCATCCCATCAGCGCTGGCCCCGGACCGCCCCGAGACAGAAGTCCCGTACGTCGCGGAAGGCCATCGCTCCCCGCCGGAGCGGGTAGAAACTCTCAGGATTCAAGATCAGGTGTTCGGTCAGGAAACGCGAGCGCGAAATCCAGCCGAGCGCACGAATCGGCAGGTCGAGCTCGGCCGGTTCGAACGTCGTGCGCGTGCCCGCAAAGTCGCCGTCGATCTCGATCTGCTCCGCGGCAATCTGCCCCAGCCCCTCTTCCGCGGCCCAGCGCACGTGCCGCGACGTGTACGGGTCGATCCCGACCAGACGCATCGCGGTGCTGTCCAGTGCCACCGCGTCGGTGCTGCCGAGCAATGTGTTGAAACGGCGGGCCTTTCCGTTGATCGGCCCGCGTCCCTCCATCGCGACGATGCCATCCATCAGGACGATCCGTGGCCGCGTAATCTTGTTGATCAGGACCAGTACCCGGTCGAGGCGGGGGTGCAGCAGGATCCGGTTGTGCTGCGGATAGCATCCAAACTGATTCTTGAGGGATCCGGTGAAAACCGTTGTCGCATGGGTCTTTAGAACCGGAAGCGTGATGAATACATCCGCCTCCTTGAGCGTGCGCGCGATGGGCCATCCGGCGAGTTCCGGCTCGCCGGAGTCCACCCACTCGTCCTTGGAAAAGTTCATCGCGGTGGCGCCGTGGCGCTCGATGATCGGGTTGTAGCCGCTCACCTCGAACGCGTCCTCGGTGGCGTAGCGCATCCCGTTGGACTCACCCACCACGATCGAACTCGTGCGCTCGCGGACGGCTCCCAGCACCGCGTCGAGCAGGGCCGGACTGGTGTTCGACGCCTCCGCGTTCTCGGCAAAGGGCGTACTGAGGTTGACCTTGATCACCACGCGCGCGCCCTGAGGGATGATCGACTGGTAGTCGATTGCGTTCAGAATGTCGCGGACGGCGGCGGCAACGGTCGCTTCGGTCGCCGGACGAATGTAAACCCTGCTCTTGTTCTTCATGTATCTCTCCCTCTGCCATCCGCGGCGAGGCGGTCGTACAGTTTCTGATAGCGCCGGGTCATGGTATTCACGCCAAAACGTTCCTGACAGCGAATACGCCCGGCCTCGCCCATCGCGCGCGCCCGTTCGCGATCCGCCAGCATTCCCATGATCGCATCCGCGAGCGCCGCGGCGTCACGCGCGGGCACGAGGCGCCCGGTCACGCCATCGACCACGACTTCGGGATTCCCGCCAACGTCGGTGGCGACGACTGGCAGACCCGCCGCCATCGCTTCCAGCAGCGTGACCGCAAGTCCCTCCGTGTATGACGATAGCACGTATACGTCGAACGCGGAAAGCACATCGGCCACGTCGTCGCGGCGTCCGAGCATCAGTACCTCCTTGCCCAGGCCAAGTGCTTGCACGTGATCCGTTATCGCGCCGCGCAGTTCCCCGTCGCCCACGATCACGCAGCGTGCGGCCGGATGACGCTCCCGGACCCGCGCGAACGCATCGAGCAGATTCACGTGGTCCTTGGCGCGCGTGAGCCGCGCGACGATACCCACTACCGGGGCCGCGGCATCGATCCCGAGCGATTGCCGCGCCGCCAGGCGTTGCGAATTGCTGCGCGCGTACTCCTCCAGCCGCACACCGTTCTCAATGGTGTGAAGGTTGCGCTTCTCGACGGCCCCCGCCGCGAGCGCGACGCGGAGTGCATCGCCCGAGACGAAGACGACGTCATCGACCAGTCCCAGGCGCTGGTAGCGCCGCGTCGCCCGCCGCGAAGCCGTCTTCGCGCCATGCGCGGTATATATCACCCCGCCGACACCCGCGATTCTTCCTGCGATCGACCCGTACACCAGCGCGGAGTAGTTGTGGGCGTGCACGACGTCCACAGCGTCGGCGCGCAGGCAACGCACCAGGCGCGGGAACAGAACATAGTCCAGCCCGGACCGCTTCGCCAGGCGTCGCACGGCGTGGCCGCGGCGTTCGACCTCCCCGGCGAGGTCGCCCCCCTCGCCGAGTGTATAGAGGACGGTCCGATAGCGCGCGGGGTCGGTCGCATCGAGGAGCGACATCACGACGCGCTCGAGTCCGCCGACGTCGAGGTCCTGGACGATGTGCGCGACGGTCATCACGCGGCCAGCGCTCCTTCGAGCACGGCCAGCGTCTCGCTCGCCACCGCGCTCCACCTCCGCCCGGAAACCGCCGCGGACAGCGTCTCGGCCGTCCACGAGC
>DASUGO010000200.1:0-6729 GCA_036273975.1 Candidatus Krumholzibacteriia bacterium
CCGCCGCGCATGCGCCGCGCCCAGAAGAACATCAGCGCACCGAAGGCCAGCGCGCCCACGCCCCCCACGCCCAGCATGACCTGCAGCCAGGTATGCGCGTTGGCAACGATGGTTTCGGTGGGAAAATACGGCACCTGCCAGCCGCCGAAGAACAGTGTCGTGATCATCGCCGACGACAGCACGATGGCCGCGTACTCGCCCATGTAGAACAGCGCAAAGCGCATGCCGCTGTATTCCACGTGATAACCAGCCACGATTTCGGATTCGCCCTCGGGCAGGTCGAACGGGTTGCGGTTGGTTTCCGCGAACGCCGCAACAATGAAGAGGATCGCCCCCAGCGGCTGCACGAACACGCCCCACTTGGGGAGGAATCCGAACAGCAGGTCGCCCTGGCCGCGCACGATATCGTTGAGCTGCGCGCTCTGGAACACCATGAAGATGCCGACCAGCGCCAGCCCGAGCGGGATTTCGTAGCTGATCATCTGCGCCGTGGAGCGAAGGCCGCCCATCAGCGCGAACTTGTTGTTGGACGACCAGCCCGCGAGCACGATGCCGTACACGTTGAGCGACGTGATGGCGAGGATATAAATGATGCCGGAGTTCAGGTCCGCCACCTGCATCGAGATGTCGCGCCCGGCCACCAGCAGCCGGTCCGCCCACGGAATGACCGCGAACGCGGTCAGGATGAAGGTGAAACCAAGCACCGGCGCGATCATGAAGTAGGTCCGGTTGACCTGGGGCGGAATCATCATCTCCTTCATCAGGAGTTTCACGACGTCCGCAATATTATGGATGAGTCCGGCCAGCCGGATGCCGAGCACGGCGGCGCGGTTGGGCCCGGCGCGGTCCTGGATGAAGGCGGCGCCCTTGCGCTCGAACCAGATGAGAACGGGAATCAGCGAAAGCGCGAATCCCCAGATGAAGATGGCCTTGCCGCCGATGATGAGGAAGTCGATCCAGTTTGGAATCATTGTAATGACTACCGCGCGACCGCCGGTGCCGCAACCCGCGCGCCCGTCAGTCCCAGCTTGACGAGGTCAGTCCCGGCAAACGCGGGGACCTCGTCCATGATTGCCTTGCGCACGTGGGCCACCGATTCGTACCGCTTCCCGCCGGTCAGCGAACTCAGGAGCGCATCCGCGATGCACCACTCCGTCTCACCCTTCGGGTCGAGCGCGGGCCGAAGCGTTTGCGCGTGCCCCTCAAAATTCACCACGATCCCGTCCTTCTCCGCGAAGGTAAGCCCCGGGACCGTCAGGTCCGCCCGTTCGGTCAGGGCGGATGTGCAGCCGGAAACCGCGATGACCGCTCCGGCGTGGGCCAGGATTGCGTCGAGCGCGGGAGAAACGTGGGTATTGAAACCGACCGCGAGCAGCACGCCGCCGTTCCCCAGCGCGCCGGTCACGCTGGCCGCGTCCGCACCGGCCTTGAGGTCGATGATCGGCAGCCCGAGCAGTTCGGCACCCCTGGCGTTGGGATGCTTGTCGGCCCGCCGCAACAGATGATCGTCCACGCCATCCGGCACGTGCCGCGCCACCATCACGGGAGCGTGGAGGCACTCCTTCGCGACGCGCTGGAAAAGGAACATCTCCTCGAGCGTGCAGGTGGCGGACAGCAGCACCACACTCTTGACCGCGGCGGGCGCGGATACGGTGCCGGCGGCGGCGAAACCGAGACTGGTGCGGATGGCCGTGTGGGCCTCCTGGGACGAACACACAAAAACTTCGTTTCCCTTGCGCAACGACGGCTTCGTTACGCGATCATGATTGACGAACTGGTAGTTCGTGCGGCCTTCGTCGCAGGCCCAGTAGCCGTTGACGTCCGGGTTGTGGCGGGGACGCATGCGGTAGATGCGCCCGGGCGCGCGATTGTGTTCCGGCGCCCTGGGAGCCTGCGGCATCGCCTCGGCCTCAACAATGGCATCCCGCATGCCTCCGTTCCTGGTCTGGATCTGCATGCTGCAGCCACGCGCGCACGACGTGCACACCGAGTTCGTATTCTTCAGGAACCACGTGGCGGAGTCGAAACGGAAATCCTTGGACGTCAGCGCGCCCACCGGGCAGATATCCACGGTATTGAGCGAATACGGGCTGGTGACATCCTGACCCGGGAAGGTGGTGATGTAGGCTTCGTGGCCGCGCCCGGCGATGTAGAGCTGTTCTTCGCCGGCGACGTCGCGCAGGAAGCGCACGCAGCGGTCGCACAACACGCAGCGTTCCTGGTCGAGGATCAGCGTCGGACCGATATCCTTGGCCTTTTCCTTCTTGAAGCGCGTGAAGTCCTGCCGGCCGTTCTGCAGGTCGTGCTCCATGTAGTAGTTCTGCAGCGTGCACTCGCCGGCCTTGTCGCAGATCGGACAATCCAGCGGGTGGTTGAGGAGCAACATCTCCTCCACCGACGCGCGCGCGCGCTTGGCCGCCGCGCTCTGCGTATCCACCACCATGCCCTCGGCCACCACGCTCTTGCACGAGATTCCCAGACGGCCGCCGCGCTCGGTGATGAACTCCACCTGGCACATGCGGCAGTTCCCGTCCGGCCCCAGCCCCGGGTGATAGCAGAAGTGCGGAATGTCGATTCCGTGCTGCGCGCAGACATCGATCAAGAGCGCGCCATCGGGCGCCTCGATCTGCTTGCCGTTGACGGTAATCGTGACCGGCATTACAGCGGCCTCGCTTCCAGGTTGACGCCACCCGGCTGCAGCTTGCGCTGCGGCGGGTTCGCCTTGTCGATGTACGCCTCGAACTCGGAACGGAATTTCTTGATATAACTGCCGGCCGGAATCGCGGCCGAGTCCGCGAGCACGCAGACCGTGCGCCCCATCATGTCCGGGCAGATCGAGAGCAGCAGATCGATATCCTCCGGCCGGCCCCTGCCGGCGCGGATGCGGCTCACGATCTCGTACATCCAGTAGGTGCCTTCGCGGCACGGCGGGCACTGTCCGCACGACTCGTGCGCGTAGAAACGCAGCACCACCTCGAGCGCCTTGACGACGCAGGTGTCCTCGTCGAGGACCATGATCGCACCCGAACCCACCATCGACCCCGCCGCGGCGATGGACTCGTAATCGAGCTTCACATTGCGCGCCTCTTCGGCGGTCAGAATCGCCGAGGACGAACCGCCCGGGATCACGGCCTTGAGCTGCTTGCCGTCCTTGACGCCGCCCGTGGAACGTTCGATGAACTCCCACAGGTTGACGCCGAATTCACTCTCGTACACACCCGGCTTCTCCACCATGCCGCTGATGGAGAACAGCATGGTTCCCTTGCTCTTCTCGGTCCCGATGGCGGCGTAGGCCGCTGCGCCGTTTTCCAGGATCCACGGCAACGCGGCCAGGGTTTCGACGTTGTTGACCACGGTCGGGCAACCGAACACACCCACCACGGCGGGAAACGGAGGCTTGGGCCGCGGCTGACCCTTCTTGCCCTCGAGCGATTCGATGAGGCCGGTCTCCTCGCCGCAGATGTAGGCGCCCGCGCCCTTGTGCACGACCACGTCGAGGTCGAAGCCGGAGCCCTTGATGTTCTTGCCAAGGTAGCCTTCCGCGTAGGCTTCCTTCACCGCGGCGCTGAAGCGCGCGATGGGGAAATCGTACTCGCCGCGGATGTAGACGTAGGCGGTGTGGATTCCCACCGCGAAACAGCACGTGATGATGCCCTCGATGAGCGCGTGCGGGTCGTGCTGGAGGATGAGGCGATCCTTGAACGTGCCCGGCTCGCCCTCGTCGGCATTGACGCACAGGTACTTGGGCTTGTCGCTGACCCGGGGCACGAAGCTCCACTTCATCCCGGTCGGGAACCCGGCGCCGCCGCGGCCACGCAGGCCCGACTTCTTGACCTCTTCGATGACGTCCTCGGACTTCATGCCGAAGACTTTCGGCAGCGTGCGGTAGCCGCCGTTGGCGAGGTAACCCGACAACGTGTGGTTGCCCGGCTTGTCGAAACGCGTGCTGATGATCTGGTGAGACATGGTGGTTCGATTTTCCTGGCCGCGGTTAGCGACTGAAGTCTTCCGACGCCGGATCGCGTCCGTCGCGACAGGCATCGATGATGCGTTCGAGTTTCTCCACCGACAGGTCTTCCCAGTAGCGGTTGTTCATGCGCATCATCGGCGCCGTCCCGCAGGAACCCAGGCACTCCACGGTTTCGAAACTGAATTTCCCGTCGGCCGTCGACTCGCCGGGCCCGATGCCGAGCTTGCGTTCGATCACGCCCTGGAGATCCTCGCAGCCGCGCATGGTGCAACTCAGCGTACGGCACAGCTGCAGGTGATGCTTGCCCACCGGCTCGGTCTTGAACATCGTGTAGAACTCGACCACCGCGAACACGCTGACGGGCGGCTGCTCGAGACGCCGTGCCACGTACTCCATCGACTCGACGGTGAGGTGGCCTTCCTGGTCCTGCGCGAGCCACAGGGCCGGCAGCACCACCGCACGCTTGCTCGGGTAACGGGGCAGCAGTTCCATGAACTTCGCCTCGTTCTCGGGCGTAAACGCAAACGGTTTACCGGTGGACAGAACTGCGCGGTGTGCGTGAGACATGGCTAGCGATCCAGTTCCCCGGCGACGACGTTGAGGCCACCGAGAATGGCGACGATGTCGGCCACCATTCCGCCCTCGACGAGGAATTTCAGGGTGTTCATGGCGTAGAAGCACGGCGGCCGCACCTTGATGCGGTACGGGTGGCTGCCGCCGTCGCTGATGATGTAGAAGCCCAGTTCACCGTTGGGCGTCTCGATGGCTTCGTAGATGCGCCCCGGCGGCGGCTGAATGCCGTCGATCACCAGTTTGAAGTGGTTGATCAGGGCTTCCATCGAGGTGTGCACCTTGTCCTTGGGCGGAAGCGCGACGCGCTTGTCGTCCACCATGATCGGACCGTCGGGCACGTTGTCGATGGCCTGGTGGATGATCTTCAGGCTCTCGTTCATCTCTTCGATCCGGCACAGGATGCGGTCGTACACGTCGCCGTTCGCGCCGATGGGGATGTCGAAATCGAAGTTCTCATACCCGTAGTAGGGGCGCACCTTGCGCAGATCCAGATCGACGCCGCAAGCGCGCAGGCACGGGCCGGTCCAGCCGTAGTTGATCGCGTCCTCCGCGCTGATCATCCCCACGCCGCGCGTGCGGTCCTGGAAGATGCGATTCTTTTCCACCAGTCCGCGCACGTCCGCGATGGCTTTCGGAATGTCCTTGATGACCGACTTCACGTTCTCGCGCCAGCCGGCCGGGAGATCCCAGGCCAGGCCGCCCACGCGCGTGTAGCTGTACGTGAGACGCGCACCGGTGAGCGCTTCCAGCAGGTCGTTGAGCTTCTCGCGCGCGTTGAAGAAGTACCAGAAGTTGGTGAGCGCGCCGAGATCGACGATGTTCGCACCGCAGCAGATCATGTGATCCATGATGCGCTGGACCTCCATGATGATCACGCGGATCATGATGACGCGCTGCGATATCTCGAGACCCATCATCCGTTCCACGGCCTTGCAGTAGCCCACGTTGTTGGTGAGTCCGCTGCAGTAGTTGAGGCGATCGGTGTACGGAATGACCTGCGTGTAGTGTTTGATCTCGACGATCTTCTCGAAGCCGCGGTGCAGATAGCCGATGTCGACGCCGGCCTTTTCCACGGTCTCGCCGTCGAGGCGGCAATACACGCGGAAGGTGCCGTGCGTGGCGGGGTGCGTCGGACCGATGTTGATGTACATCGGCTCGGTGTTGATGTCCGGGAGGGTCAGGCCCTCGTTGAAGTCGTCGCGCGCCGGGTCGACGTCGCCGTCGAAATCCCGGGCGGAGTACCGCGGCGGCGGCTCACTCGGCACGAAATCCTTGATGTCGGGGGTCTTCGCGTCAGCCATGATCAGGACTCGTTCAGTTCTTCGGTCATGTCGGATGTCGACGTGCACCACTGGCCGGCCATCACGGGGTAGTCCTTGCGCAGCGGGTATCCCTGGAACTCGTGGTGGGTCAGCAGTCGCTTCAGGCACGGGTGCCCCACGAAATTGAAACCGAACATCTCGAACGCCTCGCGCTCGGCCCAGTTGGCGGCCCGCCACACGTCGCTGACGGTGGGGACGTCCATGTCGAGCTCGGAGACCGGGATTTCGATCCGCAGGCGGACGTTGTCCGGGCTCGAGTACAACATATAATTGAGTTCGAACCGCTCGCGGTATGTGGGCAGGTTCATGCAGTCGACGCCCGCCATGTCCATCAGGAAGTCGAAACGCTTCTCGCTCTTCAGATAGACGAGAACGTCGCGGACGACCGACTTGTCGACGGTCACCGCGCAGTCGTCGTAGGAGCGATCGACGGCGATGATCTTGTCGCCAAAACGGCTCTTGAGATCCGCGACCAGCGCGTCGTGTTGGGCTGTTTCCGTGGTAGCCACGTTATGCGTCCCGCTTGTCGAGGTACTTCTCGGCCACTTCGTGGCGCCGCGGCGCGCCGCGCCTCGGCACCGGCTCGGTCGCGATGCGTTCCTGGAGTTTCAACACCGCGTCGAGGATCGCCTCCGGGCGCGGCGGGCAACCCGGGATGAACACGTCGACGGGGATGATCTGATCGATTCCCTGCACCGTCGCGTAGTTGTCGTAGAAGCCGCCCGAGCACGCGCAGGCACCCATCGAGATCACATACTTGGGATCGGCGACCTGGTCGTAGATGCGCTTGAGCACCGGTGCGAGCTTGTAGTTGATCGTGCCCGCAACCAGAATCAGATCGGCCTGGCGCGGCGAGAAGCGCAC
>DASUGO010000201.1:0-4883 GCA_036273975.1 Candidatus Krumholzibacteriia bacterium
GTTGAGGAAATGCTTCGCGCCACAGTACGCCGACCGCGGGATCGCAAACGGCACCCGCCCCAGCAACGACGATACATTGATCACCTGGCCCGTGCCACGCGACTGAAAGTGCGGCAGCACCTCCTGCATGCCGTACAACGCCGACTTCACGTTGACCTGCATCATGTCGTCGATATCCTCGTCGGTGAGCTGGGATGGCGGGCGCGTGATTCCCCGTCCGGCGTTGTTGACCCAGACATCGATATGATCAAACCGCTCGAGCGCGGCCTTGACCACCCGCTGCACCTCGCTGCGCACCGCGGCATCGGCAACGATTGGCAGCGCGTTCCCGCCGCATTGTGACGCGACCGCCAGCAGTTCCGCGCTCCGGCGCGCCACCAGGATGACGGACATTCCCTGTGCCGCCAGTTTGACCGCGAGTGCGGCACCGATACCGGCGCTGGCGCCGGTGATCACCACAACCTTGCTCATGGAAACCTCCTTGTCTGCACGCCGCGGGTCGCTGTCAGCGAATCTCCACCGTCAGCGCGTGGCTGGAAGCGAATCATTCCGTCATGGTAGCGCCGCGGGCGCGGTACCGCCACGGGGTTCTCGGCACGAAATCCTTTTACAGCGCCACCCCTCAGGGGCTATTCCTAGTGGGGCCGCCGCCACCACCCAACCAACCCCGCCGGAGGTATCCAAATGACCCGAGCCCTGCGTTCGTCGCTCCTCGCTCTGCCGCTCGTCCTCGCCATCGCGAGCTGCGGGAGCGACAGCACGAGCACCGCGCCGCCCGACACCACACCACCCGCGGTGACGTCGGTCACCGCCGTCGACCTGTTTCATGTGGACGTGACCTTCAACGAAGCGGTGCAGCGAGCCAGCGCCGAGCAGAGCTCCAACTACATCATTCGGATCCTTCCGCCCGCCATGGCGACGGACACGCTGACGATTGCTTTTGCCACGCTGGGTACGGACCAACGGACCGTAACCCTCAGCACGTGGGCCATGGGTCCGGCCGAGTACTCAATCGGCATCGCCGGCGTCAAGGACGCGAGTGGCAACGCCATCCAGACCCCGGTGGTCACCACGTTCAACGGCACCGACGCCGCCGACACCACGCCACCAGTGCTGGTGGATCGCTCGCCGACGCCCGGCGCGACCGGCGTGGGTGTGGGTCAGCCGGTGACGCTCCGCTTCTCGGAAGTGGTGGACCTCACGGCCGGTGGCAGCGACCCGGAGTGGGTGGTGACCGGCGGTGGCGGTCCGGTCTCCTTCCAGACGGAACAGGTGGGGTACGCGGAGTTCGCGCTGGTTCAGGACGCACCCCTCGCCGCCGGTACGCAGTACACGGTGACGCTGAACGGCGTGCTAGATGCCGGGGGCAATCCCATGCCCGGCACGAGCTGGTCCTTCACGACCACCAACCAGACCGACACAACGCCACCGACGATCGTCTCCACGGTTCCGGCCAACAACGCGACCAACGTGAGCATCTCCGGTGATTTCAAGATCACCTTCTCGGAACCCATCAACCAGAGTGTCTTTGAGGCGCAGCTGACGCCCGATCCGGGCGACGGCACGGTGTCGTGGTCCAACGGCGGCAAGACCCTGACGTTCGATCCCGACGCGCCGCTGCTTGCCAACCAGGTGTACACGCTCGCCGTGTTGCCGGGGGCCTATCAGGACCTGGCCGGCAACAAGAACACTCAGCTTTACACGGTCATTTTCAGCACCGGCGCGACGCTGCCAGCGGGGAGTTTTGCGGGCACGCTCACCGGGCATCCGGGCTCGGCGGCCGCCGACCCCACGGGCGCGCTGGTGGTGGCCACCACCGCGCTGGTATTCGATGAGGGCGCGTTCGACATCCTCGGGAGTGCCGTCGTGAAGGCCAACGACACCTACGACATCCTGCACCTGCCCGACACGGTGTACTATCCGTTCGCCATCAAGGATGTCAATGGCGACAACGATCTCGATCCGTCCACGGGCGATGCGGTGGGAATTTACGGGGTCAACTTTCTCACCAACGACTTCGAACCCGACAGCGTGACGATCAGTGGCGGCAATCGCGTCACGGGCGTCGACTTTGTGCTGACCGATCTCAGCGCCATCACGGGCACGGTGTCGTACACCGGAACCTACGCGGGCGATTTCTATACCTTGATCATCGCGCTGTTCGACACCACCGCGTTTTCACCCACCAACTTTCCGGTCCGGTATTCCATGCAGTCGTGGCCGTACGACACGAGCTTCCGTTTCAACGCCCTCGACAACGCGCTCGCGGACGGCACGTACTACGTGGGTGCCATCCTGGACGTCAACAACAGCGTGGCTTACGAGCCCGGCGTCGACCCGGTGGGACTGTACGGCGGCATCGATACGCCCATCCCGGTGCACATCGCCAATGGCAGCGACGCGCTGGGGCTGAACGTCAGCATGACCGACCCGGCCCCGGGCACACGGGCATCCGCGGCGACGACCGGCCCGCGGCTGCCGCCGCCGGTGCACCGGGCACCATGGCTGGCGAAGCTCGCGGAGGCGATCCACCGCGACGCCGCCATGCCACGGCCGCAATAATAAGGACGCGTGCGTGCGCGCCGCGAGACTAGTCGGCGCCGCTCGCGGATTGCAGTTGTTTGAGTAGTTCGCCGAGGCGATTCAGTTCGTCGCCGTAGCGGGCCCAGTCGCCCGCGCGTTGCGCGGAGAGCGCGCGCTGGTAGGTTTCCGACGCCTGCCGCGCCAGGTCGCCGGTGCTCGTGCCGGCCGCCGGCTCGGGCTGCGGTTCGTTGCCCGCGGCCGTTGTGGCCGCGGCCGCCGTGGTGCCGCCAAACAGGCGTGCGAGTCCCATCTCGAGATTTTCTTCCATCACCACGCGGTTCTGGTAGGCCACCACCACCCGCTTCAGCTCGGGAATACGCCCGCCCTCGGCGCGCAGATAGATGGGTTGCACGTAGATGAGCGACTCTTCGATGGGGATCACGAGCAGGTGGCCGCGGATGACCTCCGAGCCGCGCTGGTCCCACAGCGAAATCTGCCGCGAGACTTCCGTATCCTGGTTGATGCGGTTGACGATCTGCGTCGGCCCGAACACCAGGCTCTGCTTGGGCAGGCGGTAGACGACGAGCTGGCCGTAGTGCGCGCCGTCGTTGCGCGCCACCATCCACGACGCCAGGTTGTCCTTGCCGCGCGGCGTAAACGGCACCATGAAGATGAACTCGGCCTCCTTCTCACCCGGCAGGCGCATCACGATGTGGCGCAGGAACGGGTCGCGCGTGGCCGTGCTCTGCGACAGCACCGGTTTCTCCCACTTGTCCTCACGATGATAGAACGTCTGCGGTTCATCCATGTGGTAGGTGGCGTACATGTCGCTCTGGATCCGGAAGAGCGTCTCCGGGTAGCGCAGGTGCGCGCGCATGTCCGCCGGCATTTCGTCAAGCGGATGAAAGATTCCCGGGAAGATGTCCGCGAACGTCCGCACCAGCGGGTCGGACGGGTCCGCGATGTATGCCGTCACGCTGCCGTCGTACGCGTCGATGATGACCTTGACGCTGTTGCGCATATAATTGATGCCGTTGGTCAGCGGCTGCGCGTACGGGTAGCGGCTCGTCTGCGTGTAGCCGTCGAGAATCCAGCGCAGGCGCCCCGCGTCGTCGATGACGAGATACGGATCGCTGTCGAAGGCGAGGAACGGCAGCGCCTTGCGCGCGCGCGCGCGGATGTTGCGAAAGTACATCGCGCGGCTGTCGTTGGTGATGTCGCTCGACAGCAGCACTTTGAGCGAACGGAAGTACGCGGCAAACAAGATACGCCGTGGCAGCGAGCCCACGCGCACCCCGCCGTCGCCCTCGTACGACGTGTAGACGTTGTCGTCGCCCGACGGATAATCGAACTCGCGCTGTCCCGTGTTGGCGAACACCCATGAATCCGTAATCTCGCCGTAGTAGATTTCCGGCCGCGTCACCTTGAGCGAGACGCTGGACGCGGGCGGGAGGTCCTTGATGAACAGCACCGGCAGCCCTTCCGACGTGATCTGGTTCACCGGGCCCAGTGTGAGCCCCATGCCGTGCGTAAAGGTCAGGCGCTCGTTGATGAATGTGCGCGTGGGGAGCGACGCCGTGTTCAACTCGCGCGGGGAGAGCAGTACCTGGCGATAGTGCCCGTCGATCCAGTAGCGATCGTCGTCCACCGAGAGGAAGTCGTAGTAGGTGCGGATCTCCTGCAGCTGGCCGAACGTCTGCAGCAGCGGGTCGCGGTCCCAGAGTCGGATGTTGTCGATGGTGGCGCGGTTGGCATGAATGTCGGCTTCGCTGAGATGCGCCTCGCCGGTGAGGTCGCGCGTCAGCACGCTGTCGAGTCCCCACGCCAGGCGCGTGGCCTGGATATGCCGTTCGAGCTGCGGCGTCTCCTTGGCGAGTTCGTTGGGCGACACGATGATCTTGTTGATCAGCGCGGGGTACACCCCCACGCCAAGCAGCGACGTGCCGATGTACAAACCCACCGCGAGCAATGTGGCGCGCGGCAGGTTGGAACCGCGCGACGCCAGCAGCACCAGAATCGCCCCGATCACCGCGGCAAACGCGGTCAGCCGCAGGCCGATCAGCGATCCCTTTAGATCCGCGTAACTCGCGCCCACCAGCGGCCCGGTGGTGGAATGCAACAGATTCGGAAGTTGTACGAACTGAACGCGCAATGCGGTCAGCAGGAACAGCACGGTAATCAGCACCGCGAGGTGCAGGCGCACACCGGGCTCAATGGTGACCGTGCGCTGAAAGACAACAATGTTGCGCCGCAGCACATGAATCGCAACCGTCGCGGCCAGCGCAACGGTGGTCAGCATGGTCAGCAACCGCAGCGTGCTGACGATCACCGGCAACGTGAATACGTAGTAGGCGACGTCG
>DASUGO010000202.1:0-2447 GCA_036273975.1 Candidatus Krumholzibacteriia bacterium
GATGTATGTGTGCGGCATGACGGTCCAGGACCGCCCACACATGGGGCACATGCTCGCGTTCGTCTCCGGCGACATGATCCGCCGCTACCTCGAGTTCCTGGGCTACGAGGTCACCTACGTCCAGAATTTCACCGATATCGACGACAAGATCATCGACCGCGCCGGCGCCGAAGGTGTCGACTACCGCGTGGTGGCAGAGCGCAATATCGCCGCGTACTATGAAGCCGCGCAGGCGCTCCACCTGAAGCCCGCGACCGTCTATCCGTACGCCACGCGGCACATCCCCGAGATTATCGCGATGGTCGAGACCCTGATCGAGAAGGGCAACGCCTACGCCGCCACGGGCGGGGACGTGTACTTCCGGGTCCGCACCAAGGCCGATTACGGCAAGCTGTCCAAGCGCGATATCGACGATCTGATATCCGGCGCCCGCGTGGAAGTTGGAGAAAACAAAGAAGATCCGCTGGATTTTGCGCTCTGGAAAGCGGCCAAGCCGGGCGAGCCGGCGTGGGACAGCCCGTGGGGCCCCGGCCGGCCCGGATGGCATATCGAGTGTTCGGCGATGTCAACCAAGTACCTCGGCAACACGATCGACTTCCACGGCGGCGGCCAGGATCTGATCTTCCCGCACCACGAGAACGAGCTGGTGCAGAGCGAGTGCGCGACCGGGGGCGAGTTCGTCCGCTACTGGATGCACAACGGTCTCCTGAACCTGCGCGGCCAGAAGATGTCCAAGTCGACCGGGCACTTCTTCGCGATGGATGACGTCCTGCGCGAGTTCAGCGGCGATGTGGTCCGCTTCTACCTGCTGTCCACCCACTTCCGCTCCCAGATGGAGTACTCGCGCGAGCGTCTCGAGGCGTCCCAGAAGACCTTTGAGCGGTTGACCAACGCGTGCCGGTCCGTCGCTGAGCACCTGGCGCGGTTGGGATCGGCACCGTCGGTGAGTACGCCGGTGGGCACCGAGCTCGCGGCGGCGGCCGGCCGGGCCCGTGAGCAGTTCCGTGCGGCCATGGACGACGACTTCAATTCGGCGGGTGCGATTGGTCAAATGTTTGAATTGATAAAGACTTACAACACTGCGCTGGATGAGCACGGCGCGGCCGTCGCCGGGTCCCGGGAGGGTCTCGAGGCGGTTCGGGACGCGTTGGCCGAGTTCGACCAGATCCTCGGGTTGTTCCCGGACGGACTGCCGACCGGGGAGACCGACGTGCCCGCGGATGTGGCCCAACTGGTCGATGATCGGTCCAACGCCAAGAAAAACAAGGACTTCCAACGGGCTGACCAGATTCGCGATCAGCTCCTTGGAATGGGGTGGGTCCTGGAGGACACACCCGCGGGCGTCCGGGTGAAGCAGAAGTAACTCGCCGGGTCCCGAGCCTCGAAAAATCTTCATTGCGACCCCGCCGGCCGGTCATTTTTTTCCTGCCGACCGTTGCCGGGCAGGGTGGGCTATGGTATTTTCTCGCTTGACACTAGCGGGGGGGTGCCGTATCGTGGCCCCTCTGTACCCTTAAATTTTCTTTGGGGTTACTGTGTTCGCGCTGGCGTAGCTCAATGGTAGAGCACCTCATTTGTAATGAGGCGGTTGGGGGTTCAAGTCCCTTCGCCAGCTCCAGGATTGCGTGCGTCGCGACCGCGCGAAATCGGGCGATCTCCACACATCCTTAAGTACGAACTTAACACCAGCGACGAGGAGCAGCGAGACGCTTCGGTGGTACTGACCATGACGACCTCTCGCGCCGGCTGGTGGTTCATCTTCGCGGGGCGTTAGATCCCCACTGCGGAACTTATAACTTTTTGCGCTTTGTGAGTTCGGGGAGGTTCCCGAGCGGTCAAAGGGAACAGACTGTAAATCTGTCGGCGTACGCCTTCGGAGGTTCGAATCCTCCCCTCCCCACCATTCTCGCAAAGTGGTCGAGTCGGGCGGGAATAGCTCAGTTGGCTAGAGCATCAGCCTTCCAAGCTGAGGGTCGCGGGTTCGAATCCCGTTTCCCGCTCCAGACAATCCGGGCGCAAGCCCGAGGACGAAGACAGCGGTCGCTCTGCCCTCGTAGCTCAGTCGGTAGAGCATTTGCATGGTAAGCAAAAGGTCACCGGTTCAAATCCGGTCGAGGGCTCCAGAAATACGGAACGAAAGTCGCCAAACACCTTTCAGGAGGAATTGATCGATGGCCAGGGAGAAGTTCAACAGAACGAAGCCGCATGTGAACGTGGGGACGATTGGTCACGTTGACCACGGCAAGACGACGCTGACGGCGGCGATCACGAAGGTGCTGGCGCGTACGGGCGGGGCGAAGTTCGTGGCATTCGATCAGATCGACAAGGCGCCGGAAGAGCGTGCGCGCGGTATTACGATTGCGACGGCGCACGTGGAGTACGAGACGAAGGCGCGGCACTACGCGCACGTGGACTGTCCGGGGCACGCGGACTATGTGAAGAACATG
>DASUGO010000203.1:0-8071 GCA_036273975.1 Candidatus Krumholzibacteriia bacterium
TCCACGGCAGCCCCGCGTTCTTCCAGCCATTGAGTACCCGCTTGCCGTTGGACGGACTCTCCGGATCTTTCACCGCGTCTCCTTCCATCCCGTCGACGATGTTGTACACATTCGTGAGTCCGGCCTCTGCGAGCGCGTTGACGGCACGCGCCGCACGCGGCCCCGAGCGGCACATGAGATACAGGGTGTCCCCGGGCTGCACGACCGCTTTCACATCGTCGACAAACGTTGCGCTGGGCTGCATTGCGAAGTGTTCCTTCCCGGCATCCCACGCGTAGGTCTGAAACGAATACGGAATGTTCCACGCCATGTCGGCGTGTCCGACAAAGATGTATTCCTCCGGCGTCCGCACGTCGACAATCTTCACGTGCGTGGGATCGGCCTCCCAGCGGCCATAGGCTTCGGCCGCGGTCACATAGAGACCCAGCGTCGTCTGCTTGGCCTTCGGCACCTCGCTACTGGTATCGCCGGTTGTGGCCGGCGGAGTTTGTGCGCGGACGGTGAGCGCGAGCAGGCACAGCAGCAGCGTGATGAGCGACAGGCGTGACATGGGGTTCTTCCTTTCAGCGGGCCACCCAGAGAATCGCGCAAAAAGAGAAGGGCCGCAACCCTCATCAACGGGTGCGGCCCTTCCTATCCAGCGGCGGTTTGGCGCTGCGCGCGGTTACTGGTTCGAGGTACCCGCGGTGGTGAGCTTTTCCAGCACCTGATCCAGCGAGAAGGTGCCCACCTTCTGGCTCGGCGGGAACTCCTTGAACGTGGCGATGTACCGGGCGACGTACTCCTGGGCCGGAACCAGCAGGAACAGACGGTCGATCCGCCAATGCGCGTAGTCCATGCCGATCTGATCGGCCACCTCGAACGGGTCCGAACGCAGATTGAATATCTTGGGCACGCGCAGCGTCACGAAGGGCTCCTGCCAGACGTCAAAGCCTTCGGCGCGCTGCTCGCGGAACACGATCTTCCAGTTGTCGTAGCGCAGCGCGACCAGCGAGCCGTCGTCGTTCCAGTAGAAAAACTCATGGCGCGGGCTCGGTGCCCTGCCGGCGAGCGCGTCGGTGATATCGTACCCGTCCAGGTGGACCTTGAACGTCTTCTTCCCCACCTTCATGCCCTTCTGCAACTGCTCCTTGACGTCCGGAACGCCCACGGCCGCCATCAGCGTCGGCAACATGTCCTCGTGGGAGAAGATATCATTATTGATGGTGCCTGGCTGGATGACGCCCGGCCAGCGGATCGCGCAGGGCACACGATAGCCGCCCTCCCAGTTCTCGTTCTTCTCGCCGCGGAACGGCGAAGATCCACCGTCGGGCCACGAGAATTTCTCCGCGCCGTTGTCGGTGGAGTACATCACGATGGTGTTCTCGTCGAGTCCGAGCTCCTTGAGCCTGGCGAGGATCTGGCCGACCATCGCGTCGTGCTCGACCATGCCATCGGCGTAGGGGCCGAGGCCGGTCTTGCCTTCGCTTTCCTTCTTCAGGTGCGTGAAGATGTGCATGCGCGTGGAGTTCCACCACAGGAAGAACGGCTTGCCGTCATCCTTGCGCTTCTGCAGGTAGTCGAGCGTGGCTTTGGTGAACTCCTCGTCCACCGTCTTCATGCGCTCGATGTTGAGCGGGCCAGTGCTCTCGATCTTCTGCGTACCATCCGGGTTGGCCCAGCAGTGGATCACGCCGCGCGTCCCGTACTTCTTGATCAGCGCCGGATCCTTGAAATAGTCCGGATTCTCGGGCTCCTGCTCGGCGTTGAGGTGGTAAAGGGAGCCGAAGAACTCGTCGAAGCCGTGCATGGTGGGCAGCGTCTCGTCGGCGTCGCCCAGGTGGTTCTTGCCGAACTGCGCGGTCATGTAGCCCTGCGCCTTCAGCAACTGCGCGATCGTGACGTCGCGCGCCTGCAGGCCTTCCTTGGCACCCGGCAGACCCACCTTGAGCATCCCGGTGCGGAACCCCGACTGGCCGGTGATGAAGCACGCGCGGCCGGCGGTGCAACTCTGCTGTCCGTACCAGTCCGTGAACAGCGCGCCTTCCCTTGCGATGCTGTCGATGTTCGGCGTCTTGTAGCCCATCATGCCCTGGTTGTAGGCGCTGATGTTCCAGTAGCCGACGTCGTCACCCCAGATGACGAGGATATTGGGCTTCTTGCCGGCTTCCGCCGCGCGAGTCGCCGTGACCATGACGGGTGACATGCTCACGATGGCCGCGACGGCGAGCATGCTCGCAACGCGGGTCCATAGGGGCAGTGTGCCGGTCTTCCACGGGAAATTCATCTGCATCGATCTCCTTCTCAACGATATGCGGTTCGTCCACGGCGCAAATGACGGGGCCTCCGCCAGGCGCATTTCGGCATTTCGACCCACGAGCGTCGTGCAGGGCGGTACTCTACATGCTTTGACGCCAGGGGGCAAACCCGTTCATTCGTCAACGACGTCGAACGCGACCACATTGGTCAGGAACTGGTCGCGGTATCCAATGGCGAACACGGAGAGTTGATACCGCCCGGGCGGCAGCAGGTCGCCCGCGAACGGCCACGGCGTCTCGCAGAGGCGTTTGGTGGGGACGTAAATGGTTTTCGCGTAGAGCGCGCCGGCGAGGGTGATAAACGTCGGCGCCTGGGTACACATGAGGCAGCGGGTGGAAAAGACCGCGCCGTCCGCGGCGGTGATGGTCCAGTCGAACTGACAGCCGGTTGCAAATTCGAGCCGGTGCGGCGGTTGCCCGTAATTGTTGATGGATATCGTCGCGGTGAGGTTCTCCCCCGCGCGCACCGTGTCCGTCGCGAGCTGGACGTGGAGTTCGGGCAACTTCCCGGTGTAGGCGTGTTCACCCGGATTGCGCGTGACCGTGCAGGCGGCGCACAGCAGCAGCACGGCGCCGTAGAGACCGATGCGGGGTTGCACGTTCATGTCGGGTTGGACTCGCCCGCGGATACCGTCGCGCGAATCGCGTGCGCCATCATGCCACCGGAAATGTTTCGCGCCCGAAAGCCGTTTTGCAGGAGAATCCGGGTTGCGACATACGCGCGCTGCGCCGAGCGGCACACGACGAGGATCTCACGATCGCGCGGCAGTTCGTCGAGACGCGCGCGGAGATCCGGCAGCGGAATGTTGAGCACGCCCGGCACGGCGTCGACCTCGAGTTCCGACGGTTCGCGCACGTCGAGCAGGAACCCGCCGTCGACGTCCTCCCAGTGGCACAGCGGCATGTCGCCGCGCAGCACGTTGGCGGGAACCATGCCGGCAAAGTTGACGGGATCCTTGGCGCTTCCGAACTGCGGCGCGTAGCAGAGTTCGGCTTCTTCGAGGTCGTACACGGTCGCACCCATCTGGATTGCCATCGCGATGGCGTCGATGCGCTTCTCCGCGCCATCCTTCCCCAGCGCCTGCGCGCCGAGCAGGCGGCCGTTGGATTTGCGGAAGATGACTTTCAGCGCGATGGTCTTGGCACCCGGGTAGTAGCGCGCGTGCGAACCCGGGAACAGGTACACCTTCTCGTAGTCGTCGTCGCCCAGCCGCCGCAGCGTCCTCTCGTTGACGCCGGTGGTGGCGATGGTCGCGCCGAACACCCCGATCACCGACGTCCCCTGCGTGCCACGGAAGCGCGCGTCGCGTCCGGCGATCACGTCGGCCGCGATGCGGCCCTGCCGGTTGGCCGGCCCCGCCAGCGGGATCAGCGACCATTCGCCGGTGACGAAGTCCTTCACTTCCACCGCGTCGCCTACCGCGAAGATATCCGGATCGCTGGTGCGCATCTGCTCGTCGACGCGAATGCCGCCGCGTTCACCGATCTCGAGACCGGCCATCGTTGCGAGCGCTGTCTCGGGCCGCACGCCAATGGCGAGGATCACGAGGTCGGCCGGGTGCGTCACTCCCGATTGCGTCAACACGTCCAGCGCGCCGTCCGCGTTGTGACGGAAGCCGGCCACGCCATTTCCGAGCAGGACGTGCACGCCGTGGCGGCGCAGGTGATACTCAACCATGTACGCGCATTCGGGGTCGAGCGGCGGCATGACCTGGTCCGCCATTTCAACCATGGTCACGTCGAATCCGCGCTTGACGAGATTCTCCGCCATCTCGATGCCGATGTAACCGCCACCCACCACCACCGCGCGCCGCCGGGGCGCATCCGCGAACACGTGCTCGATCCACTCGCGCACCTTGCGTGCGTCGGGCACGTTGCGAATGGAGAAGATTCCGGGGAGATCGATACCGGGAAGCGGCGGACGGATGGGCGCGGCGCCGGGCGACAGCACCAGCTTATCGTACGACTCCGTGGTCAGGCGGCCGGCGTCGAGATCTTTGATGTCGACGGTCTTGTGCGCGGCCGCAATATCGACCACCTCGCAGCGCGTGCGGCAGTCGATCGCAAAACGCCCGCGCAGCATGTCGGCCGTCGCCACCAGCAGACTGGATTCGTCCACGATAACGCCGCCCACGTGGTACGGGAGTCCGCAGTTGGCGTACGACACGTGCGGCCCGCGCTCCAACAGCAGGATCTCGGCCCTTTCGTCCAGCCGCCGCAGGCGCGCCGCGCATGACGCGCCACCGGCCACTCCACCCACAACGATGACTTTCATTCGTGCCCCGCTGCCCGCGTCGCGGGCGCGAACTATTTCACGTCCGCCACCGCAACGGTCACCTTCGGAATACGGCCCGTGAAGCGCGATTTCGCCTCCGCCCCGACGGCCTCCACCACCGGCGTGGCGAGGTCGATGCCGACGTCCGCGGTTTCGTCGGCGGAGAACATCATGGGTTGCGTACGCTCGATGCGCCCCTCGCCCACCTTGGCGTCGTTGACATACAGCGTGCCGGTGCCACCCTTTCCGAGGCCGCCCCCATCGTACGCAAACTCAAAACGAATCGTCGCCTTGCCGGCCGCCAGCGGCTGCGTGCCCGCAACGGTGGAGTGCTCCAGGCCAAGGAAGTTGTAGCCGTAGCCGGGCACACCGTCCTTGACGTACAGCGACCACCCGCCAAAGCGCCCACCCTGCGCGAGAATGGTTCCGTTGCCGCCGCCCTCTGGCACCACGACCTCGGCGGTGATCGTCACCGAGCGGTTCTTGATATTGAGAAACACGTTCTCCGTCATGCCCGTCATGCCTTCGGCCAGCGTGAGTGACGTGCGCCCGGCCATCAGGTCGGGACGGCCGGCGAGTGCCGGGTTGATGCGCTCGAACACGCGGTCGTCGATGGGCAATACGTGATACTTCTCCGCCTCTTTCATGAACAACGTCTGCATCTCCGCGAGCTTCTGCGGGTTTTTGGCCGCAACGTTCTTCGCGAGGCTGAAGTCCGAGCGCACGTCGTAGAGTTCCCACACGTCTTCCGTGAGCACATGGCGGGGCTTGCTCTCCCACGGCGCCTTGTGGACGGTGCCGGCCAGCCAGCCGTCATTATAGATGGCGCGGTTGCCGAATATTTCGAAGTACTGCACCGTGTGGCGGTCCTTCGCGGCGGGATCGTCAAACGTGTAGGCCATGCTGACGCCCTCGATGGGTGCCTGCACGGTCCCGTTTACGGACGTCGGCTCCGGCAACCCGGCCGCTTCGAGGATGGTCGGCGCCACGTCGATCACATGGTGGAACTGTCCGCGAATTTCGTGCTTCGCCCTGATCCCCTTCGGCCAGTGGATCACGAGGCCGTTGCGCGTGCCGCCAAAGTTGGACGCCACCTGCTTGGTCCACATGAACGGGCTGTCAAACGCAACCGCCCAGCCGGCTGCCATGTGCGGATAGGTCTCCGGACCACCCCACTGGTCCATCACCTTCAAGAGCGCCGGGACCTCTTCCGCGACGCCATTGAAATAAGTCATCTCGTTGTAGAGGCCGTTCATGCCGCCCTCGGCGCTCGCGCCGTTGTCACCGGCGATGTAGAAGATCAGCGTGTTGTCGAGGTCGCCCAGTTCATCGATGGCGTCGACTACGCGGCCGATCTCGTGGTCGGTCATGTCCAGAAACGCGGCGTACACCTCGGCCTGGTGCGCGAACAGCTTCTTCTCGTCGTCGGAGAGCGCCTTCCAGTCCTTGATGGCCTCGGGTTTCCCGGCGAGCTTTGTACCCTTCGGGACGACACCCATCTTGATCTGACGCGCCAGCGTTTCCTCGCGCAGCTTGTCCCAACCCTGGTCAAACTTGCCCTTCCACTTCGCGATCCAATCCTTGGGCACGTGGTGCGGCGCGTGCGTGGCGCCCGGCGCGTAGTACACGAAGTACGGCTTGTTGGGCGTGAGCGCCTGCTGGTACTTGATCCACGCCACCGTCTGGTCGGTCATGTCGGTGAGGAAGTGGTAGTTGGGATTGTCGGGCAGTTCCACCTGGTGAGTTCCGTCAAAGATGAACGGCGCCCACTGGTTGGTCTCGCCGCCGATGAAGCCGTAGAACTTGTCGAACCCCTGGTGCGTGGGCCAGCGGTCGAACGGCCCGGACACACTGGCTTCCCACGGTGCGGTCTCGTGCCACTTGCCAAACGCGCCGGTGCTGTAGCCGTTCAGGCGCAGCATCTCGGCCAGCGGCGCCACGCTGTTGGGAACGCGGCCGGTGTTGCCGGGAAACGCGGTCGACGACTCCATGATGGAACCGGTTTCGGCCTCGTGGTGGTTGCGCCCGGTCTTGAGCGCCATGCGCGTGGGTGAACACAGCGCGGTGGTGTGGAAGTTGTTGTAGCGAAGCCCGCCCTGCGCGAGGCGTTCGAAGGTCGGTGTGGCAATCGGCCCGCCAAAGGTGGATGTCGCGCCAAATCCCAGATCGTCGATCAAAATGATCACAACGTTGGGCGCGCCCGCCGGCGCGGTTACTTCGAACGGCGGCGGCGGCGTGACGTTGCGCGCGTCGAGTTCGGTATACACGGGCCGTTTGGGTTCCTTGACGGGCAACACGGTCCGGTCGAATTTGTCGGCTGACGGCTGCGCGAACACCGGCGTGGCGCACGCCACGACCAGCGCTGCACCGGCCAGGAACTTCCTGCGTGTAGTCATGCGGCTTCCACCCTCTGGTTTCCGGGATTACATCGCTAACTGGATATCGTTATCCGGAATACTACCGCACCCAGGGCCCCGAGACCATCAAATACGCGGATTCTCCGCACACGCCGCCGCGCGCGCCAGCAACAGCGCCCGCTCGCGCTCGTTGCGGGTGAGCGCGGCCGCCCGTTCGAACTCGGCGCGCGCCTCGCCGTTGCGCCCGAGCTTGTGCAGCATGTCACCGCGCACCGCCGGCAGCAGGTGGTAGCCACGGAGCTGCGGATCGGCCACGAGCGCGTCGACCGACTCCAGCCCGGCCGCCGCGCCGTACGCCATCCCCACCGCAACCGCGCGGTTCAGATCCACCACCGGCGACGGCGTCACCTGCGCGAGCGCGTCGTACAACGCGACGATGCGCGCCCAGTCGGTAAGATCCGCGGTGTGCGCGCGCGCGTGGCACGCGGCGATCGCGGCCTGCAACGCGTACGGACCGAGCGCGTCGCCCATGGACTCCGCGCGTTCCAGCGCGGCGAGACCACGGCGGATCAACAAGCGGTCCCAGCGCGAGCGGTCCTGCTGTAGCAGGAGAATGGGCTCGCCGCCGGGTCCGGCACGCGCACCGGTGCGCGACGCCTGGATCTCCATCAACGCCACCAGGCTGTGCACCTCCGCTTCGGACGGCGCCAGTCCGGCCAGGATGCGGCCGAGCCGCAACGCTTCTTCGCACAACGCGGGGCGCATCCAGTCGTCGCCGGCGGTCGCGGAGTAGCCCTCGTTGAAGACCAGGTAGGTGACCTCCAGCACCGACGCGAGCCGCGCGGCGCGCTCGGCCTCGCGCGGCACCTCGAACGGCACCCGCGCCTCGGACAGCGTCCGTTTGGCGCGGACGATCCGTTGCGCGATGGTTGCCTCCGGCACGAGAAACGCGCGCGCAATTTCCGGGGTGGTGAGTCCGCCGAGCAACCGCAGCGTCAGCGCGACGCGCGCCTCGGTGGAGAGGATGGGATGGCAGGAGACGAACACCAGGCGCAGCAGATCATCGCCGACGTCGTCGTCGAGATCCGCGTCGACATCGGGTGCCGCGCGCTCCTGCCGCATCTCCATCTCGCGGCCGAGTT
>DASUGO010000204.1:0-4388 GCA_036273975.1 Candidatus Krumholzibacteriia bacterium
CGGCCCCGATCCGGCTCCAACTGGTCGTGCTGGGGCTCGCCTTCGTGGCTCTGGGGGTGGTTACCGACAGCGTCTATGCCGTGCTGGCGGGCGCCATCGCCGAGCGGCTGCGGACCAACCCGGGCTTCCACCGCTGGCGGCGCGTCATCGTATCCGCCGTATATGTCTTCCTGGGTATTGCCGCCGCGCTGCTGCACCCGCCGGGCGGGGGCTGATTACACCTGCGGCAACAAACTTGTGGACGATTGCGGCGCTCTTTCCCCATGATAGCGCCCGGTAACACGTTTGTATCGCCATGTGCGAACGCTGCACCCACGGTGGGTGTGGCCTCTCGGCCGGCGATAAAGCAATGGATAGCGCGCCGGAAGGCCGCGATGAGGAGAAAAGCAGGATGACTAAGAATTTCACGACGCTGCCGCGTCTCGCCGTTTGCATGGCGATTGTCGGTGCGATGATGCTCGTGGTCAGCGGTTGTGCCAAGAAGGAAGCCCAGGAAGCGGAGACCACGCAGACCACGCCCGCGACCGAGGAACCGGCTGCGTCGATGGAGATGGCGGCGGGTCCGGAGGGCACGTACATGGCTGAAGTCACGCCCACCGAAGGCGTGAGCAGCAAGATCACACTGGTCCTCAACTCCGACAACACGGCGATGATGGCCGTCGAGTACAGCAGCGGCCAGCCCTCGGTTACGCAGAACGGCACCTGGGCAATGGGCGAGGGCGAGAACGTCATCAACTTCACGTATGGCGACGCAACTGCCCCCACGACGATGAGCTTCTCGAAGCTCGGTGAGGAACTCCACATGATGGACGGTGGGGCGGCGGCGTTCGGTGTCAGCGAGGTCGCGCTCAAGAAGATGGACGTGGCGGCGGATCCGCATGCCGGTCACTCGCACTAGACCGGAACGTTTGGTTTGAGTCCAATGGGCCCGTCGGCCGCCGGTTCCCCGGTGACGGCGGGCCCGCTTTGTTGGAAACATCCTGGAGGCTGCGATGCACACGTCGCTTTGTTGTTCCGCGCCGCGCCGGGCGCGCGCGCTCGGGGTTCTGGCGCTGGTCGTGCTGGTCGGGTGCGGTGGTGGTGGCGGCGAGCAGGCCGCGGCACCGGAAGCGTGGAAGATGGTGCTGAATCACAACAGTTCCTCGGTAGTCATCCCGCTCAACGCCATCGACGTCTACCTGGCTGACGACGAATCGTACCCGGAGTACTTCTCGATCGAGAGCAACGGTGTCGTTATCGGCGGCACATTGCCGCAGGGAGTGCACGTCGGTTACAACGAGGACTGGCAGCAATTGTTTGGCAAGGCGATCGTCGTGAGCCCGCAGGGCGGCGACCCGTCCGATCCGCGGGATGCGTATATCGAACTTGCCGAAGGGGTCCGCTCCAAGGTGATGGGCGGGACCATCGTCTTCGAGAAAATCAGCGGCAAGACCGGCGGCAAGGATGGCGACCTGACGCTCTCCGGGCGGGTGATGCTGGTGGTGCAGACCGGCGCGGCGCTCGAGAACGTGATGGGCACCATCGCCGTGCACTGCGTTACCTGGGGGTAGCATGTCCAAGGCCTCACATTGCATTCTGCTGCTCACGGGCGGGGACTCGCCCGAGCGCGACGTGTCGCTGGCGAGTGGCCGCGGCATTGCGCAGGCGCTGCGCGATAACGGCCACCGTGTGCTGGTGGTCGATCCGGCGCGGCCTGACGTGGCGCCCACCGAATACGACGACGCAATTTTCGGCGACGCGAAAATCGGCGCGGAGCCGCCACGTATCGACCCCGACGTCTACCGTTCCCGCGCCGTGTTTACGCGTCTGCTCGCCGCGCGCGACGACTTCAGGGTGGACCTCGTGTTCAACGGATTGCACGGCGGCGCCGGCGAGGACGGCACGGTGCAGGCAGTGCTCGAATACCTGGGCATTCCGTTCACGGGCTCGGGCGCGGCGGGCAGCGCGTTCGCGATGGACAAGCAGCGCGCCAAGGTTCTCGCCGCGGACGCGGGCGTGCTGGTGCCGCCGGGGTTGCACTTCGAACGGTCCGCGCTGCACGCGGGCACGCTGGAGCAGCAGGTGCGCGAGAGCATCGGTCTACCGGCGGTCGTCAAGCCCAACGCCCAGGGATCCAGCGTCGGACTCACGATCGTGCACGACTTCAAGGATCTCGACGCGGCGGCGCAGCTCGCGTTCGCTTCCGATCGCTCCATCCTGATCGAACGCTACATCGCTGGCCGCGAAATCACGCAGGCGGTCTTCGAAGGCGGACCGGAGCTGCCCGTGCTGGAAATTCGTCCCAGGTCCGGGCTGTACGACTATTTCCACAAGTACCAGTCGGGCAACACGGAGTACCTGGTGCCGGCGCCCATCGACGACGACGTTGCGCGCGCGGTGCAGGACTCCGCGCAGCGCGCGTTCACGGCGCTGAATCTCTCGGGGTACACGCGCTTCGACTACCGTCTCGACCCGGAGGGGCGCCCGTACCTGCTCGAAGCGAACACGCTGCCGGGCATGACGGCGATGAGTCTGGTGCCGAAGGCAGCCGCGGTGGCGGGGATGTCGTACAACGACGTGTGCGAGTTCATCGTACGCAAGGCACTGGAGAAGTAGCCTCGGCCGCGCGCGGTCGCGTTGCCCGCGCTGCCCGCGCGGGTCACGCTGCCCGCGCGGGTCCTGTCAATCAGCAGCCCATCGCGCTCGGGTCGACCGCGCCTGCGCGCTAGTCTCCCCTCACACGTGGGCGCCCGCTGATTGCCACCCGCGCGGAACGAATCAGAAGGCCACCGCTGTTACAGCGGTAAGTTCCTGACCGTCAGCTGCGGCGCAGCCAGACGTAGATCGGGATTCCGGCCAGCAGGAGCATGAAGCCCAGCAGGACAGTCTGTGCGCCCGCGCCGTAGATGGCCCACGCGGAATAGAGGAACGCGATGCCGGCGATGACGTGGTGGTGCGGTTTCATCGCCGAGCGTTGCCCGCGAACGCGGCGCATCAGGATTTCCGCCAGCGAACAGAAGGCGTAGGGAATCAGGCTGGCGAGCGTCGCGAGCAGGATCGCAAAATTGAAGACCGAGACCAGCGTGGATGTCCCGGAATAGTTGAAGAGCAACATCACCGTGATCAGACTGGCCGCGATTGCGGTGGCGAACGCCGGAACGCCGCGCGATGACTGCTTTCCAAACCAGGACGGGAACATGCCGTCGCGCGCGGCCGCGGCGGGGAATTGTCCCGCGAGCAGCATCCAGCCGTTGAGCACGCCGAAGCACGAAACGATCGCGCCGAATCCCACCAGGTAATAACCCACGTCGCCCCACATCATCCGCGCCGCGTCGGCGAACGGCGCCTGCGAGGTGGCCAGCAAGTCGCGCGGCATCACGCCCATAACCGCCACCGTGCTCGCGATGTAGACGCACGACGCGATCGCCGTGCCGATGATGGTCGAGCGCGCGATGGTCCGCTCCGGGTCGCGCACCGAATCGGCCGGGATCGTCGCGGATTCCATGCCGAGGAATGCCCACAGTGTCAGCGTCATCACCGAAGAGATCGCCGCGAGCGGTGAAACGCCCGGCGGCACCGGCGGGGAGAAGTTGGCGGGCTTGAGCCACAGGAGCCCGATGGTTCCAATGGCGACCAGCGGCACGAGCTTCACGATCACCGTGACGATCTGCACCATCCCGGCGCGGCGGATGCCCATCGCATTGACGAGCGTCAGCACCCACACCGCCGCGATGGCCGCGAGGCCGGCGAGCAGTGTGTTTCCCTCCAGCGCGGGGATGAATACCTTGAGATAACTTCCGAACGCGACCGCGATCGCGGCGTTGCCGGTCCACAGGGCGATCCAGTACCCCCACGCCACCCAGAAGCCGGCGAAGTCACCGTAGGCCTCGCGCGTGTACGCGTAGGGGCCGCCGGCCTTCGGGATCATCCGGGACAACCGGGCAAAGACCAGCGCGATGCACAGGGCGCCGATCGACGTCACCACCCAGCCCGCGATCGCGAGCGTGCCGAACGGGGCGAGCGAGGAGGGCAGCAGGAAGATCCCCGAACCGATCATGTTGCCGGTGACGAGCGCGACGCAGGACCACAGGCCGAGGGTGGCGTTGCTGACGCGCGGGGCGGGTGACTGCGGGGCGGCGCTCACGTGATTCCCTCTTACCACACGCGGGCGCCGCTGTTATAGTTCTTTGTCCCATGGCACTGCGCGTCTACGACACACTCAAGCGGACCATCACCGAGTTCGCCCCGGTCCACGCCGGCAAGGTGGGGATGTATGTGTGCGGCATGACGGTCCAGGACCGCCCACACATGGGGCACATGCTCGCGTTCGTCTCCGGCGACATGATCCGCCGCTACCTCGAGTTCCTGGGCTACGAGGTCACCTACGTCCAGAATTTCACCGATATCGA
>DASUGO010000205.1:0-10616 GCA_036273975.1 Candidatus Krumholzibacteriia bacterium
TCCTCGCCGTGAGTCTCCGCTAGTCCTGCCCCAGCAGGAGCACCGCCACCGCCTCCAGAATGGAGTGCACCCCGAGCTTCCCCAGAATGTGCTGCACGTGGTTGCGTACCGTTGCGTAACTGACACCCAGGCGGTTCGCGATGTCGTGCAGCGTCGCGTCCTCGGCCAGGAGTTCCAGCACCTCGCGTTCGCGCATGGTGAGATCGCCGAGGCGGACGCGGACGGCGTTGGAATCGGCATCGGGTGTGCGCAGCGTGACGTGATCGAGGAAGTGACGCAGGCGAAGTTCGTTGCCGGCATCGACGACGCAGTGCACCAGCTGGCCGTCTTCGAGACCGATGATCACGACCGTGGCATCTCTGCGTGTGCCATCGGCGACCGGCACCGCAATCCGCACCGGTTCGATCTCCTCGCGCTCGTCGGCCAGGCGGCGAACCCGGCAGCGCGGGCAGCACAGCGGGGTGCCATCGGGCGTGCGGCCGGCAATCACGAGGTAGCACAGATTGCCGACGCAGTCGGCGGCGGACTGGCCGATGAGCACCTCGGCCTGGCGGTTCATATAGGAGAGTGTGCCGTCGGGAGCGGAAATCCAGACCGGCATGCCCAGGCGGGAAACCCAGGCGGGAAGATTGGGTGCGGTGCGGCCGGGCGGTTCCAACATGGTTCCCCCGTCATGCGGCCGCGAGCAGTGTAGCACGAAACCGGCCCGGAAGGGCAGCCCGTCCCGGCATCGCGCGGGCCGGGCGCCCGCCCGGAAGCAACGAAGGCCCGGACGCTTGCGCGCCCGGGCCTCCGGTCAAGACAGGGTTGCTCGGTCAGCTCCCTAATCCGGCGTCCTGGTCAGTTCGGATCGCTCATCTCGATGATCGCCTGGAACTTCACGCACGTGAGGAGCTTGAAGTCCATCGGATCACTCACGGACGGCGTCGGGGTGACGGTCTCGTTGTCGACCACCAGCACGAGACGCGGATCTTCGCCGTTGAGCAACGCTTCGAGCGCCCGGTTGACCACGTCCACGCCATCGGCGTTGAGCTGGGCATCCGTCGGCGCGCCCTTGAGCGCCTGCAACGACTGGTTCTGGAAGCTCACGAACGGTTCCGGACCGTCCGTGTACCCCGCGTTGGGGTCGTCGCGGCGGCCAATGGACACGTCGGCCGTGATGAGCCAGTCGTGCTTCTTGCCAGTGACGGTCATGGTCTTGAAGGTCCCACTGACCATGTGAATGCTCTTCACATCGTCCAGGGTCTTGTTGTTTTCGTCCAGCTTGCTCAGCAGTGCTTCCTTGAACTGATCACACACGACGAAGGTCGAAAACGACCCGGTCGTGATGGTCTGATCAAAGTTCACACAAACGTTCTCGGTGACCACCAGGTCGGTGTTGTCATAGACACAACCGGACGAGGCAAGCACAACGCCCAACACGGCGATCACGAGAAGTCTGGCGCTAAGATGTTTCATTGCGTCACGCTCCTGTTGGAAAAGGGAAAATTGACCGACAACCCCGCCGCGACAGTGTTCTGCGCGGCGAAATTGTATTCACCATAGGCGGCGATGAAACCGACCTGGTACGACACACCCAATGTCATCTGAAAATCACCATTCGTTCGAAACTCCACAACCTGCGGGTCAGCACTGACGACCTCGTCGAACCCGTAGTGCACATCCATCTCCCACCACCCCACCGACAACCCCGCATACGGGTAGAAACTTCCCAACGGAACCCCCGACTGCAGACTCAGCGTCGCCAGCCGTGCATCGATGACCCGCTGGTCATCCGTGTTCTTAAGTTCCGCATTCTGCCAGTACCCCGCAAGTGCGAGATCCACTGGATCCAGGCCGTGGGCGTACTGCGACAGGCTGTGCCGCAGCCCCACTCCCCAGACGTTCAACCGGCCGAGTTCCGACGAGCCGGTGTCGTATATGATCAGGCGCCCCATCGCCTCGGTTCCCTTCCACCCGCCCACCGTCAACTGGGGAGCCGAAAAATACATGTTGTCCACATTGAAGCCGCCGGGAAACGCGAACTTCGTGGATGCGTCGCCATCAACCACCACCGCGTCGGTCGGGCCGACGACGGTAGGGGCACGGACAGTTTGCTCTGGCGAGAAACCCGCTTCTGTCGTGGCGAGGAAGGTCCGGCTGTCCTCACCGAAGAACGTCGACATGACGTTAAGATCGAGACGGGCGTGAAACCCGTTCACCGGCACATCGGCCGTGTGAAAGAGTCCCGAATTCAGGTTTGACCGGAAGGCGTCAACAAGGGGAGCGAGATACCCTGTAGCGTTCCGCCCGGTGTACGCCTCAAGCCGGTTATCCACCTGACCAAGAGCCGGCGTCGCCAGCATGAGGCATAACAATGCGACCCCAACGCTGCTGTGCCGGTGTCTCGCCAAGCTGTAAAACCCTCCGCAGCGTCAAACAAAACTACGCGTATAGTCGCGTGATTCGGTGACCAAGTATACCACG
The DNA here is from genome assembly GCA_036273975.1 of Candidatus Krumholzibacteriia bacterium. Classification (GTDB taxonomy): domain Bacteria; phylum Krumholzibacteriota; class Krumholzibacteriia; order WVZY01; family JAKEHA01; genus JAKEHA01. Next base: position 2,467 of record DASUGO010000205.1, read on the forward strand.
GACTTTGTGGCGTTTTCAAGCCACGGAGCGGTCTTCACGAATTCATTATGGTCAGCGGGGCGGGTCATTACATATGGAGAATCTTACACTTAACTCTCGAATCCCCGGGAGATTCAGACCCCAAAAAAAGACGGTGCCCCGGCGTTAGCCGGGGCACCATGCCTTCCCGGGACGTCCTTACTTGAGCAACAGCATCTTGCGGGTCTGGTGGTAAGATCCGGCGCTCAGCTTATAGAAGTACATCCCGCTGGCCACCCGCTGGCCGCGGTCATCGGTCCCATCCCACGACAGCTTGTAGACGTCGGCGCGCTGCTTCTCGTTGACCAGCTCGCGAACCCGGCGGCCCGCGACGTCATAGATGACAAGTGACACCGGCCCGTCAGCCGCGAGCGCATACTTGATCGTCGTCGTCGGGTTGAACGGGTTGGGAACGTTCTGTTCCAGCCCGTATGCCAGTTTGTAGGTCACCGAATACGGCCCGAACTCAGCGCCCGGACCCTCCGCGGTCACTTCCTGCAACTTGTACCAGTAGGTTCGATTGGCCGTCACACTCTCGTCGCGGTACTCGTAGCGCCCGCCGGCGGCCTGTCCGCCCGCCGCGATGGTGCCATCGGTAACCTCGCTGTAGAGACCCGCCTCCGACGCCGCGCGCAGGACCGCAAAGCCCTGCATGCCGAGTTCGAAGCTCGTCTGCCAGCGGAGTACCGCGGCGCCGTCTTCCAGCGCGATATCGAACGACGCGATCCGCGTCGGGACCGGCGCGGCGATCGTGAACGGATCCTGGCTCATCCCCTGCCCGAGCACGTCGCCATCCTTCCACAGCGTCACCATCACCCGGCAGCGCTCAAAGAAGCCGGTGGGCACGTTCCACGTCACCGAACCGGTGTTCGCCATCTGCAACGCCACCGGAGTCCAGTTGGCGCCGTCGTCCAGCGACACGTGCACGTCGGCTGCACTGGCGCTGTAACCGGACGGCGTCGTCCAGGTGATCGACGTCGGCGCACCGGGCATTACGCCCTGTGCAGCGTGCGGATGCGTGACCACGGGACGGATGGTGCGGATGGTATCCAGACCGGCAAACGCCATTCCGCGCACGAGACCGGTAATCGTCACCGGCACGTACTCGCCCTGCGGCAGGATGGCCTGGAACGCCACGCGGTCGAATTTGACCTCGAGGTCGGCGATGCCGTCGCTGTCGAAGTCACCTACCGACGACTTGCCGGGGACCGCCGGGATGACATCCTGCAGGCGGATCGACGCGATGTCGATTTCCTCCACGAAGAACGCCGCGATCTCGATCCGGCCCGTCACGTACTTCCCGTTCGACTGCAGGTTGAGCGTCTGCGGGGTCACCTCAATCTGCGCCGGCACCGGACCGTTGGTCGGAACGGACGATCCGTTGATCACCGAGATGTTGTCGCTGCCGGCGTTCACCACGAACACCTTGCCCGACCCGCTCCAGTCGGCCACGACATCGCTCGGGTCGCTGCCGACCGCGATGGTATCCACAAAGCTCGCCGTCACGGTAAACGCGGGTGCCGCGGCGTATGGATTGGTGGCCGAAACACCCGCCACGACATCCAGCGCGATGACGAGCACCTCGTCGCCGATTTCCGGAATCAGGTACAGCAGTGTGCCGTCACCCGAGATAGCGACGCTCTTGGAGCCGGTACCGCTCCCGATACTGGCCAGCACCTCGTTCTCGGACGGGCTGCCGCTCTGGATATCGACCACCAGCAGACTGCCCGCGTCGGTCAGGATGAACATCAGCGCGCCGTCGGGCGAAATCGCGAGGCTCTTGGAACCCGTGCCGGTGCCGATGTTGGCCAGCACCTCGTTCGACGTGCCGATGACCAGGAAGCCGGTGTCGGTGCCGAGGTAGATCACGCCGTCGGGCGAGATCCCGACGCTGCGCGAGCCCGTCCCCGACCCGATGGATGCCAGCACCTGGTTGTAGGTCGTGCTCTCGTTGTTGGCGTCCACGACGCTCACGTCGGAAGACCCCGCGTTCGCCACCGCGAGGCGCGAGCCGTCGGGCGCGACGGCGAGGTCCACCGGGTTCGTGCCCACGGCGATGGTCTGGATGACGGTGTTGAACGTGGCCGACGCCGGGTCGATGTCGATCACCGATACCGTCCCCGAGTTGAAGTTGGCCACGTAGGCAATCTTGCCATCCGGGTGGATCACGATGGCGACCGGCTGGTCACCCACCGGGATCGCCACGTAGGTGGTCACACCCTCGACATCGACGGGAACAATCGCGTCACCCTCGGGGCTCACGGTGTACAGGAGGGTGCCGTCGGGCGAAACCGCGCAACTCTTCGCACCCGTACCGCTGCCGATCGTCGCGATGACCTCGTCGATCGGCGACGTATTCGGTTTGAGCACCGTAAACGGAAGCGCGTTCGACGTATCGCCGTTCGCCACCACGCGTACGATACCCGGCAGCGCGCTGTTCGGCACCCGGACCGTCAGCGCACCCACCCCTCCGGAGAGGGGCGCCACCGCAACATTGTTGAACAGGACCGTGTTGTTGGACGGCGTCGCGTTGAAGCCGGCCCCACCCAGCACGATGTTGACACCGGTCAGCGCGCTCGGCGGCGATATCGACGAAAGCCGCAGCGGAACCGCGGCCACGGTCGAGAACTCGGAAACACCCGGGTTGGTGAGCGGACTGCCTCCCACCGCGTCGATGCCGCCGGTGAGAACGAGTTCGTACGCGGTCCCGAGACTCAAGGCCGCACTCGGTGTGAGCGACACCTTGCGGTTCATGTCGGTGAACCCGTAGGTGGCCGGCACCAGCGCCGTCGTCGACGCGTTACGCAGGTACAGCGTGGTGGCACCGATCGTCGTGGGATCGATGGCGCGGCTGAACGTCGCCAGCAGCGCCGTGGTCGGACTCACGTTGCCCGTGCCATTCAACGGAATAATCTCCGCCACCGCCAGCGGCAGCGTGCCCGGATCCGGGTTGGCCGTGGCCGAGAAACTGAAGCCCGAACCCGCCAGCCCGGTGGCGGATACCACGACGCTGTTCGCGCCGAGGTCGCCGAGCTGCCAGCTGACCTGGGCAAACCCGTTGATATCGGTAGCAACCACGGTCTTGCTCTTGAGTCCGTCGCTGGTCACCAGCATGCCATTGTTCATCGCCTCAAAGGTCACCGGCACGCCGTCCAGACGCGCCCCCACTTCCGAGGCTCCGACCTGCACGCGAATCGGCGCGGGGAGCACCTGGCCGGCCACGCCGGTCTGGTTGTTGCCCGACGCAATGCCGATGCCCTGCGCGGCGAGGAAGTCGTACATCACGACCGCCACCGAGCCCGGGGTCGACGCATAGATGCGCCGGCCGTCGGGCGTGAACGCGAAGTCGATGTTCACGTCGTTGGTGAGGGAACGGAAGAACGGCTCCACCGGGCACGTCGGATCCCATTCGATGAACCCGGTGTTGTTCAGCGTGCGGATTCCGAAGTTCCCCTGCGGCGCGATGCGGATCTGATTGTTGCCGCTGACGGCGCTGGCATCGAGGCTGCCCATCGGGCAGGTGATCTCCGTGAAACAGCTGTGCGGATCCGAACAGTTGATGCGCGTCATGTACAGGTCGAAGTTCGGCGACGGATTGCCCGAGTAGACAAACACGTAGTTGCCGTCGCGCGAAACGTCAATCGACGTCGGCGCCGGAGATGTAGCGATGCCCGAGACGGTACCGTAGGTGGGACTGCCCGGGTCACTGTTGTAGATCAGCAGCTGGCCCGCCGACGCCGGGTTCAGCATGAAGCACGCCTTGCCAGTCGGGTGGAAGACCACGTCGTCGTCGATCGCGAACGGATAATGCTGGTCGATGACGATCGGCGTAACGCCGTCCGACAGCCCGGTGGCATCGACGAACATGTGCGATGAACCATCCATGATCATCATGCCCCGGTTGTCCGGGCTGGTCGCCACTGAATTGACTCCGCCGGCCGCAATGGCGTTGGTGGTGAAGTCAAACGCGGGTCCCGCGGTCCCGAAACGCGGATCGTTGGGATTGCAGTAGAATGCCAGCGGACCGGTGACGGTGGCGAACACGGCGACCTTGCCGTCGGCGGTAATCGCGATGTCGTTCACGATGTCGCCCACGTCGAAACTGCCGACGTACTGGTTGAAGTCGGGACTGCCCGGGCGGATGTCGAACACGAAGCAGTGATCGCTGCCACCACACGCGGCGTAGAGATAGCTCCCGTCCGGCGAGAACGCGATCGTCTTGATCAGATAGTCGCAGAACGCCGGTCCCGCGCTGGGGAACTCGAGCTTGCCGGCTTCGCGCAGCGGGTGTTCCAACGCGAGCGCGGGGATGAGTTCGAACGGGAACGCGTTCGACACTTCGTAGGGGCCGGCCAGGCTGTTCTTGCGCACCGTCACCGGACCGCTGGTCACGCCGACCGGCACGGTTACGATCACCTCGCCCGGCGAGGTCTGGTCCGCCGACACCACAATGCCGTTGAAGTCGACGTCCGCCGCCAGCACATCGTCGGTGAAATCCGACCCCGTGATGACGATCTTGGTGCCGGGCTTTCCGGCCTGCGGCACCATGCTGACGATGGTCGGGCCCTGGCCGATGGTGGTGACCACCATGCGCGGTGAGGCCATCCCGTCGCCCTGCAGCACCGAGTACGCGTACACGCCGTCGGACGAGAGCGCGATGTCGACCGGATTCGCCACCATCGGCGCGGTCGCGACCACGCTGCGGAACGTCGTGTGGGTCTGGTCGAGGTCGACGATCTTCAGGTTGTCGACCGAACGATCGGTCGCGTACAGGTACAGACCCGCGGGCGTGGTATCCAACCCGCGCAGCGAGCCGCCGGTGCCGATGGACTGAACGAAGAACGGAGTCGCACCGGCAACGCTGACGATGGAAATACCGCCATCGCCGTGCGCCACATACGCGCGCTCACCCTGCGGATCGATCGCAACCGCGCGCGGATCCAGACCGATATTCACCTGGTCCACCAGCGAGTCGATCCCCAGCTGATAGAACAGCACGTCACCCGAAGAGGCGAGCGCGAGCAGGCGCGACCCGTCGGGGGTGATCGCCAGCCCGCCCGGCAACGACACGCCGCCCGGCGAGTGCAGCACGCCCACCTGCTGCTGGTAGCTCGGACTGCCGAGCCGCACATCCCACACCTGCACCTCGGCGGCGTCGGTGGCGATGTAGGCGCGATACCCGAACGGGTCCACGACGATGCCGCGCGGCTGCGCGTTGAGCGCGCGCGTGGCGATCACCGTGTTGAACAGCAACGTGTTGCTGGGGTCCGAGACGATCTCGATCATCTCGCTGTTGCCGGTACTCACCGCGTAGACACGGCTTCCGTCCGGCGTGGTCGCGACGTCGTCGAATTCGCCCGGCTGGGCGATGAGCTGGCGGGTCAGGTATCCGCCCAGTCCCGCGTCGACGACCACGGCCTCCACACCGCCGGCGACCGCGATGTACGCGTAGCCGTCGTCCGGCGACAGCGCAATCGCGTGCGGCAGGCCGGAAAGATTCACGGTGCCCGTGTCGTAGCCGCGCGCCACTTCCTCGTCGGACAGCGCGGTGAACACCAGCGCGTTGCTGATCGCGAGATCCGGGTTGGTCACGGTGACATTACCCGTGGTCACGCCGGCTGGCACCGTCACGATGAGGCGGCCGGGGTCGGCGCTGCCAACCGTGGCGGGTGTGCCGTTGAAGGAGACCGCCGGGAACGGGCTGGTCGAGAACCCGCGGCCGTTGATGACCACGGTCGTACCGGGAACGCCCTTGTTGGGGGCGACACTGGAGATGCTCAGCGGCGGCTCGTCCTCGGTGGTAAACGTGGCCGTGAAATCGCTGGCCAGCGCGTTGCCGGCGCGGTCCTTCAGATCCGTGTCGATGCGCAGCGTGTAGCCGGTCGAAAATGCGAGCGGCGTGCCGGGCGTAAAGACAATCACCGAGTCGTCGCGAATGACGGCCAGATTGCCGCCGACACCCGTGGCGCCGTGCTTGAACGAAAATCCGGCCGCGATGGTGCCCACGTCCACGCGCTCCGAGAAGCGCACCAGGAACGCACCGTCGATGGCGGCGTCGGCCGTGCCCGAGGCCGGCGTCACGTCCACGACCACCGGCGGAGTGCCGTCGATGTTGGTGATGACATCGGCGGTGGTGGTATTGCCCGCGCTGACCGCCAGCGCCGTCTTGTCGGCGCCGATGTCCATGTTGGACTCGGCCGCGTCGTAGTACTCCGGCAGGAAGTCGGTGTCCACGATGCTCGCGACGAGTGCGTTGATATTTCCGGCCGAGATGTACCCGATGTCCGACGTGCCGTCGAGCGGGTGGACCGCCACATAGTAGTTTCCGTTGGGAAGTCCGGCGAAGTCATAGGAGCCATCGGCCAGCGTGATGTCGCAGGCCGCGGTGTCGCCAGGAGCGCCGGCGTTGATCGCGTACACCAGCGCGCCGCCGATGGGGGCGCTGGTCTGTCCGCTGGTGACAACGCCGCTCAGCCGGCTGGCGCCGGCCAGCGAGACCGGGGTCGCGTAGGCCTTGTAGAAGACGCGCTGGTCGTCGCTCGCGAGCGTGCGCGCCGCGAGTCCGCCCGGAAGCACGTAGAACATCGTCGACGACTTGACGGCGGTGTGCGAAAGACCGAACAGGTGCCCGGCCTCGTGCGTCGCGACACTCTGGATGTCGCTGCCCGGTCCGGCGCCGCCCGCCTTGAAGGTTTTCGTCGGGCTGAAGATCATGTCCGCGTCGAAGATCTCGCCCTTGCGATACACGCGGCCCGCGATCACGGTGTCCGCCTCGAAGCTGGTGGAGAGACCCACTGCGAGCGTCGACAACCCGAACGGATAGGTGTTGTCGGCAAACGTCACCAGGTTGATGTGGTCGAGCCCGGCGGCCACGGCCAGCGCGGTGGTGCCACCGTAGCTGGCGGACAGGCCGGTGCCCGGTGTCGACGTCCACGAGTCGAACGCCGCCACAATCGCGTTGTTGTCGGCGGTGCCGGCAACACCGGGGGCGCCGAGCGCGTTGATGACGTATGGAATGGTGGCGTCTTCCGCGCCCCAGTACTCCACGTGGCGCGCGCCGATGGCGTCGTCGATGCAGCCATCGCCGTTGCGGTCGAAATAGGACGAATTCTCGCCGGGGCAAACGTCGACGGAATCAGGGACACCGTCGCCATCCGCGTCGTCCGGGATGAAACCCTGCACATTCAATGCGCCCAGCAACAGCAGCGCAACCATCGTGATCAAGAGGCGAATTCGGGACGTCATGCTCGACCCTTCCGTTAGAATGCTGGTTACGATGTTCTAGTTCTGAGGAAGAACCTGGTTGATGAACTGCTCGATCGTGACGCGCTCTTTCGACGCCGCGTTGTTCGTGGCCGGCGTGCCGGCCCCCTCGACGTCCGGCGGAAGCGCCTGCTGGACGAATGCCTTGCCGGTACGCGCATCGCGTTCGATGGCGTACTTGCCCTGCGAAAATCCCGCGATCTGGAACGTCCCCGGGAATGCCGGCTCCAGCATCAGCAGGACGTCTTCGCCGCGCGACCACGCCAGCGCGCCGTGCGCGGTCATGCGCACGTTGCCGACGACGCCGCCGGGCTGCACGACGCGAATCGTGCTCCCACCGCGGCCCTTGTAGGTGGACCCCACCGCGACCGTAGCCTCGGTGAATATCTTGGAATGATCGTCGTTCCAGTACGAGCGCACGCCCGTAACCGTCCCTTCGACGATCAACGCGGACTCCTGAGCCAGCTCCTGCGGCGTCCGCTGAATTACCTGCGTCGCGAGCGCCGCGGTGGCGGCGAACACGAGCGTGCCCATGATCGAAAACAACGTTGTCTTTTTCATACGATCCTCTTTCCTGCCTGCTCCCGTTTCGAGACGGCTCCTGCACAACAATGTCACAGCGTCACAACTGCGTTCAAACCCTCACACGGCGCCCATCACCAGGGCGATCGCTCCGTGCCCGTCACCACGAAGGGCGACCAGTAGAACGGGTGCGAATACTTTTCACTCGCGATCAACGCCAACCGGGCTTCGTTGAGCGCGCGGCTGGCCGGCTTCTTCTTGCCGAGCATCTGTTCGTAGAATGCCTTCATCAGTTCGGCCGTCGACTCGTCCGACACCGCCCACAAACTGGCCACAACCGAACCCGC
>DASUGO010000206.1:0-7742 GCA_036273975.1 Candidatus Krumholzibacteriia bacterium
CGCGCGCACCGCCGGGCTGCACGTAGGTGACGACCGGAACCGGGCTGGCAAGTATTGCCTGGACGATGTCCCGCATGGCCTCCGACAGTCCGCCCGGCGTGTCGATGGAGATCACGACGCAGGTGGCGCCGGTCGCGGCGGCGGTCGCGAGCACGCGCTCGATATAAGCGGTGGTGGCCGGCCCGATGGCGCCGTCGACACGGGCCTCGACCACGGTGGTGGCTGCAGGAACCGGGTCGGCGCGCAGCGGTGTCGGCGCCACCAGGAGCACGAACAGGGCTGCGATATGCAGGCGTCGAATCACGTGGGATACATCCTGCGGGGGGGATGGGAACCCGCAAGGGCGATGGTACGGCAACTGTCAGGCGGGTCAAGGTCAATCGCCCGCGCGATTTGGGTTTGCCGGGGCGGAACGGCTTTTGCTAGATTTCTGCGAATCGAGGGACCGGGAGGTTCCAGGGAGAGGGCTCTTCGAACACGTTCTGCTGCTCAATGCGTCGTTCGAACCTCTCAACGTGATCGGCTGGCGGCGGGCGGTCAAGCTCATCGTCCTCGACAAGGCCGAGATCGTGGAGGCGTCGGAACGCGAGATTCACACCGTGACGCGCAGCGTCGCGGTGCCGTCCGTGGTGCGGCTGACGACGTTTGTCCGCTTTCAGCGCCGCGAGGCGAAGTTCTCCCGCCGCAACATCTATACGCGCGACGCGTTTACCTGCCAGTACTGTGGCCGGCGGCTCGCCGTGAGCGAGTTGACGTGCGACCACGTGATGCCGCGTTCGCGCGGTGGACGTACCGAATGGTCGAACATCGTCACCTGCTGCGTGCCCTGTAACCGTCGCAAGGGGGGGCGGACCCCCGCGGAGGCGGGGTTGCATCTGATGCGAATGCCGCGACAGCCGACGTGGCTGTGGGGCGTGCAGAATCGTTTCGCCACCCGGCGGCCCCCGCAAGCGTGGTCCGCGTATCTGTATATGGAACGGGATCGTGAGGCCGTGTAAGGGGGGGTGGTGCCGGAGGTCGGAATCGAACCGACATGGAGTTGCCTCCGGGGGATTTTGAGTCCCCTGCGTCTACCAGTTTCACCACTCCGGCACACGGCAGCGCATCGGCGTTGATTTCTACCGTAATCCCGCCGCGAAGTCCAGATATTCCGCTTGACGCTGCGCGGCATTCTGTTACCGTTTTTGTTCGCGGGGTTGTAGCTCAGCTGGGAGAGCACTTGACTGGCAGTCAAGAGGTCACGGGTTCGATCCCCGTCAACTCCACCATCTTTTCGGCGGTCCGCGTGCCGCCACCTCAATGAACCGCTGAAAACGCCCGCGCAGACCGCGCGGGCGTTCCAGCGCGTGGGAGCCTGGCCGGAAAGCGCCAACACACTGTGTCCATCAGCGTTTGTATTTTCGAGGACAAGAAGTTTTCCAACTTCTTCCCGCTGTCGCTCGCGCAGGGCGTGTTCGACCTGCGCATCGGATGCGGGACGCTGCGTTCGCGCCTGCTCGAGGGGCTCCCGCGCCCGCGTCAGTCGTTGATCTGCCGCGAATATCTCGCGGGCGTGCTGGCGCTGTCCGACGGTGGGCCGGCGGTCAACCAGCCCGCCTCCGGCGCGACCCTGTTCCTCAACGGACGGCTGCTGTGTTTCGGAGACGAACGGGCGCGCCTCCTGGAACAGCTGACGGACGACACGATCGCGGTCAAGGGCGGGTACGTGGTGGGCGCGCGGCTGGGTAAGGCGAGCGCGGCCGACTTCTCCGACTACCTGCGCCGCCGCGTCGGAGAAGACTATCTGCAGGAGGTCGCGACCGCGTTGCAACGGGCGGGGCAGGTTGCGCCTGCGGCGCCGAAGAAGCGCCGTCCGACGCGGTCGTCCTCGCCGGCCAGGGGCACCTACGAAGACGCGCACACGCTCGGCCAGGACGACGTCGAGGAAAAGATCTCGCTCGATCTGGAGCGGCTCATTGAAACCGCGCGCCTGCGCCGCATCGAGATGCCGGAGGCGCGTCTGCTCTCGTTTCCGTGGCAGTTGATCGAGTTCAACGGCGATGCGATTGCGGACGACTTTGCAAGTTCGCCGGTCCGCGGACAGGCCGACGACTGTGTCGTATACGGCGGGGTGCAGATCGTTCGCCCGGAGGACGTGGTGATCGGTGAGAGGGCGGTGGTACGCGCGGGAGTGGTGCTGGACGCGAGCGACGGTCCGATCGTGATTGCGGACGGCGCGCTCGTGATGCCCAACGCGACCATCGTCGGGCCGGTCAGCGTTGGCCGGGGCGCCATCGTCAAGACCGGCGCGAAGATCCTGCCCGGCACGTCCATCGGCCCGGTGTGCAAAGTGGGTGGGGAAGTCGAAGAGACCATTTTTGCCGCCTATGCGAACAAGCAGCACGACGGGTTCCTCGGGCACTCCTATATTGGCGAATGGGTGAACATTGGCGCGGCGTCGAACAACAGCGACCTCAAGAACAATTACAGCCCGGTACGCATGTGGTGTGCGGGTTCGGAACGCGAAACCGGGCGGCAATTCCTGGGATTGCTGATGGGTGACCACACCAAGACGGGAATCAACACGCTGTTCAACACCGGAACGGTGGTTGGTTTCAACTGCAACGTGTTTTCCAGTGAGATGCCGGCGAAGTTCTTGCCGAGTTTCTCGTGGGGACACGGGGAAGTGATGAGCCGCTACGACCTGGAAAAGGCCATGCAAACCGCCTCGGTGGTGATGGAAAGGCGCCAGGTCAAGTTCACCGCCGCGCACCGGGCGGTATTCGAGAAGATTTCCGAACTCAGTGAACGCACGGACGGGAACGTCTGACCGTTGCCGGCCGCCGGGCACCGCCCCGGTGCCGCACCGGGAATCCGGTGGCCGCATCCTCCATCCACGTCCGCAACCCGCCATGACGCCGGGCATCGTGTCGCCGGCGCCCCCATTCGTTCGGAATCGCGCAACCGCTGTTACGACAACGGGCAACAACGACGCTGCCTTCGCAACTGCGCCGACCGGCGCAGGGCGTCCATCCATGGGGCGGGGTGGAAAACGCCCGTGAAATGATATAACACATTGTAATATAATAACATGACTCACGTCGTCGGCGGGGCTGGCCGCGACCGTAGGGACCGGGCACGCGCCTTGATAAGACCCGGGCAGGTTGCTGCCTCGACCGTGTCTTGCTTCGGCGTGGGCCCATTCCTCAAGGATTTTGCGTTTCCCGAGACCAGGCACACGGCGAGGCGGCAACCGATTTCTTCCCTCCCGCTCCCGCCCCACAATCCGATCGAATCCTGTAAGGTCTTATTTGACAGTGGTTCCGTGGTGTGATACTTTCGGCGCCGTTCGTGATGCCGCTGCGCAGCCGGGGGAACCGGTCGGGTCCGCTGGAATAGTGAGCCGCCACGGCGTGATCGTACCCAACACGAGGGGCGCCTTTGTGCGGTCCCGAGGAATTAACCGGGAGAGAGCCATGACGAAAGCAGACTTGGTCGAGGATATCTCGAGGGTCACCGGGCTCAACAAGAAGGACACGAGCATCATCGTGAACGAGGTGATCAACAATATCTGCCGGGCGCTTGCGGAGGGTGACAAGGTTGAACTCCGGGGTTTCGGTAGTTTCAAGGTGAAGGAGCGCCGCTCGCGACAGGCGCGCAACCCACGAACGGGTGCGGGCGTGCAGGTGCCGGCCAAGCTGGTGCCGTTCTTCAAGGCGTCCAACGAACTCAAGGCGCGCGTAAACGATTCAAACAGCTGACATCGGCGAAAGGGAGTAGCTAGCAATGCCCTGCGGACGCAAACGCAAGAAACAGAAGATCCGGACGCACAAACGCAAGAAGCGCCTTCGGAAGAATCGCCATAAGAAGAGGATTCGCTAGATTCGAGTAACACGGCGGCTCCGACGGAGCCGCCGTGCTGTTCCCGGACGGCGCGTGTTCGCGCTGTCGAGGAGGTCGACGGTCCGATGGCACAGGCTGAACGCCGTTCCGCGACGCGGGTCGATGCCCGCCTCGCGATGGAAATCAAGCTGGGTGACGGCCGCGCGAAGACGGAGAGTCTCAACGTCAGCGCGAACGGGGTCTATTTCGCATCGGCCGCGTTCATTCCGTTGCTGACCCGGTTGCGGATCACGCTGGAACTGCCCGAGGATTCCGGGCGCAAGTCCCGGATTGCATGCGACGGTGTCGTCGTGCGATCCGAGCCCGAGACCGAGCAGTCCGGGCCCACCGACTATCAGGTGGCGTGCTACTTCACCGACATTTCGGATGACGATCAGGCGCGGCTCGAGTCCTACGTGCTGCGCCACGCTCCGTTTTGACCGGCCGCCGGTTCCGGCATCGTCTGGCCATGGCCGCCCCCTGCGGGCGGCCATTTTTTTGTTTGCCGGATTTTCGAGGCATGTGGTAAGCATCTTTCCACTGACCGGGACCGGTCATGTAACTTACTGTGAAACGACGAATTCCAAGATCACGCCCCGCGCCAGTCTCTCCCGTGGAGGGGGGCGTACGCCCGTCTCCGGAGTCCGGCAGCGGTTCGGCGGTGCGCGCTGCGGTGACCGAGCCGGCGGAGTCGGCCGCGGACCGGGAGCGCCTGCAACGGGTTGCGGCTCAGCTCAAGACGCTCTATCACATGGGGCGCGACCTCGGCGGCGACGAGAACTGGAGCGACGCGCTCGACCGCTTCCTGATGGCGCTCGTCAGCTTCCTGCGCGCGGACGGTGCCGGGCTGTTGCTTTTCAGTGACCAGGGGCGTTCGCTCTCGGCGCGCGCGCTGTTCCATCTGGACGACGGCCTCGTGGGCCCCGCGATCGACACGATCCGCGATGGATGGCGAGCGCACACGCGCGGCGGCGAGATTCACAGCCTCGAGAGCTACGCGGATGCCCGCGCCACATCGTGCCTCGAGCGCGCCGAGCCATGGCGTGTCACGCTGATCCCGATCCGCCACCGTGGACGCGGTCTCGGATTTCTGCTGCTCGACAAGCCCTACGCTGGCGCCGCCGACTTCCAGGCTGACTATCACTTCCTGAGCGCGTTGCAGACGATATTCGCCGAGGAAATCGCGAACGCGTCCTACATCAGCGAGCTGCGCCAGTTGAGCCGCTTCAATAACAAGGTGCTCGACAACATCCGCAGCGGGGTCGTGACGACCGACCTCACGGGAAAGATCCGCTATGCAAACGCGCTGGCCGGCGAAATGTGTCCGCGTGTGCGGCGGGCAGCGGCGCGGAGCGCGACCCATTTGGACGAGTTGTTCCGGGTTCCGATGGGTGCGCGCGGTTTGTTCGGTCAGTTCATCGAGTCCGGTGAAGACGCGGACGTGCTCGAAGTCGAGTGCCACGGCGGTGCGGCGACGTTCCCGGCGCGGTTGCGTCTGACGCGCATGCACGACGATCTGCTCAACGGTACCGTCGTGGTGGGAATCTTCGACGACCTGTCGGAGCACAAGCGCATGGAAGAGGCAATCCGCCGCAACGACCGCCTGCGCTCGCTCGGGCAGCTCGCCGCCAGCGTCGCGCATGAGATCCGTAACCCGCTGGCGGGGATTGCAACCACCGCCGAGGTGCTGGGCGAGAAGTTGCGCGGCGACCAGGGCACCGTGCGTCACATTCAGACCATGCTCGACGAAATCAGCCGCCTCGATGGCATTGTCCGCAACCTGCTGGCGTTCTCGCGCCCGCCGCGCCCGCAACTGTCGGCGTGCGACGTTCGCGATGTGCTCGCGCGCGTGCACGGCCTCGTCGCCGAGCAGGCCGCGGCGCGCGGAGTGGAAATCGTGAACGTGGCCGGCGTGGGCGACGTGATCTGCCGCGGCGATGCGTCACAGCTCACCCAGGTCCTGCTGAACCTTGCGCTCAACGCCGTCCAGGCGTGCGGAGCGGGAGACCGCGTAGCGTTCGCGGCGCGTTCCGTTGCGGCGGACGGGGCATCGTGGGTGGAGATGGAGGTCGCGGACAACGGCCCCGGCGTGCCGGAAGAGGTCCGCAGCTCGTTGTTTGAACCGTTCGTGAGTACCAAGGCGCAGGGAACCGGGCTGGGGCTCGCCATCTGCCGCCAGATTGTGGGCGACCACGGGGGCGCCATCGCCTGCGAGTTTCTCGAGCGGGGCACGCGGTTCTTTGTCCGTGTGCCGGCCATGCAGGATACCACCCGGGGGCGGCATGCGCCGCAACCCGCCCGTTCCCACTAGGAGAGGAGCCGAGATGCCGAAGACGATTCTCATCATCGACGACGAGAAGACGATACGCTGGTCGTTGGGCGAGGCGCTGTCGACCTCGGGGTACGAGACCGTGGAGGCCGACACCTCGGCCAGCGGTATCGAGAAGTTCCGTGAATCGTCGCCCGACCTCGTGCTGCTCGACATGAAACTGCCGGACGGTTCCGGCCTCGACGTGCTCAAGATGATCAAGAACGAAGACCCGGCGGTGCCCGTCATCATGATGACGGCGTACGCCGAGGTGGAAACCGCGGTGGAGGCGATGAAGAGCGGCGCGTACGACTTCGTTGCGAAACCGTATTCCGCCGAGAAGCTGCGCATCACCATCTCCAACGCGCTCGAGAATACGCGCCTGAAGAGCGAGATCGCGTACCTGCGCTCGAGCTCGACCGGCACGTCCTTCTTCAAGCAGTTCATCGGCCGGAGTCCCGCGATGGCCGAGATCTTCGACAAGATCCGCAAGATCGGCCAGAGCAAGGCGAGCACGATTCTGATCACCGGCGAGAGCGGCTCGGGCAAGGAACTGGTCGCACGCGCAATCCACGCCTGCAGCCACGACGACGCCCGGCCGTTCATGGAGATCAACTGCGCGTCGGTGCCGGAAACGCTCCTCGAGAGCGAGCTGTTTGGCTACGAGAAGGGCGCGTTCACCGATGCGAAGACGCGCAAGAAGGGCCTCGTGGAACTCGCCGAGGGCGGCACGCTGTTTCTCGACGAGATCGGGGAGATGGGGATTACGCTCCAGTCCCGGCTCCTGCGCGTGCTCGAGAACAAGACGTTCCGGCGCGTGGGCGGCGTCAAGGACATGACGGTCAACACCCGCATCATTTCTGCGACCAACCGCGAGCTGCAGGAAGCGATCAAGGACAAGCTGTTCCGTGAGGATCTGTACTACCGGCTGAAGGTGATTCCGCTGCACATTCCGCCGCTGCGCGAACGCCGTGAAGACGTTCCGTTGCTCGTGAACCACTTCATCGGGCGCTTCAACCGCGAACTCGGCAAGCAGGTGGCGCCGGCCGGCGCGGACGTGACGAACCTCCTGGTTCGTTACGGCTGGCCCGGCAACGTCCGTGAGTTGAAGAACGTCATCGAGCGCGCCATGTTGCTGGAGGCTCAGGACGAGCTGCTGGTCTCGCACCTCCCGCCCGAGATCCGCGGCCAGGCCGGTACGGAGATCCCCACCGTGCGCGCATCTTCGGTGCCGTCGTCGGCGAGCATCGCGGAGTCGTTCTTCCCGATGACGCTGCGCGACGTCGAAAAGGTACAGATTGAGCGCACGCTGGAGCAGACCAACGGCAACAAGTCGCGCGCGGCGGCTATTCTGGGTATCTCACGCCAGACGTTGCGCGAAAAGCTGAAGACGTTCAACGCGGCCGAGGCGCAGAACGACGTCTAGCTGGTCAATTTCTTCCCCTTTCCCGTTCCACCGGGGGTGAGTAGTCGGCCAATTCTGCCGCCTGCCCACCCCCGTCGCTTTTCCTGGCCAATCGTGTAACAGTCTGACTTGACAGACGTTAAGATGGGCGCGCGCCCGCTGCGGCGC
>DASUGO010000207.1:0-4007 GCA_036273975.1 Candidatus Krumholzibacteriia bacterium
CACGCAGGGCAACATGTTCGTGCGCGATGCGCTGCTCAGCGGCCACCTGTACGACCTCGATCAGATCTGGCGGATCGACGGCTCGTACATGATGTACAAGCAGGGCGAGGCGGTGATCGACTTCATCGCCACCAACTTTGGCGACGACGCGGTCATACAGATACTCGACAACTGGTGGAAGTCGCCCGAGTTTACCCTGGTTCTGCAGCAGACCATCGGCATGAATCTCTACGAGTTGAACGACGCGTTCATGCGCTACGTCAAGCGCCGCTACTACCCGTCGGTGCTCAACTTCGAGTTTGCCGACGACGTCGGCGAGCGCCTCACGCCGCCGCGCAGCTTCCACAGCCGGGTCGCCGCTGCCACGGCGAAGGACGGGGAGACGGAGTACTACGCGCTGTCCGCGAAGGACGGCGCGGTGGTGGTGAGCGCCGGGCGGGGCAGCCAGCGCGAGGGGTGGCGTGAAGAGGTCCTGGTGAAGGGCGGGCGTTCGGAAGCCCTCGAATCGCTGCCCGCGTTCCGCAGCAAGATCGAGGCGCATGGGGACACGCTGATCTTCGTGTCCAAGAGCAGCGAACGCGACGTGATCTATCTCTGGAGCGTGTCGAAGAAGAAGAAGATCGGCGCGTTCGAGTTCGAGGGGCTGCCGCTGATCCAGTCGCCGACGCTCTCGGGCGACGGCCGCCGGATGGTATTCAGCGCGATCGACAGCCGTGGTCTGATGGACCTGTTCCTGGTCCACCTGCAGGACCGCCGCCTGGAACGTCTCACCGAGGATGGCTTCAGTGACGACGAGCCCGACTACCACCCGAGCGAGGATCGCATCCTGTTCGTGTCCGACCGCAGTGCCGGCGAGCACCGCGACCGCACCCATATCTACGAGATGGATCTGGGCACGCGCGAGTTCCATCCGGTCGAGGGCGGCCCGTTTGCCGACTCCAACCCCGAGTGGTCACCGGACGGAAAGTCGTTTCTGTTCACGTCGGACCGCGAAGGCACACCCAACATCTACCTCAACCGTGGCGACGTGATCGCCCGCCAGACCAACGTGGTGACGGGGGTGACGACGCCGGCGTTCCTGCCCGACGGCAAGGCGTTCGTCGCGACGGTGTACCAGAACGCGGCCTTTGACCTCTACCGCTTCCCGCTGCAGACGCAAGGGGCGCGTCTCCTGCCGTTGTCGCAGCCGGACAGCACCGTGATTCCGTGGTCGCGCCGCGCGAAGTCAGAGGACGAGTTCGTGACCAAGCCCTACCAGACGCATTTTGGCGTCGATTTCGTCGGCGCCGGCGTCGCGATCGACCCCCAGGCCGGCGAGGTGGGCAACGGCGGCCAGCTGGTCATGACCGACGTGCTCGGCAACCATCAGATCTCGGTCGTGTTCGGAACCACCACCGAGGACCTCAATGACTTCTGGAAGGAATTCAACGCGGCGGTCGCGTACGTGAACCTGTCGCACCGCATGCACTACTATCTGAGCGGCTTCCATCTCAACAGCTACGGTTACGAGAGCATATTCTCGCAGCGGGAACGGCGGGTGGGAGGCGCGCTGGGCCTGAGCTACCCGTTGAACAAGTTTGAGCGCGTCGATGGCTCGCTCGTGGGGCGCTATGTGGAGCAGGGGGACGCATTCTCGTTTGTCACCGGCGACGTGCGCTCCAGCGTGACCGGGTCCGCGTTCCTCAGCTACGTGCGCGACAACACCCTGTGGACGATCGGCGGCCCGTTGCTGGGGTGGCGATACTACGTGACCGGCGGCTACACCGTGGACTTTCTGGGCCGCGGGTTCGACAGCACGCTCATGCAACTCGACGTGCGCAAGTACATCAAGCTCACCCCGCGCGTCGTGTTTGCCGCGCGCTACACCACGCGCAACATCTGGGGTGGTGATGACCAGCTGTTCTACCTGGGCGGCCCCTGGTCGCTGCGCGGCTACCGTTACCGCGAGTTCTTCGGGCGCACCACGCACCTGTTCAACACCGAACTCCGTTTTCCGTTGCTCGACGGCCTGAATATCATTCTGCCCTTCGGGCCCATCGAGTTTCCGATGTTCCGCGGCTCGCTCTTCTTCGACGCGGGCAAGGTGACGCGTAACGACTTCGCCGTGTTCGATACCGACTGGCTGGGCACGGTGGGAACCGGTGTCGAGCTGAATCTGGGCTACGCCCCCGTGATCCGAGTGAACTTTACATGGCAGACGGATTTCGATAGGATATACAGCGACACCGGATTCGAGCTGTTCATCGGCTACAATTATTGAGTCACGTCCCGGCCGGCGCTTCCGTCGGCTGTTTCATTGCCACCATCGGAGAACCATGCGCTGGTCCAAGTACTACCTGCCCACTTACAAGGAAGTCCCCCGCGACGCCGAGATCCCGAGTCACCAGCTCATGCTGCGCAGCGGCATGATCCGCATGCTGACTTCCGGCGTATATTCGTTTTTACCCGTGGGGCTGCGCGTGCTGCGGCGCGTCGAAAACATCGTCCGCGAGGAGATGGACCGGACCGGTGCCCAGGAAGTGCAGATGCCGATCCTGCACCCGGGCGAGCTCTACGAAGAAACCGGACGTCTCGCCAACTTCGGCGAGCTGTTGTTCAAACTGCGCGACCGGCGTGACCGTTTCTTTGCGCTGGGGCCGACGCACGAGGAGGTCGTTACCGACATCGCGCGCGCGGAGCTGCGCAGTTACCGGCAGCTGCCGCAAACGCTTTATCAGATCCTGGTGAAGTTCCGCGACGAGTTCCGCCCCCGCTTCGGCGTGATGCGCGCGCGCGAGTTCATGATGAAGGATGCATACAGCTTCCATGCCTCGCCGGAAAGCCTGCAGGAAACCTACGACGCGATGGCGGCTGCGTACCGCCGCATTCTTGCGCGCTGCGGGCTGGACGCCGTGATGGTGCAGGCAGAATCGGGCGCCATCGGCGGCGACATCAACCATGAATTCATTGTTCTGGCCGACCAGGGGGAGAGCGTGATGTTCCGCTGTCCGTCGTGCGGCTACGCGGCCAACGACGAACGCGCGGACAGCCGGGGGCCGGCCACGCGCGAAGCCGAGCCGGGCGACGCGATGCAGGAGGTCGCGACACCGGGCAAGCACACCGTCGACGAGGTGAGCCTGATGTTCGGTGTCTCGCCGATGCGTCTTGTGAAGACGTTGCTGTTCAAGAGCGGCGAGCGCGTGGTGGCGGCGTTGCTGCCCGGCGAGAGGGAACTGAACGAGATCAAGTTCGCGCGCGCGACCGGCGACCCCGCAGCGCGGCTGTTGACCGACGAGGAGATCGTCGCGCTGACCGGCGCGCCGGTGGGATTCGCCGGGCCGGTGGGACTGCCGGCTACAGTGGAAGTGATCGCCGATCCGCTGCTCGCGGGCTACGACGGGATGATCGTCGGCGCGAACAAGGCCGACGCGCACCTGCGCGGTGTGCGCATGGGCCGCGACTTTCAGCCGACGCGCACCGCACCCATTGCAATGGCGGCGGCCGGGGATCGTTGCACCCAGTGTGACGACGGCGAGCTGGTGCTCCAGCGAGGCGTCGAGATCGGGCACATCTTCAAGCTGGATACGAAGTACAGCAAGGCAATGAAGGCGACGTACCTGGACAGCGACGGCAAGGACAAGTTCTTCATCATGGGATGCTACGGCTTCGGTGTATCGCGCGCGGTGGCGGCGGCGATCGAGCAGCACCACGACGCGCGCGGAATCCGCTGGCCGAAGGCGCTCACCCCGTTCCACGTCATCCTGACGCCGATCAATGTCTCGGACGAGCGCACCATGGCCGAG
The DNA here is from genome assembly GCA_036273975.1 of Candidatus Krumholzibacteriia bacterium. Classification (GTDB taxonomy): domain Bacteria; phylum Krumholzibacteriota; class Krumholzibacteriia; order WVZY01; family JAKEHA01; genus JAKEHA01. Next base: position 3,783 of record DASUGO010000207.1, read on the forward strand.
GCGGAGAAGCTGTACACGACGTTCGGTGCGATGGGGCTGGAGACGCTCCTCGACGACCGCGACCTGCGCCCAGGGCCGAAGTTCAAGGACGCGGAACTCATCGGGGTACCGCTGCGCGTGACAATCGGGGAACGCAATCTGAAGGAAAACAAGGCGGAGGTCTACTACCGCCAGGAGGACCGCACCGAGTTGCTGCCGCTGGACGACGTGGCGGCGGCGGTGGGT
>DASUGO010000208.1:0-11498 GCA_036273975.1 Candidatus Krumholzibacteriia bacterium
ACTCGATATATTCCTGACACCCGCGGAAGTCGTCGTTGTAGGCAAAGCGGCGCAACGCGACCACGCGATCCTTGTATTCGGGCTGGTAGGGGATGATGGTGAATTCGGTCATGGCGGGGTCCCGCCGCGGGTGCGTTCGACGAACGCGATGATGGTGTCGACGGTGTCCCACTCGGTGGCCATGTCAATCGCGGTGGCGTCGATGGTGCGGCCAACCTTCCGCTCGATCCACAGCAGGAGTTGAAACAGTCCCAGCGAATCGAGCCGCGCGGACGTAATCAACGGCGTGTCGCGCGCGATCTGGCCGTCGAGCGCCGGGTTCCATTCGCCAATGGCTGCAATCAGCTCGCCGTGCATGCCGTCACCCGCGTTCGCCGCGCCGCAGCGACATCAGGTTGATGGGCTTGAGCGCCGCGCACTGCTCGGCCACCGATGTGCGGTTGATCTTTCCGCGCGACGTGCGCGGTATTTCCGGCAGCAGGTACCAGCGCTGCGGCATCTGGTGCCGGGCGAGGTGCTGCGCGGTCCAGTCGCGCAGCGCGCACAATGTGTCCGGGTCGTCCGCGGTCAGCACCACCGCGACACCGACGTCCTCGCCGAGCAGCGGCTCGGGGTACGCGAACGCGCACACGTCCGCGGTTGCGGGGAAGCGTTCGATCACCGAATCGATGTCCGCCGGGTAGACCTTCATGCCGCCCTTGTTGATCTCTTCGCGTTCGCGGCCGCGCAGGTACAGCCAGCCACGGTCGTCGATGACGCCGATGTCGCCGGTGAGGAACCAGCCGTCGCTGACGACACGCGCGGTGAGGTCGTCGCGGTCGAGGTAGCCCCGCATCAGCGCGGGGGTGTTGATCCAGACGTGTCCGGACTCACCCGGCCTGCGGATGGCCGACGGGTCCGACGGCGTCCCCGGCTCGCTGCTGTTCAAAACGCGCAGGACACCGCCCCACGCCGTACCCACGAGCCCGTCCTCGGGCGTGAAGCTCCCGATGGTGGTGCCGGCGAGCCAGCTCCCGGTCTCCGTGATGCCATACGAGTTGAAGACATCCGGCGTTCCGCTCCACGCGCGCACCGACTCCCACAAGGACGCGGACAGCGGCGCCGAGCCGATGAACACCCGCGCGAGCGAGCGGTTGGCGGGAGGTTTCGCGATGCGCTGCGCGAGGCGCCACACCGCGGGAACCGATGACATGAACGTGATGTCGTGTTCGTCCACGATGGCGCCGAGTTGCGCGACGATCTCGGGCTTGAACGGCGGCAGGATGTAGAGGTCGCACCCCGACAGCCACGGGAACAGGCAGTTGCAGATGAGCCCGTGGCCGAAATGCGTCGGGAGCAGGCACAGCGTGCGCCGGTACGCGTCGAGGCCGAGGTGGTCGCGCAGACTCACCCAGCGCGCGCGCAGCGAGCGGTGCGTATGGACGACGCCTTTGGGCTGCCCGGTGGTGCCCGACGTGAACAGGATCAGCGCGTCGTCGTCCAGGCGTGTCCCGGGCGCGGCGGACGCCGCGCCCGCATCTTCGTGCACCGTGATGTCTACCACGGGCACGTTCAGCCTTCCCAGAACCGCCGCCGCTTCCGCATCCGCCGCTCCATTGAAAAGAGACAGCCGCGGACGCGCCCAGCGGGCCAGCGTCTCGATTTCGAACGGCGTGAAGCGCGCGTCGATCGGAATCGCGCAGCCCCCCGCGCGCCACACGGCGAGCAGTTCGACGAAGAACTCGTTGCAGTTTCCGAAATGGATGAACGCGCGGTCGCCGCGCACGAAGCCGCGGGCCAGATAGTCGGCGGTGCGCATGGCCACGCGGCGGGCCACGTCGTCGGCATTCCAGCGCCGGCCGGTGAGGGGTTCGATCAGGTTGCCGGTGCGTGTGTCGAGCATTGCACAATAGAATAACGAAAAAGGCCCGCCGATGCGACGGGCCTTTTTCGGAGAAAAAGAATCGCTCGATTCTACAGCGATTCCGGCAGCGTGTACGTGCGTCCCTGGTTCTGTTCCTTCAGGTACGACATCAGCGGCTCGAAGTAGCGCAGCATTGGCTGCGCGCTTACGTCCGAACCCGTCGCCTCGCGCGTCAGTTCGCGCCAGTCACGCGTCGCGCCCGGCGTCAGGATCTGCTTGAGGAAGTCACCGACCTCCTTGCTGCCGTAGTAGTTGGTCGCGTGCGGATCCTGATGCAGGATGTTGTTGGCGATGTGATCGTGCAACTGGAAGAGCAGGACGTACGACATCGCGTAGTCGTAGTACTGGGCCGCGTCGTCGATGATGTGTGTCTTCGTCGCGGCGTCGCAGTACTCATCCCCGCGCGGTGACGGGGGCACGATGCCCTGATACTTCGCCACCAGATCCCACCACTTGCTGTTGAACTGGTCCGGCGGGAGGTTCTCGCCGTAGAGCGAGTACTCGAACTCGGTCATCACGCCCGCCGACCACGGCATGAACACGATGTAGTTGAGCGCCTCCTTGAGCAGCGTCTGCGTTTCGTCGGTTTCGGCGCCTTCCGGGAAGAGACCGATGCCCTGGATGAACGGCTTCTGCATGGCCGCGAGGCCCATCAGGCTGCCCACGCCCTCGTGGTAGGCGCGGTTGGCGCCGCGGCGCAGCAGCACGGGAACGTTCGGGTTGGTGTAGCTCATGTAGTAATAGACGTGACCGAACTCGTGGTGCGTGGTCTCGTACCAGTCGGCGTTGGGGATGACGCTCATCAGGCTGCGAACGTCGTTGTCCAGATTCATGTGCCACGCCGACGCATGGTTGTTCTTCTTGTAGTCCGCGCCTTCGGGGGCCGGATACAGATCCGACTTCTCCCAGAACGACGCCGGCAATGCGGGGAAGCCCAGGCTCATGTAGAAGCGCTCGGCCTGTTTGGGCAGCCACTCGGCGTCCTTCTCGTGCAGCTTGGAGTCGAGATCGAGGCCCTCCACCTTCACCATGGCCGACCAGTCCTGACCCCAGCGGTTCGGGAGCCAGTGCGCGGGCAGCATGTCGGGGACTTCCTTGACCCCGTAGCGCTTCGCCAGTTCGTAGCGCGCCCACGTGTGCAGCTCACGATACAGCGGCCAGATGTCGCGCACCGTCTGCAGCATCTGCTCGCGCAGTTCCGGCGTGGTCATGCCGTACTCCGAAACCTGGTAGTCGAAGTAGTCCTGGTAGCCGAGTGCCTGCACGGTCTGGTTGCGGGTCCGCTGCAGTTCGACCAGGCCATCCTTGAGTTCCTTGCCGACCTCCTTGCTCGCCGACCACGCGGCCTGACGCTTGTCGAGGTTGGTCTCGGCGCGCAGCAACTCGTCGATATCGTTGGTCGAGACCGACTTGCCATCCATCTGGAAGTCGAAGCCGAACAGCTTTTCGACCTGTTCGGTCTCCACCTTGATGCGCTCCCTGACCAGTTCCGGCACCGACTGCGGATTGTTGGCGGCTTCGTACAGAATGGCGTTGAGCTGTCGTACCAGCAGGTCGGGCAGCTGGTCCTTGCTGGCGAGGAACTTGCGCGCCGATTCGATGTTTTCCGTGCTGCCGGTGAATGTGGCCATGGCTTCCTTCGCCATGCGCGACCGGTACGCGTTGGTGGTGTCGCCCTCGACGATGTGGGTGTTGACGGCCCACTCGGCCAGGCTGACGTCATAATAGAGCTTCTGGAACTCCGCGGTATAACTGTCGACAAACGTCTGTGCTGCCTGCGCCGGGTCTTCCTTCTTGCCACACGAGGCAAGTACCACGGTCGTGGCCAAGAGCAGCACGGCCACAAGGGTGCGTTTCATTATTTCCTCCTGGAATTCTTTTGCTTGGGGCGCGAGCGGGGACGGGATCCCGGCGCCGTCACAGCATGGTAGCGCATCACACAATCAAGTCAAGGTGCTATAATGCGCTTCGCATGGCTGCAGGCACCCGCATTGTGACCAACGATAACGCCCGGCTGCGGCCCGTCACGTCGCATCCCGGCGCCACGCTCGAGTTCGACTTCCCGGGCCTGTCAATCGGCGTGGCCGAATACGCCGAAGGCCCCACGGGATGCACCGTGTTTCATTTTCCCGATGGCGCCACCGGCGTGGCCGACGTGCGCGGCGGCGCGCCCGGTACCGTCCTGTCGCACCGCGAAGGCTGGGTGGATGCAATCTGCCTTGCGGGTGGTTCGGTGTACGGGCTGGAAGCCGCCAGCGGCGTCAGCGCCGGGTTGCTCGCGCGCAAGAACTACGACACCCACTGGAACAACATCGCGATTGTCTCGGGCGCGGTCATTTTCGACTTCAACCGTTTTCGCGCCAACCAGGCGGTTTATCCGGACAAGGCGCTCGGTCGCGCGGCGCTGGAAAGCGCGCGTCCCGGAGAATTCGCGCTGGGGCCGCGTGGCGCGGGTGCGTGCGCGACGGTGGGAAAATGGCTACGGGATCCTTACCAGCTCGAACGTTGTGGGCAGGGCGGTGCCGTATACACGTCGGGCGACGTGCGCGTGGCCGCCTTCACGGTGGTGAACGCCGTGGGTTGTCTGGTCGGCCGCGACGGGCTCGCCGCGCGCGGACACTTCAATCCGGAAACACAGCGCCGCCACCGCGTGGGAGAAGTGATGTCCATTCGTGATGAAGCGGGGCCGCCGCCCGACGTGCCGCCGGGAAATACCACGCTTACCGTGGTCGTGACCAACCAGGTGATGGGGCTGCGCGAGTTGAACCAGATGGCGCGGCAGGTACACAGCTCGCTGGCACGCGCCATCGATCCGTTTCATACCATGTACGATGGCGACGTACTCTATGCGGTGACCACGAACCAGCTCGACCCCGCGCCGCTCAAGTACAACGAGATCAGCTATATTGCTTCGGAGGTCGCGTGGGACGCGGTGCTGAAAAGCTTTTGATGACGGCAACGCAACGCTGCGCGTGGCCGGGTGACGACCCGCTGATGCTCGCCTACCACGATGAGGAGTGGGGCACGCCACTGCACGACGACCGCCGCTTGTTCGAGTTTCTGATCCTGGAGGGTGCGCAGGCCGGGCTGTCGTGGCGGACGATTCTGCACAAGCGCGCCAACTACCGGCGTGCGTTCGATCGCTTCGATGCAAAGAAGATCGCCGCCTACCGCGCGGCTGACGTCCGCCGGCTGCTGGGGGATGCGGGCATCGTGCGCAACCGGCTCAAGATCGAGTCGACGATCGATAACGCCAGCGCGTTTCTGGCCGTGCAACGCGAATTCGGCAGTTTCGACGCCTACATCTGGTCGTTTGTCGGCGGCAAGCCGGTGCAGAATGCGTGGGAGTCGCTGCGCGAGTTGCCGGCGAAGACGGCGATTTCCGACGCAATGAGCAAGGACCTCAAGAAGCGCGGATTCCGCTTTGTCGGGTCGACCATCTGTTACGCGTTCATGCAGGCAACCGGAATGGTGAACGATCACACGGCGACATGTTTTCGCCACAAACAATGCCGGAAACTTCGTTGAAAGACACCGAGCACGCTGAAGCGACCGCCCCGGCTCGGCCGGGTGCGTGGGCCCGATTGCGCCAGCGCTGGGGCGTGTCCAATCGGGGCGTTGTGGTGATCCTGCTGGCCTTTTCGCTCGCGGGATTGAGCACGCTCAAGATTGGCCGTCCCATCGTGCACATGATCGTTCCGCACGACGCGCCCGGGTGGCACTACTGGCCCGTCAAGTTGCTGGTGGTTCTGCCGATCTACGAAGTGCTCCTGCTCTGCTGGGGAACACTGTTGGGGCAGGGGCGCTTCTTCCGGCGCAAGCTGCGCGGGACCCTGCGTTTTCTATGGCGGCCATTTCGGCGCCGGGGCCGGGACGGGGCCCGCCCCGCCGGCCCGTAGCAACCCCCTTGCAAGCCGCGCGGTACGGGCCTATACTCAGGCCGTTATGTCCTACCAGGTTGAAATCCGCAAGATCACCGAACAGCACGTCGTCAGTATTCGCACCCAGTGTCATGTCGCCGAACTCGGCGCCATTCTTGCCGAGATTCTCCCCGAAGTCTGGCGCTACTGCCGCAACAACGGCATCGCGCCCAGTGGTCCACCGTTCACGCGCTACCACGGGTTCGCCGATGACCGCGTGGACATCGAGGCCGGGCTGCCGGTTCCTTCGCCGCTCGCGGGGGAAGGGCGCATTGCCGCGGGTACGCTGCCTGGCGGACAGGTGGCGACGACGACGCACATGGGTCCGTACGACAAGCTGCCGCACGCGCACGACGCGCTCCACGAGTGGATCGAACAGCACATGAAGAATTCCGCCGGTCCGCAGTGGGAAGTCTACTGGACCGATCCGGGGCGCGAGCCCAATCCGGAAAACTGGAAGACCGAATTGATGTGGCCCATCAAGTAGCCCTCCGGCCGTTCGTGTCTCCGTCTCCACGATGAAGCGAAACATCCAGACCATCATGCTGCTCGGCGCTGGCGAGCTCGGGCGCGAAGTCGTCATCGCCGCCAAGCGGCTCGGAAAGACCGTCGTCGCGGTGGACCGCTACGCCGGCGCTCCCGCGATGCAGGTGGCCGATGCGTTCGAAGTCATCAACATGCTCGACGCCGACCAGCTGGCGGCGGTCGTTGCGCGTCATCGGCCCGACATGATCGTCCCCGAGATCGAGGCCATTCGTACCGAAAAACTGCGGGAGTTCGAGGACGACGGCGTGGTCGTGATTCCAACCGCGGAGGCCACCTATCTGACGATGAACCGCGTGGCCATCCGGGATGTGGCGGCGCGGGAACTGGGACTGCGAACCGCGAAGTACGCTTACGCCACCTCGCTCGACGAGTTGCGCGCCGGCGCGGCGCACACCGGTATTCCGTGCGTCGTGAAGCCGGTGATGTCGTCGTCCGGGAAGGGGCAGTCCACCGTGCGGACCGGCGAGGAACTGGCGCGCGCGTGGGACTACGCGTGCAGCAACATGCGCGGCGACGAGAAAAAGGTGATCGTCGAGGAGTTCATTGACTTTCATCTCGAGATAACGCTGCTGACGATTCGCCAGTGGGATGGTCAAACGGTGTTTGTCGATCCGGTGGGGCACCGGCAGGAGCGCGGCGACTACCAGGAGTCGTGGATTCCCGCCGCGGTGACGCCCGCGCAGCTGGACGAGGCCCAGCGCATGGCGAAAGTCGTTACCGATCGTCTGGGTGGGGCCGGCATCTTTGGCGTGGAGTTCTTTGTGACCCGGGACGAGGTGGTGTTTTCGGAGCTGTCGCCGCGTCCGCACGACACCGGCATGGTGACGATGATCTCGCAGGACCTCTCCGAGTTCGACCTTCATGTGCGCGCGATCCTCGGGTTGCCGATCCCGGTCATCAATTATTACGGCCCGTCGGCGTCGGCCGTGATCCTCGCCGACCGCGAGTCACCGGGTGTCGCCGGCTACGACGGCGTGGAGAAGGCGCTCGCGCTGCGCGATACGCAGGTTCGCATCTTTGGCAAGCCCGACACGCGCAAGTACCGGCGCATGGGCGTCGCGCTGGCGCGCGCGCAGGACACCGACGCGGCCCGCAGGCTGGCGAAGCAGGCCGCGGACTGCGTCAGCATCCGCTACGAGTAAACCTCCGCGTGGAATTTCACCCCATGAAATTTATCCCATGAAATTCAGTTGGATCGGTGGTCCCTCGTTTGTCCTCGAGCTCGGACCCTATCGGATCATCGGCGATCCCGTGGCACACGACCGGTTCGACCTCGACGGCACCGGGGTCACGCGGCTCGGCCCCCTGCCGGCACTGGACATACCACGCAACGGCCTCGTGCTGGTGACGTCGCTGCGCGCCGACCATTGCGACGCCGGCGCCATCGCCGCGTGCGCGGCCGCGACGGTGCTGGTTCCGCGCGGGGGAGAGAACCTGGTTCCCGGCGCGCGGCCGGTCGCTGCCGGCGCAACCGAGCAGTTTGAGATGGACGGCGTGGTGTTGCGCGTCGCCGCGGTGCCGGCCGGCACGGGTGACGCCGACGTCGGTTATTTCATCACACTGGGTACGGGGGAGCGGCCGTTTACGGCCTACGTCACCGGTGACACGGTGTTTTCCGAAGCCACGCGCGCGATCCAGCGCACGCACGGGCACGCCAATCTGCTCGTCCTTAATATCGGGGCCGAGCGCGCGCCGGACGGGTCGCTGCGCAGCGCCGACGCGAAGGAAGGCATGCAGATCATCTACCGGATGCAGCCCAACGCGGTCGCCGCCATCCACCACGCCACCTTCTCCCACTACACCGAGCCCATCGCCCCGCTGCTGGAGAAGATCGGGCTCACCATCTACGAAAAACGCCTCCGCGCATTGCGCGAAGGCGAGTCCTTCGAAAAAGCAACCGGTCCGGAACCTACGAACTGAGCTTCTCCTCCACCATGCGCTGGAAGCGCGGGTCGCTCCGCAACGGGTCGAATCCCGGGTGCAGGCGGAGGATGGCCGGTGAAAAGCCGGACGGCACCGAGAGCAGGAACTGCAGTTCCCTGATGGCCAGTTCGTATTCCCCGGTCACGACATACACGATCGCCCGCGCGTTGCGCAGATCGGAGCCGGTCATTGCGTCGCGGTCGATGGGCATCATTGCCACCGCGCGGTCGATCGTTTCCAGCGCCTCGCGTTTGCGGGCCGCCATCGCCAGCCCATCGGCGTAGGCCGCGACGTCCGTCGGGTTCTTGCTGTTGGCGTAATTTTTCATATCCATGAACGCGACCGCGGAATCCGCGTACACCCGGGCGCGCGCGTCATCCCCCGCAAAGTGGTATGCCATGGCCCGGCTGGTGTAGAACTGCGTGGTGTCGCCGCCGGCGACCGAGCTCAGGTTGGGCATGTGCTTCTCCACGGCGGCGTAATCGCGCGCCAGGAAGTCACACTGGACGAGCAGATTCAGGATACTCGCGTGTTGCTCCGCGATCGGTGCGAGGCGGGCCCGGCATGCGGCCACGTCGCCGTCGCCCAGAATCCGGACCATTGCATCCAACGCCTGGAACTGGAGTGAACTGGGATCTATCGCGAGACCCCGGGTGACGTAACGCTTCGCCTCGCCCCACTCCCGCATGTAGGCCAGTGTCTGGATCAGGTTGCCGATGCGATCCGTCGTGGTGGGATCGAGCGCGATGGCCCGCTCGAGGTTGGCGGTCGACTCGTCCCAGCGCCCCTGCCGGCGCTGGACGTAGGCGGTCGCTGCCAGGACCTCGGCGTTGTTGGGCTGCATCTTCCTCGCGATGTCGAATTCCTGCAGCGCGCGCGCGTAGTCCCGGCTCCCGTAGTAGTGGTAGTAGCCCATCGCAATATGGCCGGCCGGCAGATCGCCCGAGTGGCGCATCGCGGCAAGCGCGGCCTGGCGGGCCTGCTTCAGCCGGGGCAGCTCCGGGTGCAATCCATTGAAGTACTGGTTGGCGTACTGCCGGGCCAGGAAGGCCTGCGCCTCCGCGTAGGTGGAGTCGAGGTCTACGGCGGACTCCACCAGACGCATCGCGCCGTCCCGGTCGTCGGAGTCCATCGCTCCGTCGTAGCTGGCCCGGCCGCGCATGTAGAGGTCATACGCGTCCATGTTGTTCGTGGGCGCGGCGGCGATGGCGGCGCGTTCCGGCTCGAGCAGCGTGATGTTGAGTTCGTCCGCCACGCGCGCTGCGATCTCGCTCTGGATCGTGAATATCTGGTCGTACACGCGATCGAAGTTGTCCGCCCACAGGTGGGTGTCGTCGTTGATCCGGATCAGCTGGACGCTGATGCGGACGTTGTTCGCGTTGGCTGACTTCTCCCAGCGGACCGATCCCTCCAGCGCGTAGTCGACGCCAAGCTCCTTGCCGATCGCGCGCAGGCTTTTCTGGGATCCCTTGTACTTCATCGTACTCGTGCGCGAAATGACGCCGAGGCCGGACAGCTTGGCGAGCTGGGTGGTGATTTCCTCGGTCACGCCGTCCGCGAAGTATTCCTGGTCGGTGGGGCCAAGGTTCTCGAACGGGAGCACGGCCAGCATCTTGCGACCGGCATTGGCGTCCGGCACCAGCGGCGGGTCCATCGGGGCGCGCCCGCTCTTGAGCAGCCAGCCCCCGATCAAGAGCACCGCGAGGGCCGCGCCGCCCATCGTCATCACCCGCAGCGGCAGACGGCCGAGGCGCGCGATGTGCCGTCCGCCGGCGAATTTCTGCAGGTCCTCGATGGCTTCGGCCGCGCTCTGGTAACGGTCGCGCGGATTCTTTTCCAGAAACCGGGACACGATGCGCTGCAGGTCCTCGGGCACCGCTTTGTTGCAGGTCCGGATCGGCGTCGGCGGCTCGTTGACGATGGAGTACGTCACCGCGGACTCGTGCTCGCCCTTGAACGGCATCCGGCCGGTGATCATCTCGTAGAACACCACGCCGAATGAGAAGAGGTCCGTTCGCTGGTCGACTTCGCCCTCCTGCACCTGCTCGGGCGACATGTAGGCGGGCGTGCCGGCCGACGACCCCACACGCGTCACGAACGCGCTGGTGTCGCGGCCGCGCGCGAGTCCGAAGTCGAGCACCTTGGGCTGCCCCTTGGCGGTGATGAGGATGTTGTCCGACTTGATATCGCGATGCACGACGTCGTGCTCGTGGGCGGTTGCGAGCGCGGACAGGATCTGCGGCGCGAGTTCGAGTGCGCGCTGCCAGGTGATTTCGCCGCGCTTCGCGAGGCTGCGCGCCGACTCGCCTTCGACATACTCCATCACGATGAACGTGTGCTCGGGCGTCTCCTCGATGGCGTGGATCGCGACGATGTTGGGGTGCGTCAGCCGCGACGCGGCCCGGGCCTCGCGAATGAGCCGGTCGCGCGCGTCGGGATCGTTCTGGATCTCGCGCCCGACGAACTTGAGCGCCACGCGGCGGTGGAGCTTCTCATCCTCGGCGAGATAAACGACGCCCATGCCCCCCGCGCCGATTTCCTCGAGGATGCGATAGTGGAGTATCTTGCTGCCAATCAACGTCATAGAGGCTGAATAGTAGGGAGGCGGGCTGGCCACCGCAATCGTCAATGCAGCGTACTACGGGGAATCAACGCCCGGTGTTGCCCAGGCGCGCGCGCATCAGCCGGGCTATTTCGGCCCCGGCGGCGTCGCCCGACGCTTCCAGCGCAGCGGCGACACCCTCCTGATCTTCACGCGAGCGGTTCTGGTTGAGCTTGAACTTGCCCTCGAGCCGGTCGATTGGAATCTCGAACCCGACGATTCCGCCCATCTCGACATCCATGACGGGTTCCGACAGCGAGACGTCCCACGGGTGGCCGAGCGGTGCCTCGTGCTGATCCACGAGGCGCATCACCATGGCGCGCATGGCCGGGTCGTCGGTGACGATGCGCGGTGTCCCGGTGGCATGGACGACGGCGTAGTTCCAGGTGGGGACGGTCACGCGGTCGTGATACCAGGCCGGTGAGATATACGAATGTGGGCCCATGAATACCACCAGCGAGGGCGCGGCGCCTTCGAAGGCACGCCAGTGCGGATTGGCGCGGGCCATGTGAGCGACGAGCGTCCCGTGCGGTCCGCGGCCGGTGTCGATCATGAACGGCAGATGCGTGGCAAACGATTCGCCGTCGCGATGCGTGAAGAGTGT
>DASUGO010000209.1:0-16158 GCA_036273975.1 Candidatus Krumholzibacteriia bacterium
TTCTCCTCCGCGGTCACACGCTCGAGTTCGCGCTCCACGCGCATCGCCGCGTCCGGTTCGTACGGGAAGGCGGGCGCGTTCTCGTTGTCGTCCAGCACCTGCTCGATCTCGTGCTCGCAGGCGGCGAGAAATGCCTCGTGCCCGGCCGTCGCGGCCGTCGCGGCTGCCGCCGGCACCCAGTCGCGCAGCATCGCCAACCGCGTGCGGATGGCGGCGTCGAGTTCGCGCCGCCGCGCCACCGCCTCGGCGAGCAGTTCGACGGAATCAACCCCGGCCTGCGTGCGCACCGCCAGCAGCGACGCGTGGCTCTCCGCAATCTGACTCCGTTTGTCGTCCGCGTTGCGCTCGTTGGCGGCGACGTCGGATTCGCGCTGCCGCATCAACACCTCGGCGTCGCGGGCGCGCGCGCCGTCCTGCGTCACGTCGCGTTCCAGCGCCTGCAACGCGCTGTTCACATCGGATACCGAAACCACCGGCAGCCCCAGGCGCGCCGCGCGTCCCAGGATATCGGCGCCGAGCCGTGTGAGTTCGAGCCGCGCGCGCGAACCCCGCCACACCAACCCACCACACCACGCGGCCGCGAGCGTGCACATGAATGCCGCACCCACCGCGAGCGCGTTGCGGGTGGCGAGTGCCACCGCGATCGAAACCAGGCCCAGCGTAGCCGTCACGGCCAGCACCGCCGTTACCGCGCGCACGGAACGGTCCGCGTGTTCACGCTCGGCGCGAGTCCGCGCGAACCGGTCGAGATCCGGGCGCAGTTCCGTCTCCGCGCGCCCGCGCTGCGCCTCCATCGCCTCCGCCTGTGTCCGCAGCAACTCCCATTCGCCCCGCGCTTCGTCGCGGGCAGCCCGCAACTCCACGCCCCGCGCGGTCACGTCGGCGAGGTCGTGCTCGAACGTCTCGCGGCGCACGAGCAGCGCCCGCCAGCTCTCCAACACCACGTCGTCGGCGTTTCCCAGTCCGGCGAGCGACTCCATTGCGTCACGCACCTCGGTCACCGCAACCCGCGCGCGCTCGAACTGCGCGCGCCGGGTCGCGGCACGGCGCTGCCGGGATTCGGCCACCAGCTGCTCACGCCGGTCAGAGAGATCCGCCAGCCGGCGATAGGACGCGTCGAAATCATCGCGCGCCAGCGCGCTCGCGACGCGCGCGACATCCTCCAGCAGCGACTCGGCCGCCGTCACCTGTTCGCCGATCCGCTTGTGCTCGCGGTCCTTGCGGACCGCCAGTGGACTGTTGGGAGTCGCGCTTCTCAGCCGGCCGATCAACTTGAGCGCATCCTTCAGGCGCTCGATGGTCGCGGAACGCGTGCCGCACAGGCGCTCGCTGACGCGGCCGTAATAGGCTTCCTCGTTCTTCAACGCCAGATCGCTGTCGCGGATCAAAAACACATTGCGAAAATCCTCGGGTGTGATCTCCACGCCCGCGGGTGCCGCCCGGGAGATGGAATCCGCGGCTCCGATCTTCACCTCACCACCGTGCGTGGCCATCAGGAGGAATCCCTCGGGGCGCTCATCGACCCGTCCCAGGTTGCCGAACAGCTTCTGCTGCGGGCGCTTGAGCGCGTCCTTGAACAGCATCTTCACCAGCGCGTCGATCATCAGGGTCTTGCCGCGCTCGTTGGGGCCGCGGAATACCGTGAATTCGGTGAGGCTCTGATCGAGCGGCTGCAGCGGACCATAGTGCGAGATCACGATGCGCCTAACGTGCATCCGGGACCTCCATCATGGCGCGAATCGCCATCTCGCGGACCAGTGCGCGGTCCGCCTCGCCCAGCGTGCTGTGGGCCAGCCGCGCGCTGAAGCGCCGGAACAGGTCGCCGGAGAGAATGGTGCTCACGTCGCTGCACGCGCTCGCCGAACAGGCCTCGACGTCGAAACGCGCGACGGTCTCCGCGATGCGCGCGTGGAATTCTGATTCGTTCATGTTCAGCAAGCTGAGATCCACATAACCGTGAATCTCGACCAGCGCCACCGCGCCGGGCGCGAGCGCGGACAACTCCCGCTCGATGCGCGCCACCGGGTGCTCGTCGTCGGCGGGCGAGAGGCGGATATCGAGCGCGGCATAGTGCCGGGTGGCGAGTGTGTGTCCCACCGGCGCCTGCCCCACGTCGATCACGCCGATGTGGCGGGGACCGGTTTCGCGGCGGGTGATGGAAACAGGCGAGCCCGAGTAGGTGAAGAACCCGCGCCCGCACGCGCGGACGTCATGGTTCTTGTGGAAGTGGCCCGCGAGCACGTAGTCGAATCCGAGGTCGGCGAGGTCGCCGAGTCGCGCCGGCATATACTCGCGGTCGTCTTCTTCCCCGAAGGCACCGCTGCCGGGCGAGAGGTCGAGCAGTTCGCCGTGATAGAGAAGAACGCTGGCGCCATCGCCGCGTTGCCGCGACGCGGCCCGCAGGCGGGCCAGCGTTCCGTCGATGCTGACGTCCTCGAACGGCACGCCGACGAAGCGCACGCCGTCGATGTCGGTGACGACGTCCGTGCCGGCAAGCACGCTGACGTTCCTGCCAAAAAAATCCCCCGCGCGGATACCGGCCGCGTCGTGATTCCCCGGCAGCACCACCACCCGTCCCGCAAAGCGCTCCAGCACCGGCCGCAGCCGCGCCTTGAGCGGCGTCGCGTCGAAGTCACGGTCAAACAGATCCCCCGTGATCACGAGCACGCCGGCGTCCGCTTCGGCCGCCGCATCGATCACGGCGGACAGTGCACCCCAGCGTTCTTCGCGGTCGCCACGCAGGTGGATGTCGGCGGTGTGGACGATTCGCATCGGGGCATTATAGCGCCATCGGCGGCCGCAGGGCGCGCCCTTTCCGGGCGCTCAGGCGCGGCGCTTGCCGGATGTGCGTTTCTTGGCGAAGAACTCCTGCAGGAACTCGACGAACCCGGCGGCCACACGCGGCAGCGTGCGATTCTTGCGGTGGTAGAGGGTGACGTCCTGGCTCATCACCAGCGGCGGGATATCGAGGCGCGCGAGCACTCCGCGGCGAATGTCGGTGGCGACCGCCGTCTCGGGAAGGAACGCGAGTCCCATCCCGGCCATCACCATCTGCTTGATCGTCGCCGCGTTGGACGACTCCACCGAGTATTCGATCTTCAGCGACATGCGCCGGAACAACGCGTCGATCATCGCGCGGATGTGCATGCCCTCGTGGTAGCCCACAAACGGGTAGCCCTCGAGGTCCCGCGGCTTCGGCTGGTCGAGCGCGACCAGCGGATGGTCCGGCGGGGCCACCAGAAACATCTTGTTGCGGGTCATCGGCAGCGCCGTCAGATCCGGGTAGGCCCGCTCCCAGGGGACGAGCGCCAGATCGGTCTTTCCCTGGTAGAGCTGGTCCATGACCCGCTCGGACTCCTGGAAGTCGAGCCGGATGCGGACGCCGGGGGATTTCTCGCGAAACGCCGTCAGAATTTCCGGCAACACGTAGATCCCGAGGCTGTTCACTGTGCCGACGGTCACCGCCGCGCTCACCAGGCGGTCGGTGATCTGGAAGTCCGCGACGAGCCGGTCGACGTCGGAGAAGATTCGTTCTGCCACCTCATAGGCACGCTGCCCGGAGTCGGTGAGAACCACCCCGTTGCGGCGGCGATCGAACAGGGCGCCGCCGAGCGAGGTCTCGAGCGCCTGAACCTGAACGCTGAGCGCGGACTGCGATACCAGCAGATCCCGCGCGGCAGCCGTGAAGCTCCCGTGCCGGGCGACTTCATAGAAGTAGTAGAGATGGTTCAGATTCAGATTAGGCATAGCGTTTATGTATATTTCCAATATACATTTTCTATTTTACGAATATCAAGCCCCCTTCTATATTCCTTTGCGAAGCCGGTACCGCGGGTAAGACATGCGGCAACCGTTCGGATACCAAGAGGTTGAGGCGGAAACGGTATCGGCTTCACCGAATTTTTGAAATTGATCCGCAAAGCCAACAGGAAGAGGAAACGGCGCGACCCCTAGTCCAATCCCCAGATATCGCGCCTTCTTCGTCCCCACCAGAGGAAGGCGGTGCGCCCTCAAAAGTGCGCTGCCTTCCGACCTTTTTATCGATGTTCACATCAGCGGGCTCCCGATCGCGGGGGCCCGCACTTTTTTTGTCCGCTGGGAAGCCCCGGGACCTGGTCCGACTCCATAAAGCGAGACGAGGTTTAGGGTTTACTCACACGCGCGGGCAAAGTAGAGTGTGCCATCAAGTCCGCCTCACCCCGCCAGAGGCGAGTCGACTGTTTCCCGGACCATCATGCGACCCATTCTCACCCTGCTTTCCGTTCCGGCGGTCATCATCGCCTTCGTGGCCGCGGCCGGCTTCTCCCAGGACGGCGCCCCCACGACGGTCTCCCGTCCGGACCCCGTTCCACCCGTCCAGGGCATGGTGTTCGTACCGGCGGGAAGCTTCCTGATGGGCAGCACGGCCGAGGACGTCCTCAAGTCCGCCGATGTCGACGAGTTTCCCCAGCGCGAGGTCTGGGTGGACGACTTCTATATCGATATCCACGAGGTCACCAACGTGCAGTACAAGGTGTTCCTCGACTCGACCACCACCGAGCCCCCGCCGCGCTGGATCAATGGCAACTACGGAATCGGCGAGGACGGCTTCCCCGTCGTTTCGGTGTCGTGGGATGACGCCGTCGCCTATGCGGCCTTCGTCGGCAAGCGCCTCCCGACCGAAGTGGAGTGGGAGAAGGCGGCGCGCGGAACCGACGGGCGGACCTACCCGTGGGGAGAGAGCTTCGACCGCGCGCTTGCCAACAACAGCGACCGGCCGATGCCGATCATGAACTTCCCCGGCGGTGTCAGCCCGTACGGCGCCTACGACATGGCCGGGAACGTGGGCGAATGGGTGGACGGCAGCTACGATGCCTATCCACGCGGTCCGGGCGACGTGGTTCCGGAAGGGATGCCGGACCGGCGCGAGATCTTCCGCTCCGATCGGCGCGTGTACCGGGGCGGATCGTGGAACACGTTCCCGAAATATCTGCGTTGCGCCAACCGCGAGAGCACCAGCCCGGGCAAGCGCTGGGTCTACGTCGGATTCCGCTGCGCGATGGATCCCCCCTGGCGGGCCGACCGCTCGCGCTGACGGACCGCGCCCGCCCACACTGTCCCTCACGGGACACCCCCGGCATCGAAATGAACCTGCGCGGCCAGCCGGCCGCCCCGGATGGGGGCAAACGGCGTGACAATAATACCGTAACACATTGTTGACTAACAATATACAACGCGGTGTGCGAATGGTGCCTGCGCGGCACGCGCGTTGCCATCTATCGTTGCAGGCGCGCCCGCCCCGGCCGCCGGACATCGACCATCGCGCCGGCTGGTTCGGCGCCCGGAACCTGGAATCCGACAAGGAGTGGCTCATGAAAACCCGGACTTTCCTCAACCTCCTCTCGATCTCGCTGTTGGCGGCGTGGGTGTTGACGGGGTGTGACAACGCCGCGGACACCGATACCGCGAACGACCTTGCGAGCCGCACGCAGACCGTCGACCTCGACGACCCCTACGGCGGGTTCAACACCGCCGACGAGAAACCCTACTTCGGCGACGCGATGCTCGCCGACGAATACGCCGCGGGGAGCGACGTCGCGGTGGACGACGACGTCGATACGACGCGCACCGACCCGCGCCGCGCGCGTCGTTTCCTGATGATCACGTGGGGGAACCTGCGTGCAGACTCGCTGATCGACTTCAGCACCGACTGGAGCGGAGGACTGTGCGCCGACAACGCGGTCGTGGTCGTCAAGCGGCTGATCCGCTTCGACCCGCTCGATCATCTGCTGCCGCGCACCTCGCGCGAATGCGTGGAATGGGTCTCCCATACCCGCCCGCACTTCGACGGCATTCTCGTCGAGCTGCTGCCGCCGCGTTGTGACTCACTCGCCACGCCGGATGCGCCCTGCGCGCGGCCGCTGTCGGTGACGTTCAAGACCGGCCCGCTGACGGTGACGATCGACGAGAACGAACTCAAGGACCTGCACCGCGTCGTGACCGTGGATGACGCCGGCAACGCGGTCGCGTTCAATACCATCATGCGTATGCCGGGCGATTGCCCGAGCGGCTTCCTGGCCGGTCGCTGGCTGCCGGTGGAGAGTGACCGGATCGACGGACGGTTCCGCGGCCAGTGGGTCAGCGAGAGCGGCCTGCACATGGGTTATCTGCACGGTATCTACGGGCTCAACCGGCGCGGAGACCCGGTGTTCTTCGGCAAATGGATCGACGAGAACGGGCGCTTCGAAGGGCTGCTGAAGGGCCGCTATGGACTGCTGCCCGCATCGAGCACATCGCGCGCCGAAGGATGGTTCGACGGCATGTGGTTCTCGCGGGAACTCGCGGTGCGCGGCGGACTCGCTGGCGCGTGGGGAACCGGCGACGGTGATGAAGCCGGCTACTTCCGCGGACGCTGGATCGCCCGCTGCCGCTGACCACACGAGATCACCCTGACGTTCACCGCCTGAACGTCCAGCGCAAGGCCCCCGTGACCGGAAGATCACGGGGGCTTTCGCGTTTCGTGCCCGTATTGTGGACAGGGGCCGCCTTGTCACCTTCCCCGCATGCGCGTCAACGTGCGCAGACTCCGGTCAGACCTCGCGCAGCTTCCAGTGGCCCCGCCGGAAGATCCAGATCGAGATCAACCCCACCAGTGATTCGGAGAGGACGATCGACCAGTAGACACCCGGCTCCCCGGCGCCCAGGCGCAGCGCGAACAGATAGGCAAACGGAATCTCGAGCAGCCAGAAACACAGCAGGTTGATGCGGGTGGGGGTCACGGTGTCGCCCGCGCCGTTGAACGCCTGCGTCAGCACCATGCCCCACGCGTAGAACGGATATCCCACGCTCACGGTCCGCAGGCAGTCCGCACCCGACGCAATGACACCCGAGTCACGGGTGAAGATCCGGACGAGTTGCTCGTCGAATACGTAATAGCAAAGACCCACCAGTCCGAGCAGAACCATGTTGGTCCACCCGATCATCCAGGCGGAGCGCTCCGCGCGATCGGGTTGGCGTGCCCCCAGGTTCTGACCGACCAGCGTCGCGGCCGCGTTGCTCAACCCCCACGACGGAAGGAACGTGAACATGATGATGCGCACGGCGATCGTGTATCCCGCCATCGCCTCGCTCCCGAACGTCGCCATGATGCGAACCAGTCCCACCCAGCTCGACGTCGCGATGATCAGCTGTGCGATCCCTCCCAGCGACAGGCGCACGAGGCGTCCCAGCAGCGCCGCGCGGACGCGAATTTGCGGCACGAGCACCCGGATGTGCTTGGCCCCTCTTGCCAGGACGAACAACTGCACCGCAACACCCACGGCGCGGCCGATGTTGGTGGCAACGGCGGCGCCCTCGATTCCCATTTCCGGGAACGGGCCCCAGCCCCGGATCAGCGCCGGATCGAGGAAGATGTTGATCCCGTTCGCGAGCCACAGAATCCGCATCGCCATCGCGGCATCACCCGCGCCGCGGAAGATCGCGTTGCAGATGAAGATCAACATGATGACCACGTTCCCGCCCAGCATCCACATTGCGTAGCGGGAGCCGTGCTCGATGCTCCACGCGTCGGCACCCATGGTGGCGAGCACCTGCCGCGCAAAGAACCACCCGAGCAGCGCGATCGGAATGGAACCGAGGATGCCGACGATCACCGCCTGTACCGCGGTGTCCGCCGCCTCGCCGGGCTTCTTCTCGCCGATACGTCGCGCCACCATCGCGGTCGTGCCCATCGACAACCCGATGGCGACCGCGTAGACCAGCGTCAGGATGGATTCCGTGATTCCGACCGTCGCGACGGCCGACGGCCCGAGGCCGGCGACGAAGAACACGTCGACGATCGCAAACACGGACTCCATCGCCATCTCGAGGATCATCGGAATGGCCAGCAACACCACAGCGCGACGCGTGCTGCCGCGCGTATAGTCCTGCTCGGTGCCGCGCAACGCGTCGAGGAGGTCGTGGATGATGGTTCGGGTTGCCGTCATGATGGGTGAGAATACCGGAGACAGCCTGTGCCGCGTCAATGCGCCCGCTGCCGCGTGACGGCGGCGGCAGCGGGCACTCGGTTCGTCCAGCGTTACCGCGCGGTCAGTCCGCCAGGGCCTCCCGCGACTTGCGGATCCGCATCAGCACCAGCAGCCGGAGGGCCATGCGCGCGAGCCAGTTGGTCCCATCCTCGACCAGCGAAGTGGTGGCGGGGAGCAGAATCAAGGTCAGGAACGTCGACAGCATCAACCCGCCCATGATCACCAGCGCCATCGAGTAGTAGTAGACGCCGCCCAGCGACGGCTTCTGCACCACCATCGGCACCAGCGAGACCAGCGTCGTAAACGCGGTCATCATGATTGGCCGCAGACGCTCCTTGCAGCCCTGCAGCAGCGCGTCGTAGCGCATCATTCCCTGCTCGCGGTAATGGTTCACGTGCGCGAGCATCACGATGCCGTTGTTCACGACCGTCCCGATCAGGAGCAACAACCCGACCGCGGCCGGCTGGTCGAAGTCCGTCCCGGTCAGATAGAGCGTCCAGAACGCACCGGCCAGCGCGAACGGCAGTGACAGCAACAACGTGATGGCCTGGCGCGCCGATTCGAAGATCGACGCCATCACGACGAAGATCAGCATCAGCGCGAGCAGCAGGTTGGTGAGGAATTCCTGCGTCTTCTCCTTGCGGCGCTCTTCCCAGCGGCCGAACGTCCACGAATAGCCGTAGGGCATCTGGATCCCGTTCATCGCCGCGGTGACCAGGGGTATGTAGTCTTCGCGCGCACCTTCCTCGAAGCGGGCACCACACCACAGGCTGGTCAGGCGATTGTCGCGGTTGATGTCGGAAGGGCCTGGCTTCTGTTCGAACGACGCCACCGACGCCAGCGGCACCTTGTCGCCCGCCTCCGTCCACAGCGGCAGGTTGCGCAGCTGGGAAATGGATTCGTTTTCCGTCTCGTCCAGCGCGACACGCATTTCGCGTTCACCGTCCGGCGTCCGGAAACGCTGCATGCGCTGGCCGCGGTAGGTCAGGCCGATCACCTGCGCGGGCTGCATCGGCGGCACCCCGAGCTTCGACGCCATCTCGCGGTTGATCTCGACGTGGATCTCCTCGTTGCCCTCGCGATCGCCGCCCCACCCGCCGGCAAACGGGTCCACGAGTCCGGAAATCTCCGCGAGACGGCGTTTGGCTTCGTCGCCGATCTCGGCCAGCACGTCCGAATCCTCGCCGACGATCTGGAACGCGATGCGCTTGCCGCGATCCTGACGCCAGAACTGGTTGTTCTCCATCACTTCGAATTTCGTGCCGGGGATCTCGGGCAGGATCTCGCGCAGCTTGCGACGCACCTGCGTGATGTTCTCCTCGTTGGCCTCGCCTTCCTTGAGGTACACGCGGGTCATCGTCCAGCGGTCGCTCCAGAAGCTGTAGATGGAGCGCGCCATCAGCTCGTCGCGGTGCGGGTCCAGCGCCTTCTCGAGCCGGGACACGAACTCTTCCTTGCGCTCCAGGCTGAGGTTCTCGCTGAAATCGTAATTCACCTGGACGAACAGCTCGCTCTCGCTCGTGTCGAAGTTCTTGTCGACCTTGGTGAACGGGATGTACGCCGAGGCCAGCGCGACCACCAGGATCACGGGCGCAACCCAGCGGTGCTTCAGATTGAAGACCAGCACGCGCTCGTAGATGGACTCGGTGCGCCGCATGGCCCGCGACTTTGGCTTGGGCCGGGAGCGGATGAACCACGACGTCGCCAGCGGAATCAGCGTCTGGCTGATGAACAACGACGCCAGGATCACGATGCAGACGCTGATTCCCAACTCCTTGAGGTAGAGATTCATCTCGCTGGGCTTGTTGAAGATGAGCGGCAGGAAGACGATGACCGAGGTAAGCGTGGCAGCGGTTACCGCCACCGACACCTCCGCCGCGCCGTGCCGGGTGGCCGCGCGCGTGTCCTCTCCCATCTCCTGGTGCCGGAAGATGTTCTCGATCACCACGACGGCGTTATCCACCAGCATGCCGATGGCGACGATCAGTCCCAGCAACGCCAGCGTGTTCATCGAACCACCCCGGGCCCAGATGAAACCGCACGCGACGATCAGGGAAAACGGAATGCACGCCACCGACACCAGCGTGGTCGAGACGCGGCGCAGGAACAGGTACAACGTGAGCGCGGCGAGGATGGCGCCGAAGATGCCGGTAAACAGCAGATCGCGCAGCGCGTTCCTGATCTCCTTGCCCTGGCTGAACCAGGTCAGGAAGTTGACGCCCTCCAGTTCGGGGTCGCTGTTCATTTCCGCGATGCGCGCATCAACCGCGTCGCACACCTCGACCGTGTTCGCCTTCGACTCCTGCGTGATCGTAACGCCGATGGCGAAGTCGCCGTCCAGGTGCCGGCCATACTCGAGCGGCGGTTCCTGATAGAGAACGTCGGCCACGTCGCGCAGTCGCAGCCCGTCCTCGCGTACCGGGAAGTTCTCGATCTGGTCCACGCTGGCAAACGTGCCGACCATGCGCAGCGACCAGCGCGAGTCACCGTCGGTCACCTTGCCCAGCGACTGGTCGAAATTGGAACTGCGCAGCAGGTCGATGACATCGCGCACGTCCATGCCATGGGATTCGAGGCTCGCCACGTTGAGGTTGATGCGGACCTCGCGCGGATTGACGCCATCGAGGCGCACGTTGGCGACGCCGGGGATGCGTTCGAGCGGTTTGACGATGCGGCGGTCGAGGAGATCCCAGCTCTCGCTGAGGTCGCGCTTGGACGACAGTCGCCCCTCGATCACCGGCATGTCGGATTCGCGGGCGTCCCAGTTGTTGGACACCTGGATGTCGCCCATGTCGTCCGGCAGGTCGCGGCGCACGCGGTCGATCTTCTCCCACACATCGGTGCGGGCGACCTTCATGTTCTGCGACCAGTCGAACTCGAGGCCGATCGTCGCGCCCTGGTCATTGATGTGCGACCACGTGTGGCGCAGCCCGGTCACCGAGCCGATGGCCTCTTCGACCGGGCGCACGACCAGCCGCTCCACCTGGGCGGGCGAGGCATTCTGATACGGAAGCTGGACGAACAGGTTCGGCTGCTCGAAGTCGGGCAGGAACGCGAGTGGCAGGCGGAACACCGCGACGGTGCCCAGCACAACCAGGCTCACGATGAGCATGAGCATCGTCACATGCCGCTTGATGGCGATTTCCGGGAGTGTCATCTCACACCTCGTTCATTGCACACCGCGCAGCGCCGCGGCGGCAGATTACGCCTCGGATGGACGCCGGCACCACTACCGCTGGCCGCCACCACCCGTCGCTTCCACCGTCACCTTCGAAGGCACCGCGACGTACGCCGCGGGAATAACCACCAGCGTCAGCAGCGTGCTGACGAGGAGTCCAAACAGGACCGTGATTGCGAGCGGCGCGCGCAACTCCGCGCCCTCGCCCCACGCGATCGCCATCGGGATCAGGCCGAGGACCGTGGTGAGCGTGGTCATCAGGATCGGCCGCAGGCGGATGTGTCCCGCACGCACCACCGCTTCGGTCTTCTCGAAGCCCGCCCGCCGCAGCCGGTTGACCGCGTCGATCAGCACGATGGCGTTGTTCACGACAATCCCCACCAGCAACACCGTCCCGATGAGCACCATCACGCTGATCACCGTGCCCGTCACCAGCAGGCCCACCACCGCACCCACCAGTGCGAGCGGGATGGTGAACATCACGATGAACGGATGCACAAACGACTCGAAGGTCGCCGCCATCACCAGATAGACCAGGAAGATTGCCAGCGCGATCGCAAAACGCAGGCTCGCAAATGAAACCTTCATCTCCGCATTCTGGCCCGCGATCTCCGACGACAGTCCGGCGGGCGGCGGACTGTCCTTGAGCAGGGCCTGGACGTCGCTCACCGCCGCACCGAGGCTGCGGCCCTGCAGGTTGGCGCTGACGACGGCGGCACGCTGCTGTTGCAGGCGGTGGATCTCCGCCGGTCCCTCGTCAACACTGACATCCGCGACCGACGTGAGCCGGATCTGGGCGCCGTTGTTGCCCGGCAGCACGAGGTTGCGCACGTCGGCAATCGACGTGCGGTCGGATTCCTGGTTGCGGATGCGCACGTCGATCTGGCGGTCGGCCTGTTTGTAGCGCGTCGGAACCACGCCCTGCACGCGCCCCTGCAATGTTGCCGACAGCGTGCCGATGTCCAGACCCAGTGCCGCGACGCGATCGCGATCGAACACGACCTGCAGTTCGGGATTGCCGGCTTCGAGCGACGAGCGCACGTCGACCAGCCCCGGCAGCGAGGACATGCTCTGCGCGAGGTCGAGCGAGTAATCGCGAAGCAGTTCGAGATCCTCGCCGTACAGCACGACCTCGATCGGCGTCTTCAGACTGAAATATGACGGCCGGCCGAATCGCGCCTCGACGTCCGGCATCGCTTCGAACCGTTGGCGCATCTCATCAACCACCGCGTCCTCGACGCGGTCGTCCGACTTGTCGTTGAGGACCACGTTGATCTGTCCGAAGTGCTCGCCGAGCGCGTTGACCGACATTCCGCCCGACACCAGCCGGCTGCCGATGCGCGCATAGCTGTGGTCGACACGCGGGTCGGCGTCGGCCACATCCTCCACCTGCTGGACGATGCGGTCGGTTGCCGCCAGCGAACTCCCCTCCGGCAACTTCACCTCGAAGAAGAACTCGCCTTCGGTGAGTGGCGGGATCAGCTCGGCGCCGATGAATCGCACCGAGAAAATCGAAAGCGCAAAGAGCGCAAACGCGATCGCGAGCGTCGCCCGGGGACGGCCCACGGCGCCGCGCACCATGCGGTCGTAGACGCGTGAAAACGCGCCCAGCGTCAGTTTTCCGGTCGCGTCGCTGTCCTCGTCGTCGGTGGCGACCGGCGGACCCTCGAGATCCGCGCGCCGGACCGGCTGGCCCAGGGCGCTGAGCATCGGGATCAGCGTCAGTGCCAGCACGAGGGACGCGAGCAGACTGATGCTCACCGTGAGGGCCTGGTCGCGGAACAGCTGGCCGGCTATTCCCTCCACGAACACAATGGGCAGGAACACCGCCACGGTTGTCGCGGTCGACGCAGCCACCGCCGCGCCGACTTCGTCCGCGCCCTCGAGGGCGGCGCGCGCGAGCGGCAGCCCCGCCTTCTTCTTGCGGAATATCGATTCGAGCACAACGATCGAGTTGTCGACGAGCATCCCCACCCCCAGCGTCAGACCACCCAGCGACATCACGTTGAGCGAGATGTTCAGCCGGTACATGAGCATGAAGGTGGCGATCACCGACAGCGGAATGGAAAGCGCGATGATCAGGGTGCTGCGAATTTCGCGCAGGAACAGAAACAGCACGACGATCGCAAGGATACCGCCGATGATCGCGGAACTGCGCACCTCGCGAATGGACTGCTCGATGAAATGGGACTGGTCGAACATCACCGAGAGTTCGTAGCCCTCCGGCAACTTTCCCCGCCACTCCTCCAGCCGCTGGCCCAGCAGGCGCGCCACCGTGACCGTGTTGGCGTCGCCTTCCTTGAAGGCCGCAATCTCGACGCATTCCTTGCCGTTGAAGCGCGTGATTTCCTCGCGCTCCTTCGCACCCAGGCTGACCCTGGCGACGTCGTTCAGGCGTACCGCAGCCCCGTCCCGTTCCGCGACGATGACCGACCCGATCTCCTCCACGGAATCGAACTCGTTGAGCGTGCGGATCAGAAAATGCGAGTCGCGGCCGCGCAGCGAGCCGCCCGGCAGGTTGATGTTGGACACACCCACCGCCTGGCGGACTTCGTCGAGCGATATCCCCATCGCGGCGAGGCGCTCCTGGTCCACGTCGATCTGGATCTCGTCTTCCAGCCCGCCCTTCACCTGCGCCGCGGCGACGCCCTTGATGGTTTCGAGGTCGAGCTTGATCTTGCGCTCGGCGAGATTGCGCATCTCGTTGAGTTCGCCATCGCCGGAGAGCGCGATGCGCATGATCGGATCCAGCGACGGGTCGTAGCGGAGGACGATGGGCTCGTCGGCTTCGTCGGGGAGAATCAACCGGTCCAGCTTTTCGCGCACGTCCATCGACAGGAGATCCATGTCGGAGTCCCAGTCGAACTCCAGCGTGACTTCGGAGACGCCGGGGCGCGACACGGAGTGGATGGACTTGAGCCCGCGCAACACGCCGACGGCCTCTTCGACCGGGCGCGTGATCAGATTTTCGACTTCCTGCGGTGCCGTGTCGGGGAAATCGGTCTGGACCGTGATCGAGGGATAGGAAATGTCCGGGAACAACTCGATGGGAAGCCGCTGGTAGCCCACCATTCCAAAGGCGGCCACGGCGAAGGCGGCCATCACCACCGTCACGCGTCTGCGGACGGCAAACGCGATCACAGATCGCATTACGACCCGTCCCGGGCGCTGATCGAATCGGACGCCTGCGCGGCCTCCGTGTCGAGAATCTTGATCGCCCCGCCGTTCTTCAGCGAACGCTGTCCCTTCACAATCACCCGTTCACCCGTGTTCACGCCGTCGAGGATCTCGGCGTTGTTCTCGTCCTGGAAGCCCACTTCCACCACACGCCGCTCAGCCGTGCTGTCGGCGGAAACGAACACCACCTGTTCACCACGGTCATTGATCAGTGCGACCTTCGGGATCAGCGTCCGGTCGCGGCGGCGCTCGGTGACGATACTGACCTGCGCGAAGTCCCCGGGGCGGACGCCGTCGGGGTAGGTCGGGATCTCGATCGTGATCTTGATGGTGCCGGTGGTCGGATCGATGGTCGGGCTGACCAGCATGATGCGGCCACGCAGACGCTGGCCGGTGCTCTCCAGCACCAGGTCGACGGGTTGATCCGGCTCGAGCTTGTTGAACTCCTTGGCCGGCACGTGCACGCGCGCGAGCAGCGGCGTGAAGTCGGACAGCGCGAACAACGGAGTGCCGACGCTCACCGTCTGCCCCACGTCCACCATTCGGCTCACGACGCGCCCGCGAAATGGCGCCGTGACGCGCGTGTACGACAGGTCCAGTTTGGCCATCCCCTCGGCGGCCCGCGCCGCGGCGAGATCATTGGAAACGGTCTCGTACTCCTCGGGCGAGACCAGTTCCTGCTCCTTCATCTGTTCCATGCGCCGCATGCGCGACTCGAGATCGGCACGCGCGGCTTCGGCCTGTTCGTAGCGGTAGCGGTATTCGTCATTGTCGATCAGGAGCAGCTCGGCGCCTTCCGCCACGATGTCGCCCTCTTCGCACATGCGCTTCTGGACGACGCCCGCAACCCGCGAGAGGATCTGGGCCTCCTTCTCTGCGGAGAGCGTGGCCGTGGCGGTGTAATAACTCGCGATCTCACCCGTCACGGCGGCCGAGATCGCAACCGGGACCGGCGCCTCCTTCGGGGCACCACCCGGGCCGCCGCCCGCGCCGCCCTGGGCCTGTTCGGCGCTCCCGTTCTTGCCACACCCGCCCAGCAGCGGAATGCAGGCCATGACTACAAGTGCATTAATTACAATAATATAGATCGATTTTCTACGCGGGGTCGAAAGCATACGGGTAACCTGCTTCAAAAATGGAATCGGCCTCGCCACGTTCGGACCGGTGGGCTGTCCGGAGCGGGCGGGGCCATCGCGCCGGGTGGCGGGAACCCGGCCAGCCATGGCTGTTTGGAACCTATAATACGCGATTGATGGAGTTGAGTTTCGGGGAATTCGAGATCGCCGGGCGGGGCCGGCGTCGCGGCCCCGCCCGATACCCTGCCGGCCTAATTTCCGCCGACGGGAAAGCCGATTCCGGCCATGAACGCCCAGCCCTGGTTCTTGATGTCGAGGTCGGTCGCGGAGCCCAGCACCTGCCCCAGACCGTCATCGACGCTGGTAAGTCCCAGTTGATAGCGCCCGTCGAGGTCGATCACGACACTCCCGGCGTCGAACGAGGCGCCGAGACCGAATGCGAGTGAGAACTCGAACGAGGCGATATAGTCCTTGATATCGACGGCACCCGACACCCCCGAAGCGGACGCCGCCAGCTCACCCTTCGTGTTGAACGCGACCACCGGGCCCGCAAACGCGCTCAACGTGGCGCTCTCCGAAACGGGCACCTGTCCGACGACAAGGACTGGAAACTCGAGGTAGTCCAGCTTGACCGTTGCGGCAACGCCGGCGGAATCCTCGCTCGCGCCCTTCATATGGTAGAGGGCCTCCAGCCGGATCCCGAAACGGTCGGACACGTCCG
>DASUGO010000210.1:0-4339 GCA_036273975.1 Candidatus Krumholzibacteriia bacterium
CAAGGGCCCGCGGCTGACGACGCAGATCTCGCTGCCGGGACGCCACGTGGTCTACATGCCCAACGCCGACTACCTGGGGATTTCGCGGCGCATCGAGTCGCGCCAGGAGCGCCAGCGGCTGCGGCAGCTGATCACCAAGAAGAAGCCTGCCAACTGCGCGATCATCGCGCGCACCGCGTGCGAAGGCGTCGAAGACAAGCAGATCGTGTCCGACATCAACTACCTGCACAAGTTGTGGCAGGAGATCAAGCGGCGCGCCGAGAAGGCGCAGGCGCCGGAGCTGGTGCACGAAGAAGTTGGCATGGTGGTCGGCATGGTGCGCGACCTCATCGCCGAGGATATCGACAAGATCTGGATGGACAACGACCGGGAGTACCGCAAACTCGTCCGCCATCTGAAGGACGTCAGCCCGGACATCGCGTCGCGCACGCACCTGTTCCGCGAGAAGACGCCCATTTTTGACAAGTACAACATCGAAAACGAGATCGAAAAGACGCTCGAGCGCAAGGTGTGGCTCAAGAAGGGTGGCTACCTCATTTTCGATCAGACGGAGGCCATGGTCGTGGTCGACGTCAACACGGGCCGCTTTGTCGGCAAGCGCGATCAGGAGGAGACGATCCTCGAGACCAACCTCCTCGCCGCGCGCGAGGTGCCGCGCCAGCTCCGGCTGCGCGACATCGGCGGCATCATCGTGATCGACTTCATCGACATGGAGAGCGAAGGCAACAAGAAGAAGGTGCTCGCCGAACTCCGCAACCACCTGCGCAAGGACCGCTCGCGCGCCAAGGCGTTCTCGGTGAGCGATCTCGGGCTGGTGGAAGTGAGCCGCAAGCGCGTTCGTCCCAGTCTGCTCCACTTCCTCTCCGAGGAGTGTCCGTACTGCGACGGCACCGGCAAGGTGCTGTCGTTCGATACACTCGCCAACAAGGTGGAGCGGCAGATCCAGCGCATCGGACAGCGCACGCGCGAGCGTCGCATCCAGCTGCGGGTGAACACGTCGTTCGCCGTGTTCCTGCACGAGAACCGGGTCGCGATGCTGGACGCGCTGGAGAAGCAGTATCGCCTGCGCATCGAAATCCAGGACGACCCGCGGCTGCACCGCGAGGATTTCAAGCTGGTCTCGCTGCAGAATTTCCGCGACCTGGTGGCGGAGGCGAGTTAGACGGCCGGGTTGCGGAACTCGTGTCGTCGGCGTACGTTGAACTGAACACGAGGAGGCGACCATGAAGAAATTGATCGGGCTGGCGTGTGCCGCGGTGCTCGCGGCCACGCCGGTGCTCGCGGATACGCTTACCATTACGGTCCATCTCACCAGCGACACCGGGATGGGCGACGAAATCGGCACCATCCGTGCCGAAGACACCCCCTACGGACTGCTGCTCACGCCGGCATTGACCGGGCTCACGCCCGGCATGCACGGCTTCCACGTGCACGAGAACGGCTCGTGTGACTGCGCGGACAAGGATGGCAAAATGGTTCCCGGCCTCGCGGCCGGCGGCCACTTCGATCCGTCGCAGTCCGGCAAACATCTGGGGCCGTACGCCGACGGCCACCTGGGCGACCTGCCCCCGCTGTATGTCGCCGCCGACGGTTCGGCCACGATGCCGGTGCTCGCGCCACGCCTCAAGGTCAAGGACCTCGCGGGGCGTTCGGTGATGATTCACGCCGGTGGCGACAACTTCTCCGACCAGCCGGCCGCGCTCGGCGGTGGCGGGGCGCGCGTCGCATGTGGCGTGGTGACGAAGTCATGAAACTCGACGGCGCCAGAATTCTCGTGACGGGGGGAAGCCTCGGCATCGGAAAGGCCGCCGCGCAGGTGCTGGTGGAAGCGGGCGCGCGCGTGATGATCACCGGGCGGCACGAGGAACGCCTGCACCGGGCGGCGAAGGAGATCGGGGCCCTCGCGCTGGTGGCGGATGCCGCCAGCGCGAAAGACGCGGACCGCACCTTCGCCGAGGTGAGCCGTCAACTGGGTGGGCTGGACTGCCTCATCAACAACGCCGGAATCGGCCGCTTCGTCGACATGGAGAAGGTCACGTTCGACGAGTTCGATGAGGTGTTCCGCACCAATGTCTTCGGGGCCGCGCTGATGGGCGCGCGCGCCGCGACGATGTTCAAGGCGCAGAAGAGCCGCGGGCACATCATTAATATCGGCTCCACCGCGGGGCTCAAGGGTTTCGCGGGCGGGAGCATCTACGCCGCATCCAAGTTTGCGCTGCGCGGTATGACGGAGTGCTGGCAGGCCGAACTGCGCAAGCACGACATCCGCGTGACGCTGGTTGCACCCAGCGAGGTCGCCACCGCGTTCGGCCGCACCGATGGCGAGGAGCGCGTGGCACCGCCCAACAAGCTGACCTCGATGGAGATCGCGCACGCGATCAAGTCGGTGCTCGAACTGGACGACCGGGGCATGGTCCCCGAGCTGTCGGTATGGGCCACGAATCCGTGGTAATGGCCGTTTTGTCCTGGGAGCAGACGGCGCGTTTCCAGGCACCGTCTTGTCCCGGGGAAGTGGCCGCGTTTCTGGCCATTTTTTAGTGGCCGCCTTCTCGTCTTACCAGGGAGGCAAGAGATGAAAACCAATGTCAGCGCACTGGCGCTTGCGGCGGGCTTGTTGTGGGGCGCGGCGATCTTCATGCTCGCGCTGGCGAATCTGGTGTGGCCGGGCTACGGTCGCGCGTTTCTGGACGTTGTCGGTTCGGTGTATCCGGGCTACCACCCGGGTACGGGCTTCGGCTCCGTGATCAGTGGCACGCTGTACGCGCTGCTCGACGGTGCCGTGGCGGGCGCGATCATCGGCTGGCTCTACAACCGCCTCGCGCATCGCCATTCCGCGGCCTGAGCACGACCGTTACGGTCGTAAACGCGAAGACTCCGGGCACTGGTATCTGAACCGGAAGGGCCGCGCTTCGATGCCCGTGACACGGGGTACGGGCGTCGCCGCCCCTTTTCGACACGCGGCCGTTCCCAGAATACGTCCGGCTTCGAGCCGGTTGTGATAAGCACACAGCAGCCTCAGGTTGCCGGTTGTCCCGTTGCCGCCCCGCGCGATCGGAACGATGTGATCCACCTGCAGCGCCTGCGTGGACCCGCAGCGCCGTCCTGTTGAACCGACGAAGGTACAACGCCCCTCGTCCCTCGCGAAAATCTCGTCACGCACTTTGGCGGAGACGCACCGTGGATTCTCTCGCGCCGGGCTGATCTTTGCGCCTGCAGCCGCTGCCGATGAAACCGGTCGTTTTGAGCGGCGCGCCCGTCTTCTTTTCGGGTCCTCTCTCTCGAGCACATACTCCAGCGCAAGCGACAGCACGTCTTCCATCGATGGATTGACGGGCAGGCGGTGCCACTTCAGGGAACGCAGCTTCTCGTACAGGGCCATGAACTCGGCGCTCGCGCAGAATTGCACCAGGGCGCGCTTCTCGAATTGTGTCGTGCCGCCCGTGGGTTCGGACGCGGTGGGGGCGCGCTCCCCGGGAGCCAGGGCACGACGGTTACGGTCGTGCTCATCGCTCGGTGTCGGCAGGCTCGACGCATGCAATACCCGCGCGCCGGTCGCATCCGTGATCTGATTGCCGCACGCCTCCGGCTCTTTCCCGGACGTCCCCTCGAGGGCCGCCGGTTCGACTGCGCGTGGCCACGAATCCTGATCCGGTACCAGTGCGGGTGCAACTGGTGACGGCGCCACCGGAACCCGAACCACCACGCTGCGAATCCGGTCGCGCGGCATCGCCGCGCGGGGTTCGTATTCGGCGACAATCGCCTCCACCTCACGTTGCGACTTTCCCCGGATGCGCGCGAGCACGGCCGCCTTGTTCCCCGCGGTCAGGATGCGCGACACCTGCGCAACCGTACTCACGTTCACCTCGTTGCTTTCCAGCAGGGGATAGATATCGGGAAAGCGGGCCACGCAGCGTGCCACGCGAAGGCGACGGCTGGTCGCCGAGGCCGAGTATCCCAGCCCCGACGTGCAGTAGTCGAACATCGAGCCGTATCCCTGTGTGAGGTGCAGCCGTCGCCGTTCGATCTCGTTGAGATGCAGCAGTACCGCCAGTGTGAGCGATCGCTCATGACGGGTGAGTCTTACAATTTGTGAGAGAATCTGCTGGTCGGAAAGTGATCGCGGGGACATGACGCAACCTCCGGACATGATGGAACGACACGCGCGGGAGGAGCGTTGATGCACTCAAGGTAACGCATGTTCACAAAGAAGTCAACATGCAACTTGAACAACTTGCGCGTCGCGTCATGAGTACGAGCAGTCGTGCGCGCGTTGCGTTGCGACGTGAATTTCTGGACGGATGTGGGCGACAACCGGTACGTTGCGACGCCAACACAAGAA
>DASUGO010000211.1:0-4005 GCA_036273975.1 Candidatus Krumholzibacteriia bacterium
GACGACGATTTTCAGCGAGGCCGCGTGATTGGCATGCATTACCTGCCGCTGCCCCGGCGCGTCTTCCTCGGCGTCCGAGGCGAGGGCGCGGCCGCGTTCGGCGACACGCCGTTCTATCTGCGGCCGTTCGTGTACATGCGCGGCGTGCCGGCGATGCGCTACCAGGGCGACGAGATGCTCCAGCTCGAAACGGAAGTGCGCTGGCAGTTCTGGAAGCGAATCAGCGCCGTCGCGTTTGCCGGCGGCGGCAAGACGTGGGTGGCCGGCGGCGGCCGCGATCGATCGGATCTCGTCTCAGCCGGCGGGCTGGGATTCCGCTACGAACTGGCCCGCGCGTATGGGATCCATGCGGGTGCTGACTTCGCGTACGGGCCGGCGGGATATGCCTTCTATATTCAGATCGGGAGCGCGTGGGCGAAACCTTAAACACAACCCTCAACTAACAACCCGCAGCTAGCAACTAACAGGTGACGACGTGGAGGTTCCGGGTTCCGTCAGGCGGCTTTGCTCCGAAACAGATGCTTGGTCACCATCGCGAGCAGTCCCGCCGAGATCACGGTGGCCACGCCGATGAACAGCGCCGGCCAGTGTTCCGGAATTTCCGTCAACGCGCGCCACGCGTAGTAGCGAAGCTCCGCGTTGTTGTCCCAGGTGCGCAGGAGCGCTGCACTGCCGAGCACGAACGCCGCCATCGGCAGCAGCAGGAGCAGCACCCACAGCGCCAGTTGCGGATGTGCCGCATACCACCGCACGATGCGATCGGCGGTCCGGTTCGGCTCGCGTCCGGGCGGCGGCACCTGGCGAAGGAGCAGGGCGATAACGAAGAGCGCCGAGGGGCACACGAGCGCCAGGGTCCATGCGGCGACGACGTCGTTCGTGAAGGTCATAGAAGGTTTATACCGCATTTCTCCTGGCGCTCCCCTCATCGGCTTAGCGAATCTGGACCAGGTCGGTGCCGGAAAAGACGCCCCCGCGACGCGTCGATCCCCAGACCTCGACGACGAGGTCGGCGGCGCGCAGTGGCAGGCGCTCGGTTCTCAATTCCACGACCAGATCGGCGCGGCCGTCGAGATCGAGGTCCTTCATCCTCTCAGGCCGCGAGCCTCGCGAACGGAGCACAATTTGGCTGGCGAAGTGAGTAGCCGAATTGTGCGAGTGAGCGAGTCGGGGGTCTGGGGGCAAAGCCCCCAGATCAAGTCGCGAGCGGCCGGTCAGGCCGCGAGCCTCGCGACGCGAACGCAATTTGGCTAAGCGCTTTTCAGAGGAGCCGAATTGCGTGAGCTAGCGAGTCGGGGGTCTGGGGGCAAAGCCCCCAGATTAATAACGTCCCCGGCAGCAATCGCCGGAGAAGTAAACGATTTACAAGATATGGCGTCCCCGACAGCATTCGTCGAAGTGGTAAACGCAATACAGGATATGGCGTCCCCACCAAGAAAGTTGGAAGGTGTACCAGCAATCGGCGGCCCGCTAGCCGCCTGAAAACACGTGGACCGACCGGCTATGGATAACCATTGGCCGGTCGGTCGAACCCGTCTAGAAGTGATTCTACCGGCCCATGACTGGCTACTCTCTTGGTCGAATAGGTGCCGGTCAAATCTTGGAAGTTCTGGTCCCGTGCGGAAAAGTGTAAGAAAAGCCGTCAGGACGACAGTCGTCGGATAGAGACACTTGACGGGGCACGGATTCTGTGGCAGTGTCCGGCGTATCTCCTAGATTAAGAAAGGCTACAACTGTGGAAAGTTGTCGTCGCCTCAGGCTTACAGCTGTTCTGGTGGCCGGGTTCGGTGCAGTCCTCTTAGGGGCGGGAGCCGCGGGCGGCGAGCACGCCCGAGAGCTGGCGCCGCACCAGTCACGACTGCGAATGGACACCCTTCGGTCCGGTGCGCACCGAGTTCCTGCTCGCGCCAGAAACTCGAATTCCGCGAGTGTTTTTCCGTGTGCCGAGTCGTACGGGGATTACTGGCGGCCAGAGTATTGGGACGAGTTGGGGGACTGCCTAATCCCGGTTCGCAGTTGATTTGACGTACCCGGCATGGGCAAACCAACGTTGACAGTGTGTGGGCGTGACAACGCGAGAGGCGCGGTGCGCTGCCCGCCGCAGGCGCGGGCCCGTGCGAGCCGCGATCTTGCGCAAGCGTTTCTTGACCAGACCCCAAGCCGGTTCGATCGGATTGAAGTCGGGCGAATACGGCGGCAGCAATCGCAGGG
This sequence comes from Candidatus Krumholzibacteriia bacterium, assembly GCA_036273975.1. Lineage (GTDB taxonomy): Bacteria > Krumholzibacteriota > Krumholzibacteriia > WVZY01 > JAKEHA01 > JAKEHA01. The sequence goes on from DASUGO010000211.1 coordinate 2,209, forward strand.
TGGCCCCGCGCGCCGCGATCAACGCGCGCACGGCCGGCGTGCGATGGACGGCCAAACGGTCCATCAGCACGACGTCCCCGGCCCGCAGCTGTGGGACCAGGCGTCGACGGACCCAGCGCTGAAAACGGGCATGGGTCGTGCCTTGCCAGTGCGTGCCGAGCGTGACCCAGCGGCGGCGCCGAATCGCCCCAATCATCGTGAGGTTGGTGCCCCAGTTGACCGCACGCGGCTCGACGTATTCCTCGCCTTTCAAGACCCAGACGTGCGAGCGACTCATGGTCAATTGCGCCCCGGCTTCATCGACACATACCAGACGGTCGGGATCGATCGTGCGGACCCAGCGGCGGAACGCGCGCCGCGCGCGTTGGACATCGGGCCGATCCTGCTCGGCCGGTCGGGGGCGTTTTTTTTGATCACATATCCCGCCCGCTGCAGCGCCCGCCAGACGGTCCACCATTTCACGCGGCTCGTGCGCGGTACCCGGCGGTTGTATGCGTCGGTAAGTTCGCCGCAGGTCGCATCAGGCCGCTCGGCCAGCACCGTCTTCAACAGCGCCAGCTTCACGCGCGACGTCTGGCCACCGCCGGCCGCCCGCGGCGCCACCGACCCGGTCGCCCGGTATTGCGCGACCCACCGTTGCAGCGTCCGATGCGCGACCCCAAAAATTCGAGCGACCGCCGCCGCCGACCGATCGCCCTGCTCGTACGCCTTCACCGCGCGCTCCCGAAACGTTTCGTCATAGGGGAGAAACATGCCGCCATTGAAGTACAGTTTCCGCGTCAGTTCAACTGCGAACCGGGATTAGAACCCCTCAGCGCCACCGATTCGGCCAACGTAGCCAACAGGATTCAGCAGTTCGAAGGTATGTGTTCCGACGAAGCGACCTGGCTTTACGGACACAGCATCTACGAATGGACCGGCAATTATGAAGACGACTATGTGTGGGTCGGATTCACGAACTGGAACGTGTGGGGAGGTACCGACGGATACGTAGGCATACAGTGGCCGTATCTGGACAACTGGTACACATTGGCCCATGAGGGGTCGCATGGAGTGCACCACTGGGGCGAGGGGCAGGCCACAGCGCGAGGCAACTATTGCACGCAGTATTTGTATTGACGAGGACGCTCTCACGAGGTCTTCGCGGGAGGTGCCGATGACCCGCTGTATCGCGACTCTGATAGCGCTTTGCTCTGCGACCACCATCGTCTCAGGGGGGACACCTCAGCAAAGGTCGTCCTCCCCACGCCTCGCGGCCGCGCGCTTCGCGTTGGACAGCTCATGGCAGATTCCCAGAACGGACGTAGTCGTCCTTCTCGACACCGCGGTCGGAGCAGTCGATGGGCATCCTGTTTACCAGTCGGAGCAGGAGCGAAGGAAGGAGACGGAAGACATTGCGAGATTGATCGGACCTGCCACGAAGATCGGTAGTTCCAAAGACTATCTATCGTGTCCGGGTCGTGGCGTCTGCCGCGCTGCGACAAACTCCTACGTGCTGGTCGTCAACGGGTTGTTCGTTGGAGACACGGAGGTACTCATCATGTTGTATACACCAGCTTCTAAGAACGCTGGAACAGAGACATTGACCCAAGCGCTTGTAGCTTTGGAACAACGCGGGGCAGCGGACTGGGCGGGACTTCGGTACAACCTGCAGCCACAGGTTTTGGTCAGACGACGCTGAAGGAGGTCAGGACCGAGACAGTGCCGCCGATACCTACCAATCGAAGTCAAGAACGACTGCTTTACGTCGCGTTAGCCCGGACTACCGAAACCCTCATCCTGTCGGATGTCACGTAC
>DASUGO010000212.1:0-9246 GCA_036273975.1 Candidatus Krumholzibacteriia bacterium
GCGATGAATGCGGTGCTGCGCGACGCGTACATCGACGACTGCGGCCGTGCGGTGGCGCGCTGGAACAAGATCCTCGAGCAGGAGGATTGCCGGCATCGCATGAAATTGCCGTCGGACCGCTTCCACCGCGAGGTGGGGACCTACTCGCGGGCCGCGTTCGATCCGGACGGGAACATGATGTCGAAGGACGAGTTCGAGTCGCGGCGCACGGAGTTCCTTCCGACGCGCGAGGACCGCGACTACGTCAAGAGCGTCCAGTTCCTCGTGACCGACCGCGGCAAGTTCGCCAACTGGATTTCGCCGCCGCAGCACGGTATCCACGGCCGCCCGCTCGACTTCGAGTACGTTCGGCTGTAGCGGCCTTTCCCGTCCCGCGCGGCCTCGATGACGATTCCCCCAAGGAGAGAGATGAAAATCCAGTGCACGAAGCTTCTGATCAACGGCGAGTGGGTGGACGCGTCCGACGGTGCCGTTTCCACGCTCATCAATCCCGCCACCGAAGAACCGCTGTGCGAGGTCGCGTCCGCGACGCGCGAGGATGTGCACGCCGCGGTGGTGTCGTCGCGCGCGGCGTTCGAGTCGGGCCCGTGGAGCAAATTCGACGGCGCGGCCCGTGGCAAACTGCTGTGGCGCCTCGCCGATCTCGTGGAACGTGACGCCGACGAAATCGCGCGGCTGGAGACCATGAACCAGGGCAAGCCGATCTTTGAATCGTCGAAGATCGAAGTGCCGTTCGTGGTGGAACTGCTGCGTTACTACGCGGGCTGGGCCGACAAGCTCGCGGGCGAAACCATTCCGGTCCGGTCCGGCTTCCTGTGCTACACGCTGCGCCAGCCCGTCGGTGTGGTGGGAATGATCGTTCCGTGGAATTTTCCGCTGTTGTTGACCATGTGGAAGCTTGCGCCGGCGCTGGCGGCCGGTTGCGTCGCCATCATCAAGCCCGCCGAGCTGACGCCGCTGACGGCGCTGAAGCTGGGGGCGCTATGCCTCGAGGCGGGAATCCCCGCCGGTGTTGTGAACGTGGTCGCGGGACGCGGTTCCGTGGCCGGGCAGGCATTGCTGGACTCGCCCGGTGTCGACAAGATCGCGTTTACCGGCTCCACCGAGGTCGGCCGCACGGTGATGCGTTCCGCGGCCGGGACCATCAAGCGCATTTCGCTGGAGCTGGGCGGCAAGTCGCCGAACATTGTCTTTGCCGACGCCAACATGGAAGCCGCCGCGCAGGGCGCCTGCAGCGGTATCTTCTACAACAAGGGCGAGGTGTGCGCCGCCGGTTCGCGCCTGTTCGTGGAGAAGTCCGCGCACGACCAGTTCGTCGAACTCCTGACCGCCAAGATGAAGCGCTACGCGCCCGGTGACCCGCTCCACGACAAGACGCGCCTCGGACCGCAGGTCTCGCGGTCGCACCGCGACAGCATCCTCGCGTGGGTGCACACCGGAATCAAGGAGGGCGCAACCGTGGCGGCGGGCGGACAGGCGACCGATGTGGGTGGCCGCGGCTACTTCATGGAGCCGACGGTTCTCACCGGCGTCAACAACGACATGTCGGTCGCGCGCGAGGAGATCTTCGGGCCGGTGCTGTGTGTGATTCCGTTCGATGACGAAGTGGACGCCGTGCGCCTCGCCAACGACAGTTGCTTCGGGCTCGCGTCGGGTGTGTGGACGGGTGACGCCGGGCGCGCACACCGCGTGGCCGCCGCGCTGCGCGCGGGGACGGTGTGGGTGAACACCTACAACATGTATCACCCGGCGTCGCCGTTCGGCGGCCAGGGCGAGAGCGGATTCGGGCGCGAGCTCGGCGCCGACGCGTTGGATCTGTACCTGGAGAAGAAGTCGGTGTGGGTAAGCCTGCGCTGACGCGGGGTGGCCGGCGGGATCAGACGCGGAACAGGTACTGGAACTTCACGAAGAACAGCCGCTCCGTCTGCCGGTAGCCGCCGTCGCGAACCTCGATGTCGCTCGTCGCCGGGTCGTCCTTGAATTCGCCGAAGGAATGTGACGACCCCACGAAGAACACCGTGAACGGGTTGATCTTGTAACTCACCAGCGGGTCCACGGAAAACGCCCGCGTGTCGTCCACGTACTCGCCCACCAGACGCATGAACAGTCGCTTGCTGAACTGATAGGTCATGCGCCCGCGCGACACGAAGGTATCCGCCACGTCCGGCCCGCCGTCCAGCTCCGAAATGTGAAACGTCGCGTGCTCCAGCGAGAACAGCAGCTGCGACGTGGGCTTGATCTCCAGCCAGATCCCGTAGGAGAACTGATCGCCCAGGCGCGGGTTGTCGCGGTCCCGGATCACCGACGGACCCAGCCGCCAGTCGACGCCGCCCCCGATCATGTTGCTGAAGCGCGTGTCGATGTCGACGTACCAGCGCGCGATCCCACTCACCAGCCGTCCGGCGAACACCTCTTCGCTCCACAGATAGCCCGTGTACAGGTAGGTCTGCTTTTTGAAGCGCATCCAGACGCCGGGCTCCACCCAGGTATCCTTGAACTCACCGGCGTAGTTGTACTTGCGCCCCGCCGTGAGCTGGGGCTCGATGCGTTCGAACACCGGGTTGTTTTCGATCTGGAACTGGTAGCCGTTCCAGAAGTTGGCGAGGCGATAGTTGTTGGACGTGATGAAGCCGTTCTCCGCGCGGAAGGTGGGGGAGTAGTCGGAGTAGTTCAACTCGGCGTTGTAGTGGCGGCCGCTGCGCACCAGCGACATCTCGCCGGCGTGGCCGGTGTAGCTCTCGCCGTCGAACGCCCCGGTATGCTCGCCGTTGGTGCCAAAGGTGATGTCGTTGAACTCGCTCGACATTGTGGTGTCGTTGGGTTCGTGGGTGTCGCTGGCCTGCATCTGCGCGGAGAGCCGGAAGTGTTCGCTGAGACGGAGCCGCATGTCGATGCCGGCAGTGGTGTTGGAGCCGTTGCCCTCCGCGGCGCGCCGGTCGGTGGCGATCACGCCCACGAACGATTCGGTGAGAATATCGCGCTTGTAACGCAGCACGTTCGAGTATGTATTGCCGCCCGCCGCGCCACCGCTCTGTTCTTCGAACGGCACGATGTACGGCGAGGTCTCGTCCTTCGCGGTCATGAACGTCAGCGTGTTGGGGCCCGATTTGCCGGTATACTTGCCCGCGGCGATCGGATCGTTGATCGAGCGCGTGTACACGACGTCGATCAGGGATGCAAACCGGTCCGCCCCCTCCAGGAAAAACGGGCGCTTCTCGGGGTAGAACAGAGCGAAAGTCTGATTGGCGTCGATCTGGGTCGCGTCGGCCTCGATCTGGCTGAAGTCCGGGTTGTAGGTGAGGTCCAGCGTGTGATTCGGCGTGATACCGTACTTGAGTCCGACGCCCGCCTCGGCCTCGCCGGGCGCGTTGTTCCACGCGAATGACGGATCGTCCTCGCCGCTCAGGCTGCCCGACTGGCTGCCGAGCACGTACGGCAGGACTTCGATGTTGCGGCCCTGGTTGATGCCGCTGATCCCGTTCATGTTTCCGGCCTGGCAGAAGAAGCAGTTGGCGTCGCGCGACAGCGGCGCCCACGAGTACTGTGCGCGGCTCTCGCGCGGGCGCGTGCGAAAGAAATGCACGTTCCACTCCTGGACGGGCCCGTCGGGGAAACGGATGCTACGGAAGGGAATTGCGACCTCCGCGGTCCACCCGAAGTCAGTCAGCTGCCCGCCCGAATACCAGACCGCGTCATAGCTGGTGTCCTCGTTGTTACCCGACCGGTAGATATCGCCCTGAATCCCGCGTGGATTGACGACAAAGAAGTAACCGTTTTGCTGGTCCTGGAAGGTATCCATCGCGATGCCGGCCCAGTCGTCCTGATAGATGTTGTCGCGGTCGGCTACGGACGCGCGGATCGCTGAAGGGTTGTCGTCGTAACAGACGAACGCGATGTAGAGGTTCTCCTCGTCGTACGCGAGCCATGCTTCGGTATCCACCGGCGGCCTGGTGTTGTCGCCCGGTTCCACCTCGCTGAAATTGTCGATGCGCGTCGCCGTTTTCCATGCGGGCTCATCCAGCCGGCCGTCGACATGAAACGCGGTGGTGACGCGTTCGACCGCAAAATTGAGGTGGGAGTTCGGGTGGAACGTGGCCGATGACGCGTCGACGCCGCCACTGTCCTCGGGCGATCCGGTTTTCGTCGCGCCGCGGGTCATTCCGGCCGCCAGCAGCAGGATACATCCGGCGAGCGAGGCAGCCCGGCGCAACATTCTCGAGGGGGCGTAACGCATGGTCGCAGAGTAAGACGAAGTCCGGCTCCGGTTGGTTCCAGGGAATCTTTCCGTTCGCGAAATGCACGTTATCGCGTCACCACCGGGCGCGCGCTCACGACCAGAGCCGCCATAATACATTGTAATTACGCGGTTTGCAATGATCGCGCAGGGCGTGCTTGCAATGGAATGAGGTTTGCATTAGCATTATTTTTAGTTATGGCTAAAAATACCCCGCCGCGCATCGAGCTCACACAGTCGATGGAAAACTACCTCAAGGTGATCTTCGAGATCGTCGAACACGCCGAGCGTGCCTCGACGTCCTCGATCGCCGAGCGGATGGGCATCGCCGCGCCGTCGGTGACCGCGATGGTCAAGCGGCTGGCCGAGATGAAGCTGGTCACGCACGAGCCTTATCAGGGGGTCCGGCTCACACGCGTGGGAGAGGCGGCCGCCGCGGAGGTGGTTCGTCATCACCGGCTGATCGAAAAGTACCTCGCGGAAGCGCTTGGCGTCCCGTGGGACCAGGTGCACGACGAGGCCGAGAAGCTCGAGCACGTCATCTCCGAGGATCTCGAGGACCGGATCGCGAACGCGCTCGGTCATCCCGCCACCGACCCGCACGGCGCACCCATTCCGTCGCGCGACGGCACCATCGTGCGCGTTGCCGCGCGGCGCCTGAGCGACGTCGAGGCGAGCGAGCGTGTCGTGGTGGTCGAAGTCGACGACCGCGATGCTGCGCTGCTGCGCTACCTGGGCGAGCGGGGGCTGTATCCGGGAACCGACGTCGAGATCGTTCATGTGGAGCCGTACGGCGGTTCGTTGACGTTGCGTGTCGACGGCAACGACTTTGCAATTGGACGGGACGCGGCCGCGGAAATCCGGGTGTCTTGAAGCATGAACTCACCGCTGGTCAATCTGATTGTTTTTGTTCTGGGCGGGGCGCTGGCCGCCCTCGTGTTCTGGCCCGGGCGCGGGTTGTTTGCGCGTGGGCGCCGCAATCGCCGGCTGGCCAACCGCGTGGCGCTGGAGGACGCGCTCAAGCACGTCTACAACCACGAGGTCCGCGAGGATGCCTGCACGCTGTCGAGCGTGGCCGGGGCGCTGGGAGTTTCGTCCACGCGGGCGGTGACGCTGGTGGATCGGATGCAGCGCGGTGGATTGCTGCGGCTCGTGGACGGCCGTCTGCTGCTCACCGACGACGGCCGGCGCTACGCGCTGGAAGTCGTCCGCGCGCACCGGCTCTGGGAGCGCTATCTCGCCGACGAGACCGGCGTCGACCCCGTCGAGTGGCACGAGCGCGCGGAAAAAGAGGAGCACGCGCTTTCCGCGGAAGCAGCCAACGCGCTCGCCGCGCGGCTGGGTCACCCGCGCTTCGACCCGCACGGTGATCCCATACCGACCGCGGACGGCGCCGTCGGCGCGGAGCCGGGCGTTCCGCTCGCGGAACTCGCGCCGGGACAGCACGGTGTGCTGACGCACCTCGAGGACGAACCCCCCGTGGTGTTCGCACAACTGGTCGCGATGGGGCTGTACGTGGGCATGGAGGTTCGGATGGACGCGCGCAGCGAGCAGCGCATCGTGTTCGACGCGGATGGCCGCAAGATTGTGCTGGCCCCGATCCTCGCGAGCAACGTTTCCGTGCGCCGCCTGCAGGAGCCGGTGGTGACACCGGACGAAATGGCCACGCTGGCCGTGCTGAAGCCGGGCGAGAGCGCCGATGTGGTACGGGTGAGCCCGGCCTGCCGCGGTCTGGAGCGCCGCCGCCTGATGGACCTCGGCATCGTCGCCGGGACGCGCGTCATGTACGAACGCCCGGGTCTTACCGGCGGATTGTGCGCGTACCGGGTGCGCGACACCCTCATCGCGTTGCGCGAGGAACAGGCCAGCATGATCGGAGTCACCAACATCCACCGTGCGGGTTCGCCCGACCGGGCCGGCCACAAACGGGAGCCGGCGCAGTCATGAGTCACGAGCGTACTACAACCGGTACCGGGCTTGCGGCCAGCCCGTGCGCGGGATGTCAGCATCACGTCGGCAACCTGGTCAAACTGGGTGTCAACATGGAGCGCTTCGACTACGTCGTCGCGCTGGCGGGAAATCCCAACACCGGCAAGAGCACGGTGTTCAACTCGATTACCGGTTTGCGACAGCACACCGGAAACTGGCCGGGGAAGACGGTGGCGCGCGCGGAGGGCGGTTTTGCGCTCGGCGACCGCCGCTTCAAGCTGGTCGACCTGCCGGGGACGTATTCGCTTCTCTCGACCACGGTCGACGAGGAGATCGCGCGCAACTTCATTCTGTTCGCGCGGCCCGATGTCACCGTTGTGGTGGTGGACGCGTCCCACCTGGAACGCAATCTCAACCTCGCGTTGCAGGTGCTGGAAATCACCGACCGCGCGGTGGTGTGTCTGAACCTCGTCGACGAGGCCCGCCGTCACGGCCGTGAGATCGACCACCGGCGGCTGGCGCGCGATCTTGGCGTCCCGGTGGTGCCGACCGTGGCGCGCAGCCGCAAGGGCATCGACGAACTGCTCGAGACCATCGCGGGCGTTGCCACCGGAGAGATCGTCTGTCGGCCGCATCGTCTCGAACGCCGTTCGCGGGGCGTCCAGCAGGTCGTGGAGGGGCTCTCCACGGAAATCGCAGCCGCGTTCCCGGGGCTGTCCAACGTGCGCTGGCTCGCGCTGCGTCTGCTGGACGGAGACACGTACATAGAAGAGGCGCTGCGTTCCGGTGAGCTGGTGGAACTGGCGGGCAACGGTGTTCCGGTGGCGCAGGGTACGGCATTGCAGGTGCTCGAGCGCGCGCACGAACTTCGCTGGGAGATCGGCCCGGATTTTCAGGATTCGCTGACCGAGGATCTCTACGCCGAGGCCGCGCGGCTCGCCGACCGCAGCACGGCCATCGACGGCAAACGCCGTGCGTTCGACCTCGACCGTGCCATCGACAACCTGGTGACGAGCCGCCGCTTCGGGCTGCCGCTGATGATCGCGGTTCTCACCGCGGTGTTCTGGCTTACCGTGACCGGTGCGAACTACCCGTCGGGGTTGCTGGCATCGGTGTTGATCGACCGCGCGCAGCCGCTGCTGCACCACCTGGCCACCGCGATCCACACGCCGGCCTGGCTGGCCGGATTCCTGATCGACGGGGTGTACCTCGCGACGGCATGGGTCGTGTCGGTGATGCTCCCGCCCATGGCGATCTTCTTTCCGTTGTTTACGCTGCTCGAGGACTTCGGCTACCTCGCGCGCGTGTCGTTCAACCTGGACGGGATGTTCAAGCGCGCCGGCGCGCACGGCAAGCAGGCGCTCACGATGAGCATGGGCTTCGGGTGCAACGCCGCCGGCGTCGTGGCCACGCGTATTATTGACAGCCCGCGCGAGCGCCTGATTGCAATCATCACCAACAACTTCGCGCTCTGCAACGGGCGCTGGCCCACCCAGATCCTGATCGCGACTATCTTCATCGGCGCGCTCGCTCCGGCGCGCATCGCCGGGCTGGTTTCCGCGGGCGCGGTGGTCGCGGTGGCGCTGCTTGGCATCACGATGACCTTTGGGGTCTCATGGCTCCTGTCGCGAACCATCCTGCGTGGCGAGCCGTCGTCGTTCAGCCTCGAGTTGCCGCCCTACCGGCCGCCGCGGTTCTGGCACACGCTCTACACGTCCATCATCGACCGCACGCTGATCGTGCTGTGGCGCGCGGTCGTGTTCGCCGCCCCGGCGGGAGCTGTCATCTGGCTCTCGGGCAACGTCCACGTCGCGGGCAGCTCGGTGGCGGAACACCTGATCCACCTGCTGAACCCGGTCGGGATCCTGATCGGGCTCAACGGCGTGATCATGCTTGCCTATGTGGTTGCGATTCCCGCCAACGAGATCGTGATTCCGACCGTGTTAATGCTTACCGCGATGACCGCGGGCGCGGCCGGGGCCGGTGCGGGTGTGATGTTCGAGTTCGAATCCGCCGCGGATGTGCGCAATCTGCTCGCGGCAGGGGGCTGGACGGTGTTGACCGGGATCAACATCATGCTGTTCAGCCTGCTTCACAACCCGTGCAGCACGACCATCTACACGATCTACCGGGAAACCCGGTCCCGCAAATGGACCACGGTGGCGACGGTCCTGCCGCTGGCGCTCGGATTCGCGGTGTGCTTCCTGGTGGCGCAGGTATGGCGGCTCCTCGCCGGCTGACGGGGGACGGCCCATAAATATCTGGACGAACCGCCGCCCCATCCATAATTGTATTCAGGTGCCCGCCGTCATACCGGGCACGCAGATACCATGCCCAATCGACTGACCCCGGATCAACTCAAGGTGAAGTCGCTCGGCGAGTGCCGCTTCCCGTCGCCGCTCGGCCTCTCGCCGCACGTGGGCGACGGGCTCGCGCACTACGTGCCCGACGGGACTCGCGTGCTGTACCGCGTCGCCGGCGAGCAGGACGAGGATTTCGACGCGCACCTGTTCCTCGAGCGCGCCGGTCCGCGCGACCATATCTACTTCGATCCATCGCGCACGCGCGTCGCCGTGGTCACGTGTGGCGGGCTCTCGCCGGGCGTCAACAATGTCATCCGCTCGCTGGTGCTGGAACTGCAGTTCCAGTACGGCGTGCGCGACATCCTGGGGTTCCGCTTTGGGTTCCGTGGCATGAACCCGGCTCGCGGCTACGAACCGGTACCGCTCACCTATGAATTCGTACGCAACATCCAGAACGAGGGCGGGTCGGTACTCGGTACCTCGCGGGGCGCCGAAGAGATACCGGTGATGGTGGATCGCCTGGTGCAGATGGACGTCGACATTCTGTTCTGCATCGGCGGTGATGGCACGTTGCGTGGTGCACACGCGTTGTACGAGGAAGTCGCAAGGCGCGGGCTGGGCATCGCGATCATCGGTATCCCCAAGACCATCGACAACGACATCACGTTCGTATACAAGACGTTCGGCTTCGATACCGCCGTGGAGGTGGTGCGCCAGGCCGTCGACGGGGCCCATGTGGAAGCGATCTGTTCCATCAACGGGATCGGTCTGGTCAAGGTG
>DASUGO010000213.1:0-3559 GCA_036273975.1 Candidatus Krumholzibacteriia bacterium
CGGCAAGCGCTGCAACGGGCGCACACCGTACGAGACGTTCGTGGATGGGAAGGCTGTCGTGAAAGAGAAGATGATCACGGCGTAGTCGGACAACCGAAACCCCAGGTGGGGTACCTGTACGATCAGATACTGACTTCTACATCTAACCTGTGATCCTGTAACGCACAACATCCGAAATCGCACGACATCATCAGGTTAGTGTTTTCGTTGGGAACGGGTTCGATTCCCGCCGCCTCCACCAACCTATGGTCGTTTCACTCCCCATAGGTCGGCTCTGAGCTTCGCTTTGCTCGCCGCCGCCTCCACCAACTCATGTCCTCGTATGACGAGGACCATGAGTCGGCTCTAGTCTCGCGCTACGCGCTCGCCGCCGCCTCCACCAACCTACGGTTGTTTCACTCCCCATAGGTCGGCTCTGAGCTAGCCCTTCGGGCGTCGCCGCCGCCTCCACCAACCTACGGTTGTTTCACTCCCCATAGGTCGGCTCTGAGCTAGCCCTTCGGGCGTCGCCGCCTCCACCTGTCGCCCGCCTTACTTCTCGCGAAACAATGCCGACCGGGACCAGACTATTACTACAAGCACCATCAGCGGTCCGGTCAGGAGCATGAACATCGTTCTCCGGTGCACCGTGCGCTCGTGCCGAAGCCGCTCTGCGTCGTCGCGGATTGCCGCCATGTGTCCCAGAACATCCGCGTAACCATACCACCATGCGTAGTCGGGACTCATGTGGAATGCACCCTTATAGCTCTTGAGCGCGGAGAAGAAAAACAAGTCGAAGTACTCGCGCTCGATCGGAGTCACGTCGTAGTACAGGCTGGTTGGGGAATGCTGTGCCATGCCCCCGGAAAGATCGATCGCCGTGAAGCGCGGTCCCGGCAGGAGCCCGGCCGAGCGCTGTGCGTGGCTGGGCCGGATCACGCCGTCCTTGTACAGGCCGGCCAGGACATCCCGCGCTTCGACCACCAGCGCATCGCCCGCGAGTTTGTGGGCGTCGGCCGATTCCAGGTATCCGCGCGCCTTGTCCTCGGAGTGACAGGTCATGCAGACTCTGATCATGTCGTTGCGCTTGACCTGGTTCTCGGTGGTCTGGGTTATATCAGCGAGTGATCCGGTAGCGGCCTGAATGCCCATGCCCCAGATGATCTTGTGGGTCATGTTGTGACTCGTCGACCGTTTTCCGTCCTGATCGACATAAACCATGTGGCAGTAAGCACAGGTCGGCGTTTCGTATGTCGCGTCGGCCATCGGCTTCGACCAATCCCATCCCGTTCCTCGTGCCCGGTAGATTGCGCCGTGCTTGGACGAGATATACGCCTCCCAGTTGGGATGGTCCGGACCCATGTGGCATGTGCGGCACGCTTCGGGCTTGCGGGCCTCTTCCAGATTGAAAGCGTGACGCGTGTGACAGGCGATGCACCCGTTGCGGTACGTCAAGCTGCTCAAGTCCGTGTACTGCGAGAGCGAATCGCTCCAGTAGGCGGCGTCGGTCGCTCCGGCCTGGGCGTGGCAGGCATCGCAGCCCATTTCCATGACCTTGCGGGGCATCTCCTTGTAATGGGGGACGTCGATGTTGCGAGACCAGTTGATCCCGAGATTCCCCGGACCCGGACCGTAGGAATGTCCAGCATCGGTCACCGCATCCTTGTAGATCTGCGGGTGGCAGGCCGCGCACGTTGTTTCCGGCACGCGGCCCTTGGTTTTCATGATGACGTCATGGTCGGTGCCGTGGCAGTTGGCGCACGTAATCTGCTTCTGTGGAAAGGTAACCCGGGCGTTCTGCGTCCCCGCTTTCCCCATCGCGCTGCCGTGAAACTGCCGCACGATCGTCGGCTCCAGCTTCTCGTGACAGGGACTACACGTCTCGGGCTTGAGCGTGCCGTGTGGGGGCTCCGCGGCCAGTCGTGGCGGTGGCGGCGAGACACTCTGGAGATAGTCGTGGATGGTCGCGGCATCCTGATCTGTCACGACATCTTCCGGGAATGCCGGCATCTTGTCGCGCGGATGACGCAGTTGTGCCTGGAACGCTGCAACGCTCAGCTGGGTGTGTGCCAGGTCGGGGCCGACACCGCCGCGCCCGCTCACGCCGTGGCAACCCAGACATCCTTTGGTAATGTAAAGTGTCTCCCCGGCGGATTGGCCCATTGCAGGGCCCCCGCGGCCCATCGCAGCCAGAATGCAAGCCACCAGCGCGACGCGACGAGCAATGGATCCCGTGCTTCGACTCATTGCAGACACCTCCGGTCCGATAGTGGTCAGAGAGTACTTTGACGCAACCAACGACTGATTGCTGGCATTATCCTGTGTGCCAGCCGCGGTCGGGTCACGATCCGAACGTGCAAGGACGGAATACCGATGCGCTCGCACGCAAATGCGAGCAGGCGCATAGTTCAGTTCTCCCGTCCGCCGCGATAATCTGAATTCACCTCATTGGACCTGATCAGCGCGGCTACGCTGCCAGCTGCGGGCTCGATGCAGCCATCCCGCCTCGCGGACCTGTTCGGCATGCAGCCGTCGAAACTGCGTGGCGAGCAGGTGGGTTCGACTCACGTAACCGAGCAGTTTTTGTGGGTCGCCCCGGCTGACCACGAGCACGCGGCCGATGTCGTACGTCAACATGCGGTTCACGGCGTCCTGCACGGACTCGTCGGGATGCGCGACAACCAGAGCAGAACTGCCGGCGTCGCGCAGGAGCAAGGCCGATGAACCGGGCTCCTGCAGCGATCGCACAACGTCATTGCGTGTGATGATGCCCACCAGTTGCCCGGCAGCATCCACCAGCGGCCACGCTTGATGGAGCGAGACCGCCGGATCATGGCGCGCGATGCGATCGGCGAGGGTGGCAACCGGGAGGTCGGGCGGGAGCGTATCGACGCCTGTTTCCATGATCATGCCAACGGTGGTATTGGCAAAGGCGTCCGCATCGTAGTCCTGCGGAACACGTAGTCCGCGCCGTGCAATCTTCTCCGTCATTATGGAATTCTTCATGACCATGCGTGCGGCGAGATAGGCCAGCGTGGACCCCGCGAGCAGAGGCAACAAACCGTTGGTTTGCTGGGTGGTCTCGAACGCGAACACCACGCTGGCGAGCAACGCATGCGATGCGCCTGCGAAGATCCCCGCCATGCCGACCAGCGCTGCCACACGCACATCGAGGCCGCTGAGCGGAAAGGCCCAGAGAAGCGCGGCGCCCAACACAGCGCCCGCGCCACTTCCGACGGTAAACAGGGGAGCGAGTGTGCCGCCGGAAGTGCCACTGCTCAACGCGATCGCCCACGAGATGAACTTCATCAGGCACAGGAGTACGATCAGGTGCAGGGACAACCGGTTGGACAGGATGTCCGCGATGTTGTCATAACCGACCCCCAATGTGCGGGGCGCAAGGTAGCCCACAAGTCCCACGCCAAGCCCACCGATGGCGGGCCACCACATCCAGTTAACGGGCAAGCGCTCAAACATGTCTTCCAGCCAATAAACCGTCCGCGTTACCCCGGCGGCCGCGAGTCCAACGATGACTCCGATCACGGCGTACAGCCCCAGCGCATTCAGCGTAACCGGCTCA
>DASUGO010000214.1:0-42305 GCA_036273975.1 Candidatus Krumholzibacteriia bacterium
GCGCTTCTGGGCGCCCACGGCTGCGCGGGCCCACTGCGAGAGTTCGGCGTCGTCCTCCAGCACATCGACCGGCACCTGGTAGTACGTCTTGATGACCTTCCCGGGCGCGTATTCGAATGGATTCATCCCGCGGGACTCGTAATTCGCTCGGGTCTCATCGTCGGTGACGAAGTACAGAACGCCGTCGTCGATGATCGCGAAGAACACGGGGCCCTGGTAGAGACCGATGCCGCCGAACATCCGGCGCGACGAAAGCGCGGGCAGCGACGAGAGCTGGTCGCGCACGAACTCCAGGAAATCCGCGTCCTTGTGGGGAGGCATGGCTCGAATGTAGCGCGTTGCACGGGGGTTCCGCAACGCATCCGGCAATTTCGGGCATACGGGCGCGGCTTTCAGGACGCGCCGGATACCTGTGCTAGACTTCACGCACCCGAAAGGAGCTTCCATGAGGCTGCAAATCCAAATGATCGCATTGCTCGCGGCCGGCGCGGTCGCGCTGGCCGGATGCTCGCGCGGAGAGCAGAGCCAGAAGACGGAAACGAGCCAGGTAACCACCCCCATCGCGCTGCAGGGGCCGAAGATCGTCCAGGAGATGGTCGCCGCGCACGGCGGTCTCGACGCCTGGCGGTCCGCGCCCACCATGTCGTTCACCGACGAGTGGGAGGGCGGCGGCGGTCAGTCCCACTTCGTGGTTGAACAGGGCGCGCGGCGCGCGTACATGACCGTGCCGGGCGCGGACGTTTCGATGGCGTGGGACGGCGAAAAAGCCTGGAGCATGAACTGGCCCACACCGACGCCGGTGCGCTTCCTCGCACTGTTGAACTACTACTTCATCAACCTGGCATGGATGACGCAGGACCCGGGCGTGAAGTTCGGCGAACCCGCAACCGGCACGCTGCCGGGCGATTCCACCGTGTACGCCACCGTCATGATGACCTTCGAGCCCGGCACCGGCGACACCCCGGACGACTACTACCGGCTCTACATCGACCCGGAGACTCACGTGCTGAAGGCGTGCGATTACGTGGTCACATACGAGGCGCTGCTCGATGAGGGCGAGTCATCCACGCCCGAGCACTGCCTGATCTACGACGAGATGACCGAAGTCAACGGGCTGAAGCTGCCCGCACACTTCACGATCTACGAGGCGGGCAACGTCTACGCGAAGTGCACGATCCGCGATCATTCGTTCTCGGAACCGTTCGACGAGGCAAGAATGACGATGCCGGAGGGTGCGATGCTCGACGAATCGACACCGTAACCGTGGCGGCAAAAACGGGGGTGCGGGCAGGTCCGCGCCCCCGTTTTTCGGCTTGAAGCCGACCGCCGGCCCTCATTATAGAGGAGAAACCGTTCCGAATCAGGCTCCTCCGTATGTATCTCACTATTTCACAATAGGTTAAAGAAATTTTAGCCACCGGTTGATTCGCGGGGTCAAATTGGTTACTCTGAAATAGCACTAAATCAGTGCGATTACCCTTTGGCCGGCCGGCGCGGTGCGCCGAACGGAGGAATCATGGCAGGAAAAGCAGAACCCATCCGGGAACCCGTCGACCCCATCCAGGAGCGCATCTCCAGGGAATATGAGTGGGGTTTCGTCACCGACATCGCCGAGGACAAAATCCCCAAAGGACTCGACGAGGACGTGGTCCGCGTCATCTCCGCGCGCAAGCGCGAGCCCGAGTGGCTCCTGGAGTGGCGGCTGCGGGCGTTTCGCGCGTGGCAGAAGATGGAAGAGCCGAAGTGGCCCAACGTCCACTACCCGAAGATCGATTTCCAGGACATCCACTACTACTCCGCGCCCAAACAGGCCGGCGACGGCCCGAAGAGCATGGACGACGTCGACCCGGAAATCCGCCGCACCTTCGACAAGCTCGGCATTCCGCTGGTCGAACAGATGCGGCTGGCCGGCGTGGCGGTGGACGCAGTGTTCGACTCGGTATCGGTGGCCACCACGTTCAAGGAGAAGCTCGCGTCGCTCGGCGTGATCTTCTGCTCGTTCTCGGAAGCGGTTCACGAACACCCCGAGCTGGTCAAGAAGGCGCTCGGTACGGTGGTTCCCTACAACGACAACTTCTACGCCGCGCTCAACTCCGCGGTGTTCAGCGACGGTTCGTTTGTCTATGTGCCCGAGGGCGTCCGCTGCCCGATGGAACTGTCGACCTACTTCCGCATCAATGCCCGCGAGACGGGCCAGTTTGAGCGCACGCTCATCGTCGCCGAGAAGGGCGCCTACGTGAGCTACCTCGAGGGTTGCACCGCGCCGATCCGCGATGAGAACCAGCTGCACGCAGCCGTGGTCGAGATCGTGGCCGAGGAAAGCGCTTCGGTGAAGTACTCCACGGTGCAGAACTGGTACCCGGGCGACAAGAACGGCAAGGGCGGGATCTACAACTTCGTCACCAAGCGCGGGGAGTGCCGCGGTGCACGCTCCAAGATTTCGTGGACGCAGGTGGAGACCGGCTCCGCGATCACGTGGAAATACCCCAGTTGTGTGCTCACCGGCGACGACTCGGTGGGCGAGTTCTACTCGGTGGCGCTCACGAACAACTACCAGCAGGCCGACACCGGTACCAAGATGATCCATCGCGGCAGGAACACGCGCAGCACGATCGTCTCCAAGGGCATCTCGGCCGGCCGTGGACAGAACAGCTATCGCGGCCTGGTGAAGATCGAAAAGAACGCGGCCAACGCGCGCAACTTCACACAGTGCGACTCCATGCTGATCGGCGATCGCTGCGGCGCGCATACGTTCCCGTACATCGAGGTCGGCAACACCTCGTCGCACGCCGAACACGAGGCGACGACGTCAAAAATAGGCGAAGACCAGTTGTTCTACTGCCGCGCGCGCGGCATTTCCAACGAAGACGCGGTCAACATGATCGTCAACGGCTTCTGCCGCGAGGTGTTCGCGGAGCTGCCGATGGAGTTCGCCGTGGAGGCGCAGCGGCTGCTGGCCGTGAGCCTGGAAGGTTCCGTCGGTTGATGAATCGAGGCGTCGGGCGATCGGTCCGACGCGATTTCACGAGGCGCGCTTTCAACCATTGCGCGCGAAGTGCTTGAGCGGAGGGCCGGTCGCCCGACGCAGGCAGGAGACAAACAATGCTGGAAATCAAGAATCTGCACGCGAACATCGAAGGCAAGGAGATCCTCAAGGGCGTCAACCTGACCGTCAAGGCCGGTGAGGTGCACGCCATCATGGGGCCCAATGGCTCCGGCAAGAGCACGCTCGCGCAGGTACTCGCCGGGCGCGACACCTACGAGGTCACGCAGGGCGAGATCATCGTCGACGGCGAGAACATCATGGAACTCGCTCCCGAAGAGCGCGCCGCCCGCGGCATGTTCCTCGCCTTCCAGTACCCGGTGGAAATCCCCGGCGTGCGCAACAACTACTTCCTCAAGACCGCCCTCAACGCGGTGCGCAAGTCGCGCGGCGAGAAGGAACTCGACGCGATGGAATTCCTGAAGATCGTCAAAGAGCGCATGAAGATTCTCAAGATCGACGAGAGCTTCATGAACCGCTCCGTCAACGAGGGGTTTTCCGGCGGCGAGAAGAAGCGCAACGAGATCCTGCAGATGGCCATCCTGGACCCGAAGATCTGCGTGATGGACGAGACCGACTCCGGGCTCGACATCGACGCGCTGCGCATCGTGGCCGGCGGCGTCAACGCGCTACGCGGCCCCAACCGCTCGATGGTGGTCATCACGCACTACCAGCGTCTGCTCAATTACATCGTCCCCGACGTGGTTCACGTCTTCGTGGACGGCAAGATCATCAAGACCGGCGACAAGAGCCTTGCGCTCGAACTCGAGAAGGAAGGTTATGCGGAGGTGAACGGCTGATGCCGGGAGTCGCCGCCTACGAAAAGGCGTTTTCCGATCTCGAACCGGGCCTGCGCCAGGCCGGTCCCGGCTGGCTGCACGAGTTGCGCCGCACGGGTATCGATCGCTTTCGAGCGCTCGGGTTTCCTTCCCTCCGCGACGAGGAGTGGCGGTTCACCCGGACGCGTCCCATCGCCGAGGTGGACTTTGCGCCGGCGGGCGAGGGCCGCACGCCCGCCGACGCTTCCATCACGGCGCAAACCTTTGACGACAGCGGCTGCCTGCGTCTCGTGCTGGTGAACGGGCGCTGCGCCACCGATATCGGCGCGGCGAAACTGCCCGCCGGTGTGCGCGTGATGAGCCTCGCGAACGCGATGGCCGAACGGCCCGACCGCGTGCGCACGCTGCTCAACCGCGGCGTCCGGATGGAAGACCAGCAGTTCGCGGCGCTTAACACCGCCTTTCTCGCGGACGGCGTCTACATCGAACTGACCGACAACGCGGTGCTCGACCGGCCGATCCACATCGTGCACGTCGCGGATGTTTCCGGCGCGCCCGCCATGCTCCATCCGCGCCTCGTGATACACGCCGGACGCAGCAGCGAGGGCAAGATCATCGAGAGCTACATCGCGACATCGGAGTCGCAGTACTTCACCAACGTCGTGACCGAGATCGTGTGCGAGGAAAACGCCTCGCTCTACCACCGCAAGATCCAGACCGAGAGCCCGAAGGCGTTCCACGTGTCGCTGCAGCACGCGACGCTGGCCGCCAACTCGCGCTACGCCACGCTCGGGGTCACGATGGGTGGATCACTGGTGCGCAACGACGTGCACGCGATCCTCGACGGCGAGGGCATCGACGCGCGCATCGACGGCCTCTACCTCGCCAGCGGCCGCCAGCACGTGGACAACCACACGTTCATCCGCCACGCGAAGCCTCACTGCCACAGCTTCGAGCTCTACAAGGGCATCCTGGACGGGCACGCGCGCGGGGTGTTCAACGGGCGTATCAATGTTGACCAGGACGCGCAGAAGACCGACGCCAAGCAGGAGAACAACTGCGTATTGCTGTCGGATGACGCCCGCATCAATTCCAATCCGCAGCTCGAGATCTTCGCGGACGACGTCAAGTGCACGCACGGCGCCACCATCGGCAAGATGGACGAAGAGGCGATGTTCTACCTGCGCTCGCGCGGTATTCCGGCCAACGAGGCCCGTGATATCATGGTGTACGCATTTGCCAGCGAGGTGTTCGAGCGCATCGATATCGAGCCGCTCCGGGTCCGTCTCGAAGCGAACCTGTTCGAGTGGCTGAACCGCTCCCGCGCGGCGCGCGCCGCATCGGAGTGAGAAAGTGACAGCGATGACCAGTACCCGGCCCGATACGGGCGCCCCGGCAGCGTTCGACGCCGCGCAGTTGCGCCGCGATTTCCCCATCCTGGGCGAATCCGTGCACGGCAAGCCGCTGGCATATCTGGACAACGCCGCGACCACCCACAAGCCGCGCGCGGTGATCGACGCGATCAGCGGTTACTACGAACACGCCAACGCCAACGTCCACCGCGGTGTCCACACGCTGAGCGTCCGCGCGACCGAACTCTACGAGGGCGCCCGCGAGAAAACGCGCGCGTTCATCAACGCCGCCGAAACCAGCGAAGTCATCTTCGTGCGCGGCACCACCGAGGGCATCAACCTGGTGGCGTCGTCGTTTGGACAGGCGCGGGTGCAGGCGGGGGACGAAGTCCTGATCACCGCGATGGAGCACCACTCCAACATCGTGCCGTGGCAGATGCTGTGCCAGCGCACCGGTGCAACGCTGAAAGTGCTCCCGATGGGCCGCGACGGCGACCTGCAGCTCGACAAGCTGCCGGGAATGCTGAACGAGCGCACGCGCATCGTGGCCGTGACGCACGTGTCCAATTCGCTCGGGACCGTCAACCCGGTCGCGGAGATCATCGCGATTGCGCACGAGCGCGGGATACCGGTGCTGGTGGACGGTGCGCAGTCGGTTCCCCACCTGCGTGTCGACGTGCGCAACATCGACGCCGACTTCTACGTGTTCTCCGCGCACAAGATGTACGGACCCACGGGCATCGGCGTCGTCTATGCGAAGAAGTCCATCCTGGAAACGCTCCCGCCCTACCAGGGCGGCGGCGACATGATCGCATCGGTGACGTTCGAGAAGACCACCTACAACTCGCTGCCCCACCGCTTCGAGGCGGGCACGCCGGACATCGCCGGCGCCGTGGGCCTGGGCGCGGCCATCGACTACCTCAACCGCGTCGGGCTGGACAACGTCGGCCGCCACGAGGCCGAATTGCTCGCGTACGCGGTCGAGGCGCTGGGATCCGCCCGGGGCGTGCAGCTGGTCGGCACGCCGAAGCGGCGCGCCGGCGCGGTTTCGTTTACGCTCGCGGGAATCCACCCGCACGATGTGGGCATGATTCTCGACAGCGAGGGCATCGCGATCCGGGCCGGACACCACTGCACCCAGCCCGTGATGGAGTTCTACGGCGTTCCGGCCACGAACCGCGCGTCGTTTGCGTTATACAACACGCGCGACGAGGTGGACCGGCTGGTCCGCGCGCTGGACAAGGTAAGAGCCGTATTCGGCTCGTAAGGAAGACACCGCATGAGTGATATGCGCGAGCTCTACCAGGAAGTGATCCTGGACCACCACAAGCACCCCCGCAACTTCGGCCGCCTCGAGGGCGCCAACTGCCACGCCGAGGGGTTCAATCCGCTGTGCGGCGACCGCGTCACCGTGTATGCACTGGTCGAGGGCGACGTCATCCGCGAGATTTCCTTCGACGGCAGCGGCTGCGCCATCTGCGTCGCCGCGGCGTCAGTGATGACCGACGAACTCAAGGGCATGCAGCTGGACGACGTGGAGAAACTCTACGGAACGTTTCACGATGTCGTCATGTCGGACGCGGACGAACCGGTGAACGTCGACAAGCTGGGCAAGCTCGCGGTATTCGCGGGTGTGCGCGAGTTTCCGGTGCGCGTCAAGTGCGCGACGCTGCCCTGGCACGCGTTGCGCGCCGCGCTGCGTGGTTCCGCGGACGCCGCCGTGACCACGGAGTAGGCAATGAACCAGGAACTGCGCGAAAAGATCATCGCTTCGCTGAAGACCTGTTACGACCCGGAGATCCCCATCGACATCTGGGAACTGGGTCTCATCTATGACATCGCAATTGCGGAGTCGAATGACGTCACCATCACGATGACACTCACGACGCCGCACTGCCCCGCCGCGGAGACGCTTCCCGTCGACGTGGAGCAGAAGGTATCCGCGACCGACGGAGTCGCCTCGGTCAAGGTCGACATCACCTGGGAGCCCGCGTGGACGCCACAGATGATGTCAGAGGCCGCGCGCCTCGAGTTGAATCTCTAGGAGGAGGACGAAGAGACATGTTGTATCCGCCGGAAATCACAGAACCGTGCCGCCAGGATCTCGTTCAGGCCGGTGTCACCGAACTCAAGACACCCCAGGATGTCGACCTGGTGCTCAAGAACCAGAAGGGCACCGCGCTCGTCGTCGTCAACAGCGTGTGCGGGTGCGCGGCGGGCATGGCCCGGCCGGGCGTCAAGATGGCGCTGCAGCACGAGAAGCGCCCGGACAAGCTCACCACGGTGTTCGCGGGCGTCGACGCCGCGGCCACCGAACAGGCGCGCAAGTACATCGTGGGTTATCCACCCTCGTCGCCGTCGATCGCGCTCTTCAAGGACGGCAACCCGGTGTTCGTGCTCGAGCGCTGGCAGATCGAGGGCCGCAGCCCACAGGAAATCGCGTACCAGCTGGTCGAAGCGTTCGACGAGTTCTGTTGATTCCAGTCGGGAGCGAGATTGGCGCTCCGCTCAGGCACTTCGCGCCAATCTCGCTACCAAACCAGGAAAGCCATGAAGACAAATTTATTTGCAGACTTTCCCGATACCGCGAAGCTCTGGGTCTATCCGTTGTCAAAACCGCTGTCCGGCGATGACCACGCGGTCGTAAAACGGCGTCTCGATGCGTTTCTGGCCGAATGGAACTCGCACGGCGCGGCGGTGACCGGCGCGTATGCAGTGGTCGAGGACCGCTTCATCCTGATTGCGGGCTGGGTGGGCGACGGTGTATCGGGCTGTTCCACGGATTCGATGATGCGGGTGATGAAGGAACTCCGCGAGCAGAACAACATCAACGGCTTCGACCGTTCGCTGGTGTTCTTCCGCGACGCCGACCGGGTGCTGCGCGCGGTCACCCGCGACGAGTTCAAGGCGCTGGTGGCCGCGGACCAGGTGGACGGCGACACGGTGGTGTTCGACCCGACCATCGCGTCCCTCGCCGACCTGCGCGCCGGTCGCTTCGAAACCACCTTCGGCAAGTCCTGGCACGCCCGCGCATTCTCCTAGCAGTGGTCCGCAACCCGGCCGTCGTGGCGGGCCTCCCGTCACGCGGCCCAGGGGTTCGACGTGCGTCGCTTTCTCCCATGCCTCCTGCTTCTGCTCGCGCTGCCCCCCCGCGGCGCCGCGGGTTCGCAGATCTCCTCTCCTCCCACGCTGCTTGGTTCGGTCGCCACACCCGGTGACGCATTCGACGTGGTCCTGCGCGATCACTACGCGCTGGTCCCGAGCTATGACGCCGGCATCCAGGTCGTCGACATTGCCGATCCAACGGCGCCCGTCATCGTGGCATCCCACGACACACCCGGCTACTCGGTGCAGTGCGTGCTCTGGGAAAACCAGCTGTTCGTCGCCGACCATGCGGCTGGCGGGCTGCGCATCCTGAATATCACCAATCCGCTGCAGCCAGTGCCGCTGGGCAGCCTGGTCACCGGCGACGCGGTGCTCGGCGTAGGAGCCAGCAACGGGCTCGCGCTGGCCGGATATGTGAGTGGCGGCTTCGATGTGGTGGACGTCACCGTACCCGCGCAGCCGGTGGTCGAGTCGACCGTACCGACACAGGGCTCTCCGCGGCATTTCATCGCCCGCGACAACCGGCTCTACGTGGCCGACCACGGGGCTGGCGTGCGGATCTACGACATTGCAACTATCAGTTCCCCGCAACTGCTCGACACCCTCGCGTTCTTCCGGCCCACGGGGCTCGACCTCGTTGCCAACACGCTCTACGTCGCAGATTTCGACGGACTGCACGTTGTGGATGTCGCCGACCCCGCCGACCCGGTCGCACTCGGCGACACAGCATTGCCCGGGCCGGCGATCAAGGTACATGTGGTCGATGGGTATGCGTTCGTCGCCGACCATGTGGCGGGTGGACTGCAGGTGGTGGACGTGGCGGACCCTGGCCATCCGATTCCGGTCACCGGTTTCGCGACCGGCTTCTACGCGCACGGCATTGCGGTGCGCGCACCGTATGCGTACCTCGCCGACGGCGCCGGGCTGAAGGTGTTCCGTGTCTTCGAAGCGCCGGTGGCCGTCGAGGAGAGCACGATCGGCGGTCTGAAAGCGCGGTTCCGCGGCAACGAGGAGTAGCTCCCGTCGCGCTCGCGGAAAAAAGCGGGCACGATTCGAGCAACATATCGTGTTAGAACACGACCCTTCGCTCGTTGTACTCTGGATACGTATGCGACCTGCCGACCTCCCCAGCCCGAGCGCGCACTGGCCCGAGAGGGTCATTGAGTTGTGCGGCGAGTTGCGCAACCGGCCGGCCGACGGCCGCCGCGACGCGATCATCGCGGACGTCTGGCTGCTGGTCAACACGGCGCTGTGCAGGTACGTGCGTTTTAACAGCCGCGCCACGCACCTCGACCCCGAGGACGTCCGTGATATCGCCTCCGAGAAGTCTCTGGCCTTCCTCAAGCAGGTTCTGGACCCCGAAAATGTGTTCGTCGCGGACAACCCGGGCCGCGTTTGTGCGTACTTCTCCACTCTGGCCCGCAACGCGCTGATCGACCGCGGTCGTCAGTTGGAGCGGCAACGCAACGTTCCGCTGGATGCGACTCTGGTGCACGATCCGCTGCCGGCGGACCCCGAGGCAAGACTCGCGGGGGCGCAATTTGCGCAGGCGCTCAGGGAGGCGGTCCTGTTGCTGAACAACCGAACGAGAACGATCTGGTTCTTCCGCGTGTTGCTGGACATGTCCAGCCGGGAGATCGCCCGGCATCCGGACATTCAGATGAACGCAACGGCGGTCGACATGGCCCTCTCGCGCGCGCGACGAGCAATCCGCTCGCACATGAAGAAGCGCGGCTTTGCGCCGCAGGAGATTCCGCCCGGGACTCTCGCGATGTTATGGGAGGCCATGTACCGGAACGATCGACGAGGGGAAGAAACGAGAAAAGACGATGGATGAACCCCACGGTATCTTGTCATCCGCGCATGTCGACGAAGATCAGATCATCGATCTGGTCAGCGGATTGATGGAACCCCCCGCCGTACGCGCGGCGATGGGCCACATCGAGCGCTGCCCGGCCTGTGAGTCGCTGTTGAAAACCGCGCTGCAGGAGCGCGAGCTCCTTCGCGCCCGCGGCGTGCCGCCCGTCACTGCCGCGGCGCCAGCGGTGCGGCGCCGTCGCCGCGGACTCGTCGGCAGCGTGGCGGTCGCAGCCATGATCATGCTGATCGGCGTGGTGGTATGGCAGAAATTCCTGCCCCGTCCGGCGGGCGCCGGCTACTGGATACCGGTGAACACGAACGGGATGATGTTGCGCTCCGACGGCGACGAATCGTTCCGAATATTCGCGGAAAAGACCCGGCCCTATCGGGAGCACGACGCCGAGGGTGCGATCCGCAGCCTGCAGGGCGATCCCTTCGCTGGCGACGAAACCCTGCGGTCGTTGAGCCGGCTCTACCTGGCCAGCGCGCTGGTCAACGACTACCGCGGAGGAGAGGCGCTTCCGATCCTCCATCAGTTGAAGATCGAGACACTTCCCGGGGAGTGGCGCGGACCCGCCATGTGGGTTCAGTACCTGGCGCTGCGACAGGCCGGCGATGCGGCCGCAGATGCGGTGCTGCAGGCCGCGGTGGCCGAACCCGGTCATGTCGGGGTGCTCGCGCGGGAAGAACGGGATCGGCTCAGCGGCCGTCGCCCACGAGGATAAACCCGGACCAGTAGACCGGGTGCTCGAACGGATGGCTGCCGTCCTCGGCGGGCAGCGTCCGCAGCCAGCGCCTGGCGCGCGCAAGCGCCTCGGCCGGACTCATCCGGTACTGCGCGCCCCCCTCGCCGATCAGGTTGTCGTAGAAGCGCGTCATCAAGAGCGCGGTCGCGCGGTCATCCACCTTCCACAGACTTGCGATCACGTTGCGCGCGCCGGAGCTCAACAGCACGTGGGGAAACCCGAGCAGGTCGCCCCGAAACCACACCGCCCCTGCGCTCTGGCAGCAACTCAGCGTCACGACATCCGCATTGAGACGCCACTTGAGCTCCATCTCGCTCACGGATACCAGGCCGTCGTTGGACGAGTCGGTGCCCAGATCCATGCGTGACAGCGCCAGTGCGTTCCGTTGATACATCCGACCGACAAGCGCATGGGTTGCGACGTGAATCACGTTGAACCCCGCCAGCCGATCCTCGTTCACCAGTCCGTTGAGGCGCGCCTCACTTGCTTCCGGCCCGCGCAGGACCGTTGAAGACGAAAAATGGGAACTGATGCTGTCGATCTCAGCGCCGGCAAATGGAAGCCGCGGCAGGCGTTGGAGCGCCTGCGCGTCCCCGCCGAGAGCAGCCCGCAACTGGGGCGCATCGAGCAATGAGTTCTCCGCAATCGGGGCCGCCACCGCGTCTGCGTCGAATACCGGGTCCCCCACCGCCAGCACGGAAAGCGCTTCGGAAACGTCGCGCCGCGGGGTCGAGAGCAGTTCAAACACCGCCGCCGAGGGCGTGTATGAAACCGAGTAGCGGTCCCCGTAATAGCGACCATCGTTGTCCCGCATCGCTTCGACGGCAACCCACGGACCGCGCGTCGGAAACTCGACGATCAAGTGAGTACCATCAGGCACGTCATCCAGAATCCCGTGGAGTTGAACCTGCGCGATCTCATCCGCCAGCGCGGTGAGCGCCGGGTCGGCGTGCAGTCGCAGACGCCACTCCGACGCGCGCCGGGCAATCGCCATGTAGTCGCCCTGCGGGGTGTATTCGGCCGAATCGCTGTCGATCGAGTACAACTGCCGCCACTCGACCGGCCGGTCCTTGCGGATAAGATAGACCCAGGCCTCGGTGAGTATCTTTCCCTGCGACCGGCTCAAGTCGTTTCCGACCGAGGCCTCCAGCCAGCCGAGGTACGCATCATCGGGCCGCAGGCGGGCCCGCAGCTGGTCGATATCTCCGTCCGGCAGCGGCGCCTCGCGCAGCACCTCGGAACGGCCCGCCTCGAGGCGAACGGTGAGTTGCATATATTGGATGAGCTTCTGCCAGGTCTCGCGCGAGAGACCCGGCGACTCCTTGCGCACGCGCGCGAGGGCGTCGTTCCTGCCGAGCTGTTCGCGGAGCTCCGCGAGCCCGGCGGCATCGGCACGTGCGGCCCGTGATCGGCCGATGGCAATCAGCCTGCCACTGATCTGCCCCTTGTAGCGTTCCAGGGAATGCCACGCGTCGTCGAAACGCCCCTGCTTCACCTGCATCAACGCGAGCAGGTTGTATCCGTGCAACGGAAGGTCGGTGGACAGTTCGCCGCGCTCGCGCCGGACGCGCTCAAAGATCGCCGTACTGCGCGTGTACCCGGTTTCCGCGTCGGCCCAATTGCCGTCCAGCGCGTCCAGGTCGGCTTCCGCAGAGATAATCGTCCCAACCAGCGAGTGATTCTCGATACCGAGCGCCTGCAGTTCCAGCCGGCCCTGCTCCAGATAGTAGCGGGCGAGGTCGTGCTCGCCGCGGTGCAACAGCGTCCAGCCGAGCCACGTGGCGTTGTCGGCGCTCTCGAACGACGGCGACGGCAGGTCGCGCCGGCTCGTCTCGAGCGCGTCGATGAAGCGCTCGCGCGACACGGTCACATCCACCCACCGGTACCAGTTGGCCTCCGACGCAAACGCGCGGGACAGAACCGGCCGGTCTCCCCGGTCTTCGGGGTCCAGCAGGCAGATGGCGTCCAGTGTCAGTTCCCGCGAGCGTTGCGTCTCATTTGCCAGCCGGGCGACCGACGCACAACGCAACAACGACTCAGCAACACGGCGGTGATTGTCCCCTCCCCGCTGCCGGGCGCGAGCCAGCTCGAGCGCGTAGGCGGTCTCGGCGAAGGGGAGGTTGCCGAGCCGCTGGGCGCATTCGCCCATTCGGTCCAGCACATCGTCGACGTCGGTGGATTCGACCTGGCCCGCGTCGAGGAGCCGCTCCAGCTCCGCGGAGAGACGCTCAAAGGCGGCCAGGTAATGTTCATGCAGGGAGAGAGAATCGATTTCCGCCCACGCCGCCCGGGATGCGGAGGAGAGCCGGGGTACAGCGCCGTCGGCTGCCGCCATCTCCGGGATGCAGACCCCGAAGACGAACGCGCCGAGGAGCACACTGGCCGCGCACAATTTCGTGCGGGTTCGGTCCATAACTTATTCGTATCGACGGGGCGTGTTGGACGATCGTTTGAGTCGATCGCGTCAATGATACGACGAACCCGTGTATTAGTAAAGTGTCCACTTGAGTAAGAGACCTCATGCGCCGGGGTATTTATGTGGTTAGGTTTCGCCTCCCCGCACGTTTCCGTCTTGAGCGGGCGCCATACGCCCCGGCCCGCTTTTCGATTGGCGCGGGGTGGCAGGGCGGAAGACCAAGCTTGGTCGGCGGAGTCGGAAGCCCGTCACCCCGCGTAGTCGACTCGATACCCGACACCCTCGCGGACCACGCCCCACGGCCCCGCTGCGCCAATCACATTTTCCGTTAGATCAACACCCGGCGACCGATATGCAGGGTGTTGTCCCCATTCGTTCAAACCTTGACACACTGAGGGGAGTCAGTATGAACAAGCGTTTCATGGCGATCGTGTTCACGATCGCGCTCGCAATGTTTGTGTTCGCCGGCTGCGCCGACGACAACCACGAATCGACACCTACCACACCCACGATCACCGACACCGGCACCGAGCCGCTGGGCGGGGGGAATCCGGCCTGCATCACCCCGCTGGGGCTGGGCGTCCTTGCGGCAGCCGGGTACGGCTCCATCCAGAGCGATACCCAGTGCGAGGATGATCTGTACTACGAGTACGTGGGTGAGGATCTCGCGATCTGCACGTTCCAGTTGAAGTGGGACCTCGAGAATGGAGGCGTTACGACCACGTACAACTGGGTAGATGCAAGAAACTCCGGCAACTCAGGTTGCTATCACTACGCGAACTTCATCCCCGGCGACGCGTTCCTGATGAACGACTCGTCGAATCGCGTCCTGACCGCGATGGACGACCCGAACATCTACGACCGTTGCTTCGTCGCCACGAATCCGACCAACGGCGAGACGGTGTACACGATCGTATACGACGACCCGAACGACCCGGCGGGAACGGTCCGGCGTACGCTCACGCTCACCGTCACCCCCAATAGCAGCTGCAACTAGGCCTCCTGAGGTGGCCCAGAGACGAACGGCCCGGCCATCTGGCCGGGCCGTTCTCTTTGTTGGCGCCGCGCGGTCGAATGCGGGTCAGCGCGCGCCCAGTTCGTTGATGCGCCAGACCATCTCGATCAGACGCGTGGGACTCTTGCGGTTGAAGGACCAGACGATGCGCGGCATGTCCATCAGCTCGGGTTCGTTGGATTCCTCGCCCAGCGGTCCGGACTTCACGATGGTCCCCTTCTTGACGAGATCCGCAAACTCGGTCGCGAGCGTTGCCACCGCGTCGTCGTCGAGCTCGCGCTCCAGCCGCACCACCAGCTTGTCGCGCACCAGACGCGCCGAATGGTAGACGGAATAGAACTGCTTGATGTAGTCCACTCCCTCCCGCGATGAATGTACGATCTTGTACAACCCCAGGTCGCGCTCCGAGATGAGGTTTCTCGCCAACAGCTCGTTGCGAACGAAGCGGTCGAAACTCTCCCAGTAGGTCTCGCCCGGCAGCTCCATCAGCAGGAACGGCATCGGCGGCGCCTTGCCGGTCTGGATCAATGTGAGCGTTTCGAAGCCCTCGTCGTGCGTTCCGAACCCACCCGGGAACAGGGCCACTGCACTGGCCTCCATCAGGAAGAACAGTTTGCGCGTGAAGAAATACTTGAACGTGATCAGCTTGGGATCGTCACCGATGATCGTGTTGGCCGCCTGCTCGAACGGGAGCAGAATATTGACGCCGAAGCTCGCCTCCGCGCCCGCACCCTGGTTGCCCGCCTTCATGATGCCCTCGGCCGCGCCGGTGATGACCATGAAGTCTTCCTCCGCCAGCAGACCGGCGAACTCCACGGCCAGTTTGTAGTACGGATCGTCTTCGGGCGTGCGCGCCGAACCGAATATCGAGACCTTGCGCCGGTCGCGATAGGGTTTGAAGACACGCGCCGCATAGCGGAACTCGGCCATCGCGCGGCTCAAGACCTTCAGGTCCAGCACCTCGAGTTCGTCGCGGCGGCACTTGAGCGCATGGACGATGAGTTCGCGTACCAGCCGTGTGGCGAGGTCGGGGTCAGGGTCGGCATAGATCGCGCGCACTTCGTCGAGCACGCGTTCGGTGGTATCGAATTCTTTCTTTGCCATATCAACCAATCAGCTTGAGAAGATGGGACAGGTTGGGATCGCGCACCACGTGGGTCGCGATCCGCTCGAGTTCGCGCGAGCGCGGGTTGAACGCTACCACGCACCCGGCCACACCGACCATGGGAACGTCGTTGGCGCCGTCGCCCACGAACGCGGCGCGGTCCAGCGACACGGAGTGGCGGACCGACAGTTCCCGCAAGGCGACCGGCTTGCCCTCGAGGTCGAACGGCGTCGCGTGCCAGCCGGTGAGGACACCGCGTTCGTCGAACACCAGCCGGTTGGAATAAATGTCGTCGAACGGATTCTCGGGAAACAACGTGTCGATGACGACATCGAGCGTCCCCGAAATGATTGCGAGGCGGATGCCCCGGCGTTTCAACTCCCACAACGTTTCATGCGCCCCGTCGAAACGCTCGAACTCGCGCACCGCGTCCAGGATTTCCGCGCGCGTCGCGCCCGCGTCGATCCATCCCTGCACGTCGAGTTGCACCCACTCCGGATACGTGATGCGGCCCTCGCGGTACCAGCGGTGCCGGTCTTCGTTGACGCTGTCGTCGCCCAGGAAACGCCGGTTGAGCACTTCCCATATGACTTTGCCGGTGGGATGTCGAACGAGGGTCCCGTCCACGTCGAAGCAGACCAGGTCGTAGGGTCGGCGGGGCATGCCGGTATTGTAACCCTTCGGGCCCGATTGCGCGAGTACCGCTGTCATGGGTCTTTGCAAACCCCTGCCATCACTCGTACAATGCGCCCATGGCCATCGACCCCGGAAACGAAGCCCACGACCCGGCCCGCTGGGTCGATGAGCACGGCGACGCGCTGTTTCGCTACGCGATTCTGCGCGTCCGCAACGACGATCTCGCCGCCGATCTGGTTCAGGACACATTTCTGTCCGCACTGAAGGCCCGGGAGGGCTTCCGCGGCGGGTCGACGCTGCGGACGTGGCTGATCGGTATCCTGAAGCACAAGATCATCGATCACTACCGCAAGCACAAGGTGGAGGTCCTGGAGACCGATCTTGGCGGCCCCGACCAGGAGGCCAACCTGCAGCACGCGCCGTCGCTCACGCCGGCCTGGGACGAAGCCCCGTCGAGCCTGGTGGAGAACCGGGAGTTCTGGGGGGTGCTGTCCAGTTGCCTTGCGGGACTGCCGGAGGCTCAGCGCCGGGCATTTACGCTACGGGAATTCGACGGCCTTTCGGGCGAAGAGATCCGTAAGGTGCTCGACGTAACCCCGACGAACCTGTGGGTCATTTTGCATCGCGCACGGGCCGGATTGCGGCGGTGCATGGAATCGAACTGGTTCGACGGAAAAGGTAGCAACGGATGATGCAGTGCAAGGAGATCGCCCGGCTGTTGTCGGAGGCCCAGGACCGGAAGCTGTCGTGGCGGGAACGCATCGGGCTGCGCATGCACGTCGCGATGTGCCGGATGTGCCAGATCTATTCGCACCAGCTCGCGACGCTCACGCGCGTCTATCGGGCGGCGTCCGATCGGGCGCCGGAGTGTTGTCCCGGCGAACTGGGCGATTCGCGCAAACAGCGCATCAAGGACGCCCTCAAGTCCGGCCCCGGCGACGCATGACCGGCCGCTAGTCCACCCACTCGCGAAACCACAACTCCAGCATCATCAGGCTCCAGATTCGCGTGGAATTGTCGCGCTTTCCCGCCCGGTGTTCGTCCATCACACGGTTGACGTAATCCAGCCGGAAAATGCCACGATCACGCGCGCGCTTCCCCCGCACCAGATCGTCGCTCTTTTCCGCCCACTCGCGCTTGAGCCAGTAGGCCACGGGAATCGCGAAGCCGCGCTTCGGGCGGTATACGAGTTCGCTCGGCATCAACCGCTCCGCGACCTTCTTGAGGATGTACTTGGTGGTCATCCCCTGCATGCGCAGTTCCACCGGAATGGTGGCCGCGAACTCGGCGAGAACGTGATCCAGCAGCGGCGCGCGCGCTTCCAGTGACACCACCATGCTGGCGCGGTCCACCTTGGTCAGGATGTCGCCGGGGAGGTAGGTGTGTGTGTCGAGATACTGGCGGCGTGACAACGTATCGCAGCCGGCGACGGCATTCAGAAACGGCGCCGCCACACGGCCGGGGCCGGAATCGTCCACGCCGCGCAGGAACCCGGGATCGAACACGGCGTGCGCAGTCTGACCGAGGCCACCGGTCATGCGCCGCACGTATTGCTCATCCTCACCGCCCAGCATGTCCCGCAGCCGGTCGATTCCCCGGGCGCCCGGCGGCAACGCGCGCGTCACCGGGCCGAGCAGCGCATTGCGCAACGCGGCCGGGAGCCGGTTGGCGGCTGCAACCGCCGCCGAATCGACATAACGCAGGTAACCGGCAAACAGTTCATCGCCGCCGTCGCCGGAGAGCGCCACCGTCACGTGCCGGCGCGCAAGCCGCGACACGTAGTAGGTTGGTATCATCGACGAGTCCGCGAACGGTTCGTCAAACTGCTTCACCAACGCGGTCACATCCCGATCGGCATCGGGTCGTACGATTTCCTCGTGATGGTCGGTGCCAAAGTGCTCCGCCACACGGCGCGCATACGGGAGCTCGTTGTAGCGTTCCTCTTCGAACCCGATGGAGAACGTCTTTACGCCCCCGGTGGTGTGCTTCGCCATCAACGCAACCACCACCGATGAGTCGGTGCCGCCGCTGAGGAACGCGCCCAGCGGCACTTCGCTCATCAGGCGGATCCGGACCGCCTCGTCCAGGATCTCGAGCGCGCGATCGATGTAGTGAGACTCGGTCTCCACGCGCCCGGTGCGCGCGTAATCGACATCCCAGTACTTTTCCAGATGCACGCGGCCATTCTCATACACGAGGGTGTGCGCCGGCGGGAGCTTGGCGATGCCGTCGAATATCGTCCCTGGATCCGGGACGTAGCCCCACGCGGTGTAATCCAGCACGGCCTGCGGGTCCACCCGCCGCTCCACGCCGGGCAGGGTGAGCAGCGCCTTCAGTTCGGAAGCAAAGGCCAGCCGCCCATCCGCACCGGGCAGCGTGTAGTACAACGGCTTCTTGCCCAGCCGGTCCCGCGCGAGGAACAGGCGCCGGCGCGGCGCGTCCCAGATTGCGATGCCGAACATGCCGCGGAGATGGGTAACACAATCGTCGCCATACTCTTCGTAGGCATGCAAGATGGTCTCGGTGTCGCTCTGGGTGGAGTAGCGGTGTCCGCGCTTCTCGAGTTCCGCACGCACCTCACGATGGTTGTAGATCTCGCCGTTGTAGACGATGACGCGGCTACGGTCTTCATTGAAAATGGGTTGTTTTCCGCCGGCCACATCGATAATGGCCAGCCGCCGCATGCCCAGGCCGACGCATCCGTCCACAAAGCAGCCGTCATCGTCGGGCCCGCGGTGCCGGATGGCATCACACATGCCACGTACCTGCGCCTCGGGGACGCGCATTTCAGCGCTGGCGTAGACGATACCCGCAATACCACACATGATTACCTGCTCCGCCCGGGAACCCGCCGGGGTGCGGGGTGTTAGATACGGCTGGATTCACACGCCCGCTTCCGTTAGCATGACGGAGGTACGGGTAACAAATCCTAGCATGAAATCCTTCTTTTCCGAGATTTTCGGCGGCGTCCTGATCATGATTGTCGCCTCGCTGGTCGGCATTACCGTTAATTCGGTGCGAACCGGCGGCGTTCCCCTCATCCAGAAAGGGGCGCCGGTGTCCACGGTGCAGCACGGCGTGGAACCCGACACGGCCCTGACCGAGAGCCAGACCCTCGGATCGGTGTCGCTCCAGGAAATGAAGCGCCTGTACGACGAGGGACTGGTATTCATCATCGATGCCCGCGATCCCCAGGAATACGAATTCGGCCACATCCCCGGCGCCATCAATGTCCCCTACGACCGGCTGCCCGAGTATCTCGACATGCTGAGCGCCGAGGTGCCGATGGACCAGCCGGTGATCATCTACTGCCGCGGACCCGAGTGCGACTTCTCCGACCAGCTCGCCACCGAGCTCAAGGTACTCGGCTACCAGAACGTGCGCGTGTTTACCGGCGGATGGGAGCAATGGTCCGCCGCCGGCTACCCGGTGGAAGGGCTGGTGCCCAAGTGAGGCGCATCTTTACCGGCCGCGAGTTGAATCTCCTGCTCCGCCTGTTCATCGGCGGCATGCTGGCGTACGCCGCCTGGGACAAGGTGCTGCACCCGCAGGGTTTCGCCATCTCGGTGCGTGCCTACAAGATCATCCCGTTCGCAATGTCCAACCTGTTCGCGCTGTGCCTGTCGTGGAGCGAACTCTTTGCGGGCGTCATGCTGCTGCTGGGAATCATGACCCGCAGGGCGGCGGGCGCGGCGTTCATCATGTTCTCGATGTTCACCGTCGCCATCGCCACCACCGTCATCCGCGGGATGGTCATCGACTGCGGATGCTTCGGCTCCGAGGGCGGTTCATCGACGTCGTGGCTGCTGATCGCCCGCAACGTGGGCCTGTTGATCGGCACCTTCCTCGTCATGCGTTACAACGACGGCTTCCTGTGCCTGTTCCCCGGAAACCGGCGCCGCACCGACGACGCGGAACGTTTCTAGCCCGTTCTACCAGTTGACCCCTTCGTAGCCCGGATCCTCCGGGATCGTGTCGAACAACCGCGCGAGGTCGATCACGATCTTGCCCTCGCCGGCATTCTTCACCGCGTCCGCGAATTCCGTCGAGCGGTGCCCGACGACGATCATCTCGCCAAACGCCGTCACCTCGTCGAGGTCCGTGGACAGCAGCCGCGAGATGTGCGGAATCTCCTTTTCGATGTAGGCCTTGTTGGCGCCCACCAGACGGGCCAGCGACACGCTCTGGTCGTAGATGCGGATGTCGTAGCCCTTCCCGAGGCAGAGTTCGATCAGACGTACCAGCGGGCTCTCGCGCAGATCGTCGGTGCCGGGCTTGAAACTCATTCCGAGGAACGCGAGCCGTTTCTTGCCGCGCGCGAAGATCATGTTGGCGGCGCGGTCGATCTGCACATCGTTGCTCGCGATCAAGGACGACAAGAGCGGCAGGTTCAGGTCGCGCGAACGGCCCAGGTATACGAGCGCGCGCACATCCTTGGGAAGACACGAGCCGCCGAACGCAAACCCCGGCTTGAGGTACGCCGGAGAAATGTTGAGTTTGCGGTCCTGCGTGAAGATGTGCATGACCTCGTGGCTGTCGACGCCCACCGACTTGCAGATGGACCCAATCTCGTTGGCGAAGCTGATCTTGAGCGCGTGGAACACGTTGTCCACGTACTTGACCGTCTCGGCCACCTTGACCGGCGTCTTGAACACGGGCGCTACGATGCCGTCATAGAGACCCACAATGGCGGACGCGGTGTCGTCGTCGGCCGATCCAACCACGGTCTTGGGCGGATTGAAGAAGTCGTGCACGGCCGTTCCCTCGCGGAGAAACTCCGGATTCACCGCGACGCGGACGCGATCGGGCAGCGGGCCGCCGATTCCCTTCTCGAGCGACGGGATGACCACGGATTCGGTGCTGCCGGGCACCATCGTGCTGCGGACGCAGACGATGTGCCGGTCCGCCTTGTCGCGGAGCGCCGCGCCGATCTCCTCGCACACCCGCGCCACATAGTCGAGATCGAGGCTGGCGTTGGGCCGGCTGGGCGTCCCGACGCAGACCAGCGAGACATCGCTCGCCGCAATCGCCTCGGCCGCCGTCGCGGCCGCCCGCAGGCGCCCATTACTGACGCCCTGCGCGATCAGTTCATCGAGGTCCTTCTCCACGACCGGGGATCGGCCGGACATCAGGATGTCGCGCTTGGCCGGGTTCACATCGACGCCAATGACGTCGTGGCCCTGCCCGGCAAAACACGCCGCGGAAACGCAGCCGACGTACCCGAGTCCAAAAATGCTGATTCTCATACCATCTTCCTTGGTTGCAACGCCCGGGCGAGGCGTTCGGTGAGATTGCGGCGCTCGAATCGGGCCACCGCGTCGGGGTCCTGGTGTGCAATCGACGTACCAGAGGCCCACGAATCGTACAATTCCTCGACGGCGCGGGACGCCGCGGCCGCGTCGTCCGGTTCCACCACGAGCCCGCCCCGGGTTTCGCGGATGATGTCGCGCACCTCGCCTTCCGGCGCCAGCGCGAGGATCGGGTTGCCGGTTCCGAGGTACTGGAAGAACTTGGACGGAATCCATCCCCGGCTCTTCTCACCCCGGGACAGCACCAGCAGCAGCGCATCCGAGTTCCGGAGCACCCGCAGGTGCGCATCGTAGTCGATATACCCCAGGCGTTCGACCACGGATTCCAGGCCGCGCTCGCGGATAACGGGGTCGTACCCCTGCCCCAGCACGCCCATGAAGCGAACGCGCGTGCGCTCCTTCGCGTCGGGGCGGCGCGCGAAGAACTGCTGCAGCGCCTCAAAGAAGTACAGCGGCGAATACGTCTTCATCACGTCGTCGCCGGCACCCCCCTGGAAGTTCGAGCCGATACTGTAATAGAACGCTCCGGCATAGGTAATCGTGAATTTGTCCGTCGCTTCGCGCGCAATGGCGGCAAAGTCGTCCGCATCGAAGCCGTTGTGGATCGCGACGAACTTCTCGCGATCGCCGCCGTCCCCGAACTCGGAGAACATGCGGCCGTCGTTGAACCGCGTGTTCGAGATCACCACGTCGCTGCGGCCGACCACCCAGCGCTCCAGCGCGCGGTCGAGCCGGCGATGCAGCGCGGTCCGGCGCGCATAGTTGATGTTCTGCGTCCATGGATCGCGATAGTCAATGGTGACGCGCACCCGCGCGAATCCCTTGAGCATCGCCCCGATCAGGAACGACGAAAACGGACTCCCCGAGATGTAGACATGCTCGATGTGCTCGCGGCGGACGATCCGCCATGCGGCGAAGAACGCGGACGGCACCCACCCGATTCGGGTATCCGGCAGCGCCACCCAGTTCCACGCCAGGTACAGGCGCGTGTGCACGCGTGACCACAACGTCTTGCGCCGGGGCCCGGCCGCGGGGCGGCGGAGCCCTTCGTTTAACAACTCGAAGCCGGCGCAGCGGTGCACCGGCACCCCGTCGGGAATGAGTCGCGCCAGCGATGCGTCGTAGGTGGGAAAGCGGCCATTCGACGTGGTGAGAATGCACGGCGCCCAGCCGAACTCCGGCAGATACTTGGCGAACTTCAACGTGCGATAGACGCCAACCGCCCCGGCCGGCGGGAAGAAGTACGCGATCATCAAAAGCTTCTGGCGGGTCGTGTCGCTCACGCGATTTCGTCCAGCCACGCCAGGTCGGCGGGATCGCTGCGCACCACGCCATGCGGGTCCGGGGACGCGAGCGCGGCCGGATCGCGCCCGGCGAGCGCGTACCCCCCGGCCGCGATCAGGAATGGATCCACCTGGACGCGCACCACGCGGTGCTGGTGCCCGGTATCAATGGAGCAAACGACGCGTTGCGGCGACATCTCCGTCACCGTGACGCCGACGTCCGGCGGACGGATGGCCGTGACGACCGTGCACGCCGCCTCGAATTCCGCCGCGATCGTCACGGTGATCCCTTCGTGCCGTTCCCCGTAGCGAGTGGAATAACTGCTCATCGGATCCGCCGGCACGGCCAGCGCAACGTGCGTGGGCTGATCCGAGAACACATCCATCACGCGCACGAAACGCGAGCCGTCGGCCAGCCTCACGCGGTTGCCTTCCACGCGCGCGCTTCCCGGCGGCGTCGGCGTATGCAGGTGGATCTCTACGGTGTGTGTCATGCCCGGCACGGCGGCACCGGAACGGGGCCGGATGGTATCCACCACCAGCACGGTTTCTCCGGCCCGCACGAGCGCGCGCGTGTGTTCCAGCAGTGCGCCGTCGCCGCCAGCAAGCTTGCGACGCGAGCCGATTCCGGTCAGTTCGCGCACCGTTCCGGATCCGAGATAGTCGGCAATCGCCACCGACTCCCACCGGAACGCGGCCGGTCCTTCCATGGTTTCCAGGCCATCGACGATGGGCGCATTGTGGGCCCGCGCGCCGCGGAAGTGCCGGCGCTCGGCAGCGTCACGCGTGTAGAGGTAGGTGCCGGAATCAACGATGAGGGGTTCGCCGTGGAGTTCCAGTTCGAAGGTCGCGGCATCGGCATGCATGTGACCGTTGGCGAACAGGCGCCGGTGCTGCGGGCCGTGGACGAACACGATGTGCGCGTCGTCGTCGCGCGCCACAGTGATACCGGCCTCCGCGAGGTGCGTCGCCCGGACCAGCGGAATGCGGATATCCAGCAATTCGCGCGCCCACGGGGCCGTCGCGAACAACCCCGCATAGGCGGGCTTGAGCAGGTCGGCGAAGGCAAACGCGCCGGCGCGCGCGCGCATCCCCGCCGGGTGAATTGCGAAGAATTCTTCGATGCTGTCATCGCCGATGGCCGGCCAGCGCCCGGACGGCGACGGCAGCGCCATGGCCGCGCGCGCCATCGCGCTGACCGCGTGCACCACCGGGTCCGGCGGCGTCTCGCCGAGCAACACCTTGGCGTGCAGGTACACGAGGAACCAGTCCAGCGCATACAGGTGGTAGTTCACCGAACACTCAAACGTGAATCCGTCCTTGAGCACCTGCCGTTCGGCCTCGTTGATCACGATGCGTTCCGCATGCTGCATGCGCGCCGCCCCGTCGGCCAGTTCGGGCCAGTACGCGTAGAACGCAAACAGCGTGGCGGCCTCGCCGATGAGATGGTTGTTGGGAACCGGCCACTCGGAGAAGTGCCCGGCGACAAAGTCGGCGTGTCGCAGCAACGAGCGCACGATGCGCGCCGCGCTCTCTTCCGGCGGCGGCGGCGCGTCGCGCAACCCGGCGAGGGTCTGGCTCCAGACAACCAGGCGCGTGCCGGCTTCCATCGGGCTGCGCCAGTTCATCCCGATCATCCACGGGTTCGCCCGGCACCACGAATCCATCAGCGCGTACGCATCGCGCGCGAACGCCGCGTCGCCGGTGGTGAGAAACGCTTCCGCATGGTCGACGAGGAACGCGGTCTTGTTGAGGTGCCACAGGAGAACCAGGTCGGAGCCGGGGCAGCGGTCGGACAGCGAGCCCACGTAGCGTGCCGGCCAGCGCACGCCGAACAACGGATCGACGTGCCAGTCGGTGTCCGGTCCGACGGCGACCGTCCGCCCCAGCACCTCGCTGCGGCCGCTGCGGATCTGATGGATGCGATCGGGCGCAAGAACCGGTGCGTGGTCCCACAGCATCGACGGTGTGGAACGCGCGTGTTCGGCCAGCAGCGCGGCAAACGCTCTCTCGGCACCGGCCGGTGCGCGCCGTGCCGGAAGCAGCCGCGAACGCACGGCGGCCATCGACAGCTCCGGCCGCATGACTTCAAAGCGGAAACGCTGCCAGAGCAGGACAAACCGCCGCCGAAGGCGGACGCTCAGGGGGTCTCTGGTTTCGTTGGTAACGGATCGTGACAACGGAAGAGCCTCGGGAATGCGGAGCCGGCCGGCGCTGTGTGCGCCGGCCGGACAACCATCATACCACTCCCGCAGCTCGCCACGCAACGGCAAAGCCGGAGTGGCAAAAGGAGTTATGCAGAGCCCGCCGGCCTAGACGACGCCGATGCGCGTGTCCCAGGTGACGATGGTGCGGTGCACATCGCGAGCGGTCCGGGCCTTCGCAAGCACCTGCAGGAACTCCGGTGTCGAACACAGACGCGCGATACGCGCCAGGATCGGCAGGTGGTGCTCGGTGTTCCCTTCGCGGCCCACCAGGAAGAAGACCGTCTTGACGCGGTCAGCCTCCGTGGGGCCGTACGGAATCGCGCGCTGCAGGAGGAACGCGCCCACCGCCGGCTTGTCGATGCCCGGCACGAACGCGTGCGGAATGGCAACGCCGCCACCCACGCTGGTCGGCGCCTGGTGTTCACGCGTCTCCAGACGCTCCAGCAGCAGTTCCGCCGAAACGGTCTTGTGCTTCTTGGTGAACGCCTTTACGAAGCGCTGGAACAGACGCTCCTTGTTCTGCACCGCGAGGGCGGTGAGGCACAGCGCAGGGTCCACGTACTCGTCGAGCGTGTGAATGAAACCCGTCTTCTTCTTCGCGGTGGCCGCGACCGGTTTCAGCGCGCTGGCCCGGCGCTTCTTGTCCCCCACAACCTCCCGCAACTGATTGAAATCCTGCGCATCCATCCCGCTGCGCATCGCGGTGAGCATGAACTCCGCGGCTTCCGGCGTCTGGCTGAGAAACGTCATCAGGTCGGGGTGCACCTGCCGGGCGGTGCCGAGCAGGTAGCCCTCGGAAACCCCCAGCATCTCCGCCACCTGCACGATGCGGGCGCGCGGAATCTTGTGCTGGCGTCCCGCCTCGATCTGGCTCAGGAACGCCGGTGACACGCCGAGCTGGCGCGCCATTTCCCGCAGGCTGATTCCCTTGGCCTGGCGGAGCAATCGGATGGTCGGTCCAAATGCGATACCCTGCATATGTTATTCCTTTCTTAAGTGTCCCGCGGGACAACCGCGGATGGCTCCCAATGTAAACTAAACGCTAAAAACTGTCAAATCACAAAAGCCGCCCTGGTTGAAATTGTCACGCATCCTGCAGCGCGACATGGGCAAACACCCGGGCGTCCTCCAGGATATGGGGAACGCGGACGTATTCGTTGGGCCGGTGGGCCTGCTCGTCCATCGTGCACCACACCACGCACGGGAACCCCGCCTCGCGCAGGTACTTGGCAACCGTACCGCCCCCGATGCCGATGGTCTTGGGTTTCTTGCGGCGCAACTCGCGCACGGCCCTGATGATCGCCAGGGCAACCGGAGCGTCCGCCGGCGTCGGACGCGCGGCGATTTCCTTCTGCACGATCTCGAACTCGATCTTCACCTTGTACTTCTTCTCCGTCTCGCGCGCGAGCCGCTTCATCTCCTTGAGGACGTCGTCCACCTTGTAGTGGGGCAGAATCCGGCAATCGAAGTAGACGACGTCATCGCCCGGGATCGTGTTGATGTTGGGGACGTTGGCCTCCTTCTTGGTGGGCTCGAACGTCGAGTTGGACGGGTGGAACAGCGGGTCGCGTTTGCGGAACTTCTGATACAGCGACTGCATGCGCACCGTGAGGTACGCCGCCGCCTTGTGCGCGTTGATACCGGTCTCGGGCATCGAGCCGTGCGTCTGCTTGCCAATGGTACGCACCCTGACCCACAGGATGCTCTTCTCCGCCACTTCGATCTCGGTGCCGGTGGGATTGCCCGAGTCCGGCACGATGATCAGATCGTCCTTGCGGAAGATGTCGCGGTGCTTCTTGAGCAGGTATGAGAGGCCGTACGTGCTGGCGGTCTCCTCGTCGGCGACGAGCGCGAGCGCGATGCTGCGCTCGGGCTGCACACCGGCCTCGACGAACGCCTTCACGGCCATCACGGCGGCGGTGAGCCCGCCCTGGTTGTCTTCGACACCGCGGCCAATCAGCTTGTCGCCGTCGACCTTCAGCGTCCACGGATCACTCTTCCACAACCCCATGTCGCCGGGTGGCACCACGTCGGTGTGCGCGATGATCATCACGCGCGGACCGTCGCTGCGGCCCTTGAGCACGGCATAGAGGTTGGGACGCTTGCCACTCGGCACCCGCGCGTCGGGCGCATCGAACTGCTCGACGGTCAGCCCGAGTTTCTCGAGGTATGCCTTGAGGTAGGCGGCCTTTTCCACTTCGCCAATTCCACCGCTGGTGGGATCCAGCGCCGGCCGGCGGCACATTTCGGTCTGGATATCGATGACATCTTTGCGATAGGTATCAATCTTCTTGCTTACTGCAGACAGGGCGTTCTTATCCATGGGTCGCTCCAGACGGTTCCAGTTCGACACAACGTGTCAGTTGAGCAGTATGGGTTGGGTCGACGTCGATTCGTGGGGTGCACGAAACGGGGTTCGGGGAAGTCTACCCGCCGGCGTGGGCTGCACTCGCCAGCAACCAACGTAGAATAGCCCCGCGCATGGCGGGAGTCAACCGTTTACCACAGGGAAAAGAAGTGCGCGCCAAACACAAGCTCGCCGCCGTAGAACCCCGCGACGCACGCCGCCGCTACTGCAAGTAGCAGAACAATCCGGTAGAGAAATAGTTCCCAGATCTGTCCGCTGCGGCGGACACCGTCGGCGAGTCCGGCGGCGAGAAACGCAATCACCGGCGTAATGATGCCCGCAATGCGGTGAATGGCGAATGCGTGGGATATTTCCGGGCCGATGGTGATGGAGTCCGCCCGCGCGAAGCCCGCCAGCGCCGCCACCACCGCGGTCCAGGCCCCGGCGTGAACCATGAAGCGCGCCGCCGTCATCGGAACCGGGTCCTTGCGCGCGGCTCCGGCCAGCTCCGCGACCGCGGCGGTCACGATGAGCGCCACCGGAAAGTGCACCAGCACCGGGTGCCAGCGGCCGAACGCGTCGATGAAACCATCCGGCGGGACCGCGGGGGTCCCCGTCGAGGCCAGGGCGGCCCCGGCCGCCTGAACACCGGCGGCGGCGGCGATCGCGATCAGAAGCCGGCCCCGGTCAGTCATCGATTCCCTCGAACAGGTCTCCGACCGTTGCGGACGGCCGACCCGCGCGCGTCCGGCGCAGGCCGAAGTGCTCGGGTGTCGAGACGGTCCGGTAGTCAAAACGCGCCTCGAGGCTCTCGAAAAACGCCACCTGCGTGACATGGGCCTGAATCGCCGCGACCTTGCGCTCCATCGCCTCCGGCCGGATGTCCACCCGCGCGGCGATTTCTTCATCGTTCAGCGGCACCAGATTCGGACGTTCGTAGAGCGGAGCTTTGTGGCGCGGGATACCAAATTCGTAGTAGCGCGCGGGACCCGCGTCGCCGCTTCTGGCGAATGCCTGGTCGAGAAAGCCGGCCACCGCGATGTGATCCGGGTGGCCGGAAACACCCCGGTGGTGAAAGGTCACGACGACCTGCGGCTGGAATCTTTCGATATCCGAAAGGATCTCGCCGACCGCACGATTCGCGTCCATCCCGGAGACCCGACCATCCGGAATCTCCAGCATGCGGTAGCCGCCCACGCCCAGCGCCCGGCACGCGTCGGCCATCTCAATGCGGCGCCGACGCGCCAGTTCCTCGGGTGCAAGCGACTTCGAGATTCCAATGGATCCCGCCTCGCCGGCGGTGAACATCGTTATAAAGACGTCCACCCCGTCGAGCGCGCACTGCGCAATCGTCCCGCCGGGACCGTACGACTCGTCGTCGGGATGCGCGAAAACACACAAGAGACGCTTTTTCATGTGGGGGTCAACGTAGCGGTCCGTGCCATTTGCAGTCAACCGTTGCCTGTCCGGGCTTCGTATCGGATAATATCGCCGCGCACTACCCGGACCCATGAACTTTCTGCAACGCTACACGCACTGGCTTCACACGCGCTGGCCCGCCGGTCGCGTGGAGAAGCTGCCGGTTGCCAACCCCGACGGGTCCACCAGCATCCCCGGACTCTTCGTCACCGGCGACCTGCTGGGCATCCCGCTCCTGAAATTCGCGTCCGACAGCGGCGCGCGCGTCGTGCGGGCGATCGCGGCCGACTCCACGTTCAAGGCCGCGCGCTCGGCCACGGACGGGATCGCCGACATCGCCATCGTCGGCGGCGGCGTGTCGGGAGCCGCGGCCGCGCTCGAGGCGCAGAAGCTCGGGTTGTCGATCCGCTGGTTCGAATCCAGCGAGCCGTTTGCGACCATCGTCAATTTTCCGCGCCGCAAGCCCATCTTTACCTACCCGCGGGCGATGACCCCGGCCGGTGAGCTCACGGTGAGCGCGGACGTCAAAGAGGCGCTGGTCGATGAACTCAACCGACAGATTGCCGGGGCCGGGCTGGCTCCGGAGATCGCGCACGTCGAGCGGGTGCGCCGCCAGGGCGACGGGTTTGAAATCTCCCTCGCGGCGCAGGGGAAAGTTCGCGCGC
Source organism: Candidatus Krumholzibacteriia bacterium (assembly GCA_036273975.1). Lineage (GTDB taxonomy): Bacteria > Krumholzibacteriota > Krumholzibacteriia > WVZY01 > JAKEHA01 > JAKEHA01. Next base: position 29,288 of record DASUGO010000214.1, read on the forward strand.
GGCGCGTGGTGTGTGCGCTGGGGCGCAGCGGCAACTACCGGACGCTGGACGTGCCGGGCGAGCACCTCGACAAGGTGTCGAACCGGCTGCACGATCCGTCGGACTTCACGGGACGCCGGGTGCTGGTGGTGGGCGGTGGTGACAGCGCGGTCGAAGCCACCATCGCGCTGGTCGAGTGCGGCGCTGACGTCACGCTGAGCTATCGCAAGGACACGCTGAGCCGACCCAAACCGGCCAACCTGCTCAAGCTTGCCACGCTGTCCGAGGACCCGGGCGCGGCCATCGATCTGGACGAGCCCGTCAGCGACCACATCACCACCGCGGTTGGCGACTTCATGCCGCACGGCAAGGCCGGCACGTTGCGCCTCGCGATGTCGACCACCGTCACCGCGATTCGCGACGACGCGGTCGACCTGCGCCACAAGGACGGGCGCACCGAAACGGTCCCCAACGACGACGTCTTTGCAATGATCGGACGCGAGGCACCGCTGGATTTTTTCCGCCGCGCCGGCGTGCGCATCCAGAGCGAGTGGACGTGGCGCACCGCGGCCGCGTTTGGCGCGTTCGTGCTGTTCTGCGTGGCGCTGTACAACTGGAAGTCGGGCGGCGGGCTGGGCAACCTGTTCTACGCGAGGCACTGGTGGCCGGTAACCATCGTCGACGGCTTCACGACCGTCGATCCCAATTCACTGGTGGGCGTGATTGCGATCTCGGCGTCGACGCCGTCGTTCTGGTACACGCTCGCCTACTCGCTGGTGGTCGTGATCTTCGGTTTCCGGCGCATCCGGCGGCGCAAGACGCCCTACGTCACCGTGCAGACCAGCGTGCTGATGGCCATCCAGGTGCTGCCGCTGTTTCTGTTGCCGGAAATCATCCTGCCGTGGCTCGGCAAGAACCACCTGCTGCCCGCTGGCCTCTTGGACGCGCTGTTCCCCGTCGCCAACTACGGCAACGGCCGCGAGTACTGGCGCGCGTACGGGCTGATTCTCGCGTGGCCGCTCAACGTCTACAACGTGTTCACCAGCCACCCGCTGGGCTGGTGGCTCGCGATCGCGTTCGTGCAGACGTTCGTGTTGATCCCGGCCGCCGTGTACGTCTGGGGCAAGGGCGCGTACTGCGGCTGGGTGTGTTCGTGTGGCGCGCTGGCGGAAACGCTGGGCGACACGCACCGCACCAAAATGCTGCACGGCCACCGTTGGAACCGCGTCAACATGCTCGGTCAGGGTGTGCTGGCGGTGGCGTTTCTGCTGCTCGCGATGCGTATCTTCGGCTGGATCGTCCCCGGTTCGTGGGCCGACCGCGGCTTTGACGCCGCGCTCCATAACTACAAGTGGATCGTCGACGTGTTCCTGGCCGGCGTGGTCGGCTACGGGTTCTACTTCTGGTTCAGCGGCCGCGTGTGGTGCCGCTTTGCCTGCCCGCTGGCGGCGCTGATGCACGTCTATGCGCGCTTCAGCCGCTTTCGCATCTCCGCGGACAAGAAGAAATGTATTTCCTGCAACGTATGCACCAGCGTATGCCACCAGGGGATCGATGTGATGAACTTTGCCAACAAGGGACTGCCGATGCAGGATCCGGAGTGCGTTCGTTGCTCGGCCTGCGTCCAGAGCTGTCCCACCGGCGTCCTGAGCTTCACACGGTTGTCGAGAGACGGAAGAGAAGTTCCCGACCGCCTCGCCGCGAGCCCGGTCCAGATGAACGAGCGTTAACATTGGACCATACGCCGCGATTTTCGTATGCTACAGGTTCGAAAGGAGACCGGCCATGATCAGCAAAAAAATGGAAGCTGCTGTCAATCAGCAGATCAATCAGGAAATCTTCTCCGCCCACATGTACCTGCAGATGTCGGCGTACTTTGCCAGCAGGAATCTCGATGGGTTTGCCCACTGGTTTCGGCTTCAGTACCAGGAGGAACTCGTCCACGCCGGCAAGCTTTTCGACCACATGCTGATGCGTGACGGCAAGGTCACGCTGACCGCGGTGGACGCGCCCACGCAGACGTGGAAGTCCACGCTGGCCGCGTGCGAAGCCGCGTACAATGCCGAAGTCAAGAACACCAAGCAGATCAATGCGCTCATGGACGCCGCATCCACCGAGAAAGACCACGCGACGCGCGTGATCCTGCAGTGGTTCGTCGAAGAGCAGGTGGAGGAAGAATCCAGTTCCATGCACCTCGTGGAACAGGTCAAGCTGGCCGGCGACGCCTCCAGCGCCATCCTGATCCTCGACCGCGAACTCGGCGCACGGACTCCCGACACCGAATAACCGGTCCGGGCGCCGGCGCCAGTGTTTCGGAAATGAGCGGTAACGCATTGCAATTGGGGGGGCGATCCGCCCGGTTCGCGCTGCTCGCGGTTGTCTGCTGCTGGGCGGGTGTCTTCCTGGCGGCGTGGCTGCACGTCGACGGTTACCAGTGGGACTTTCGAACCTACTACTACGCCTCCCACGCGTTCGAACAGGGGTTAAACCCCTACACAATCGACAGCCTCATGCAGGCCAGCGATGGCCACGCAGGCCCGCTTCGGTTTGTATATCCATTGTCGGCCCTGTACGTTTTCAAACCGCTCGCGCGCCTCGACTATGCGACTGCGGCCAGAATCTGGCTGCTGCTCAAAGCTGCGGCACTGATCGGACTCTTTGCGATCTGGCGACGATACTTCCTCCCCTCATCCAACGGCCTGTGGATTGCGTTGGTGGGGATGCTGGCGTTCCAGGCTACGATGCTGTGGGACATCAAGGCGGGCAACGTGTCCACCTTTGAGCAGCTGTTTCTCTGGGCGGGACTTGCTTTTCTTCTCCACTCACGCCCGCGTGCGTTTGCCGCGTGCGTCGTGGTGGCATCCCTGTTCAAACTGACGTTGTCCGCGTTTCTGCTGCTCCTGCTCGTCAAACCTCTCCGAAGCCGGGGAACCGTAGCAACCATGGCAACCGCGTTTGTGACGCTCGGCGTCATCGCAGCGGTCCCCTTTGCAACCCATCGCGACTACCTGCAAAGTTTTGTCGCCGCCGTTGGGGTGCAACCGGCCTGGCTGAGCTCCAACGTCAGCTTCCAGGGCATCGCGACCGAACTGATTCGCCAGCACGCCGGGTTCTCCGTTTTTGGCAAACTATCGTCGCTGTTGCTCGCGGCCGTCCCCGCCGGGCTGTCGCTCCTGGTCGGGCGCAGACTACTTGCAAAGGCGTACGCGGGATCTCCCCTCATACTGACCATCATGATAGCGTGCTTCGCCTATGCACTCGTCGTCCCCCGCATGATGATCTATTCCTACAGCATCGTGATCGCACCCTTGCTCGGTCTCGTCCTGCCGTGCGTCGGCCGCATGCGGATTGGCGTTTACGCATTTGCGGCACTGGTGTGCATCGGAGGATTGCAAGTCCTCCCGTCGGACGCCGGAACCATCCTCGACAGCGTCCAGCCGCTTGTCCTGCTGCTGCTCTGCTGGGGTGTCTTGATCGGGGCGGAAAAATCCGGGGCGTTGGATCAAGCCCTGCTCGAAAGCTCACACCCATAGCCACCCGGGGGCTTGACGGCGGACGGCCGTGCGGTGTTCTCTACCGGTACCGTGGCACAACCCAGACAACACCCGCACCCCTTGGGAAGTGGCGGCAACGGCTGGCAGGGGATCTCCGACCTGGCCGTCGTGCTGGCGCTGGCCGTGGTCGTGATTGCCGCCCGGATGCTTCTGCTCTACCGCCAGGGCTCACCCGAGCCCGACTCGCTCGCCATGGTGTCGGGGATGACCATGGCGCTGCGCGGCGCCATCCCGTTTCGCGATGCCTTCCTCTACGGCCGCGAAGGCAGCCCGGGGATGTACCTCGTCGGCCTGTTCGTGTATCCGCTGTTCTCGCGCGACGCGGCGCAACTGCTCCCGTTCCTCAACGGCCTCGTGGTTCTGGCCAGCGTGTCGATGGTATGGCCGGCATATCGAATTGCGCGCCGCATCCTCTCGCCAGTGCTGGCCGCGCTCGTCGTTCTGATTGCCATGCTCGCCCCGGCGGTGTGGGAATTGAGCACGTACTTTCACCCGGAAGTTCCGGCGGTTGCACTTCTGGTATGGGCGGTCTGGCTGGCGACTCCCGGCCGCGACGGGCGCGTGGGAACTCTCCGCAGCGCGCTGGCGATCGTAGCCGGCGTGTGCGCGCTCCTGTGCCGGTTTCACGTGGTGTTCGCGCTGCCCGGCCTCGTGCTGGCCGCGCTGCTGTCCCCGGCCAGGAGGCGGCACGTGACGATGCTTGCAATCACGACGCTCGCGGGCGGCCTGATCTACGCGGCCATCCAGTCTGCCGCGAGCGTATCCGAAAGCGGTGCTTCCGGTGGGTTTCTCGGTTACGTCGGGATGATCGTCGACATGTACCGCCATGGCTTCTCGGTCGCGGGACTGTCGCGTTCGGCCGTGTGGGCCGCGTTTGGGCTGGGCGTCGCGACGGTGCTCGCACTGCCGATCGCGGCATTCTGTAACCGGGGAAAGACCGGTGGTTCCACGCGCCACATTTGGATCGGCGTTGTCTGGGCCCTTCCCTCGCTCTTGTTCTGGCTTCCGCAACCCACACCGATTCTGCGCCACTACGTCCTGCCTGCGTTGGGACTGACCTACGCTCTGGCCGCATTGCTGTCGGCGAGCACCCACGCCCGGCGCACGGTCATCGTTGCCGCGGCAATTCTCGTCGCGAATGTTGCGCTGCCCGAAGCGGCATACCGCGCGTACAACGCGACCCACGCGCAGACGCCCAAGACCCCGCACGGCGCACCGTTCTATTTTCATGCCGCCGAATCACGGCGGATCCAGCGCTACGCGGATGCCGCGCGGCAGGTCATGTTCACGCAGGCCAGAGACAGCGCCGCGGGCGCGTTGATCTTCGGACGGTGGGAGGGTTTCGCACCGATTCTGTTCGACATCGTCCGTGAGAGCCCGGACCTGCGTCCGATGTCGAAAACAACCTTCTTCCCGTCGGTGCAGGAGCGCCGCTACGCGACGGCGGCGCGCGAGTACGATTTCATCACCTATGTCTATTTTGAGGATCCCGTTTTGCAGGCACAGGCGCGCGACCTGATCCGGGAACGCGTCGCCGCCGGCTACTCGGTCTTCGTTCCGCGCGAGTTGGTCAGCGGCACACACGCGCTGGAAACGGCCGGGGGCCCGGTCATCGAGTATTAGGACCTTTGCAAAGCGCACTCCCGGGTTGAACGCTCAACTTGTTTGCTCTAGAATACTTAGCTGTATGAGGTTCAGCACGGGAGCCATGGACGACAGGGCGGGGTTGCGTAACCAGCTTCGTCCCGATGTGAACTACGAGCGTCCCGCCGGCGGGGGCCGGCGCTTGTTCGACCTCGTCGGTGATCTGCACGGGAAGACGATCCTCGACCTTGGTTGCGGCCTGGGAGGATTTCGCCCGCAAATCGAACAGCGGGGGGGAACCTGGGTCGGCATGGACCTCGCAGGGGAACGAGTCTCAGTCGTCGGCGACGCCTATCACCTGCCCTTTGGCGCGGGCTCATTCGACGGGGTCCTGTGTGCGGCGCTGTTCGAACATATTCCGGATCTCGACGTAACGATGCGGGAGATCCAACGCGTCCTCAGAACCGGCGGAAAGCTCTTTGGCTATGCGTCATTCCTCGAGCCCTTCCATGGGATGTCCTATTTTCACATGTCTCACATGGGACTCGAGCACCTGTTCCTGAAGCACGGCTTTCGTCCCACCCATGTGTTTGCCCCCCAGATCGGAACGGCGTATCAACTGGAATGCATGCTGTTCCCGAAGCCCGTCCCCGTTATCCAACCAATTGCCCGAGTCGCGTTGCAACGGTTGTTCGCCGCGGTTCTCGCCGTAAATCGAGGCGCAAGAGCAGTGATGTACGCCGTTCGTCCCGGATCGGGTGGATCGGACTCCGCGCGGAATCTGTACCGGCAGCTGCTCTCCGTGCGTTTCGCGGTGGGCTTCAACTTCGTTGCCGTCAAGGACGAGACAGCCATGCCGGTCACCGCCGGCTACACGGCGCTTGTCCGCGAGGACTGATCACGAAGTCACCCGAAGGCTGTTACCGGATCCGGGGATGCGCCGCCAGCTTACCCGGTCTTCGTCCCGCGCGAACTGGTCAAACGAAGCAGAGCACGGATGCGTATATGACCAGGATGCCCGACGCGAGTGTGAATCGACGCATCGGGAACTCCCCGTTAGGTGTGAGTCTCAAGTTTGGCCATTTCAGGAAATCGTGTCAAGCGCCCGGCAAGGCGCCGGAATCGTGGAAGGGTTCGCGGCCTGGCGCCCGCGTAAAACAGCCCCTTGACGCGGGGGGATGGGATTGCGTAGACTTGATGGGTCGAAAAGAACCGGAAGAGAGACATGGTCCTTCACGCGCTGAATAACGTTCGCAACTCGTACCGCTGCTGGTGGTGCGACCGCACCATAGGGTAGCGGGCGAATCGTTTATTCTCGCCGGGACCAGAGTCCTTTACGGAAATAAACCCGAGTTTTTCGAGAACCCGCTATCCAGATGGATGGCGGGTTTTCTGTTTTATCGGGTCAAGTCGTTGCTGGGAAAGGTAGAAACGCGATGCTCAAGCCAACACGGGATGAATTTGACGCCGCGGCTCGTCGGGGCCGCGTCGTCCCGCTGCGGCAACGCGTGCCGGCCGATCTGGAGACACCTGTCTCCGCGTTTCTGAAGCTCTCGAGGATGCCCGGCGGTCAGCGGGCGCGTTTTCTCCTCGAGAGCGTCGAGCGCGGGATCCAGGTCGGCCGGTACTCCTTTATTGGCGTGTCGAACCTCGCCACGCTGAAACTGCACGCCGGTGCGGTGACCATCGACCGCGGTGACGGTCCCGAGACACGCGACGTCGGCGGCAACGATCCACTGCTGTTCATTCGCGACGAGATCGCCCGCATCCCCGCGCTGGAAGACGCGGACATCCCGGGGCCGTTTGCCGGCGCGGTGGGCTACATCTCCTACGAAGTCGCGACCCACTTTGAGCGGCTCCCGTCCGCCACCGGCGACGGGCTCGGCCTGCCCGACTTCTACTTCATGATCCCGCGCACGCTGGTCGTCTTTGACCACGTGCGGAGCGAAATGGAAATCGTCGCGCTGCCATCCGGAGCCGGCGCGGATGCCTACGCCGCGGCGCGCGCGGAAATCGAGACCATTCTCGCGGCGCTCAGCGGTCCACTCCCCCATCGCAACGGCGACCGTCCCGCCGCGTTGCACGCGACACCCACATCCAACATGACGCGCGAGCGCTTCGAAGACCACGTGCGCACCAGCAAGGATCACATTCTGGCCGGCGACGCGTTCCAGATCGTCGTGTCGCAACGGCTGTCGGCCGAGACCCGCACCGAGCCGTTTCAGATCTACCGCGCACTGCGCATCACCAACCCGTCGCCGTACATGTTCTTCTTCGACGCCGACGGCTTCCAGCTCGTCGGCTCCTCGCCCGAAGTGCTGGTCAAGCTGCACAAGCGCCACGCGACGCTGGCACCCATTGCCGGCACGCGCCCGCGCGGCCGCACGCCGGCCGAGGACCTCGCGCTGGAAGAAGAACTGCTGAAGGACGAGAAGGAGCGCGCCGAGCACGTGATGCTGGTGGACCTGGGCCGCAACGACCTCGGCCGCGTGTGCGAGACCGGCAGCGTCAAGACCGAGTCGCTGATGCACGTGGAGAAATATTCGCACGTGATGCACATCGTCTCCACCGTGACCGGCGCGCTGAAGCCAGGATTGGATGGATTCGACCTCCTGCGCGCGTGCTTCCCCGCCGGAACCGTGACGGGTGCGCCCAAGATTCGCGCGATGCAGATCATCGCGGGGCTCGAGCACGACCGGCGCGGTCCCTATGCCGGCGCGCTGGGGTACTTTGGCCACCAGGGCGACATGGACATGTGCATCACCATCCGCACCATTCTGATACGCGACGGCCACTACCACGTGCAGGCCGGCGCGGGAATCGTGGCCGATTCCGACCCTGCGCGCGAGTTCGACGAGACGCTCAGCAAGGCCCGCGCGCTGATCGACGCGGTGGCGGTGGCGGAGGACGGGTTCTAGATGCACCTGTTGATCGACAATTACGATTCGTTCACGCACAACATCGCGCAGGCCATCGGCTCGCTGGGCGAAGCCGTGCACGTGGTGCGCAACGACGCCATCGACCTGGATCAGGCCGTCGCGATGGCACCGCGCACGCTCATCATCTCTCCCGGCCCGGGACGCCCCGAAAACGCCGGCGTATCCAAAGCATTCATCGCGCACTTCGCGGACCGGATTCCCGTGCTGGGCGTGTGCCTGGGCCACCAGTGCATCGTGGAAGTATTCGGCGGCGAGGTGGTACGCGCGGACCGGCTGATGCACGGCAAGGTGTCCAGCGTCTATCACGACGGCCGGACCATTTATGACGGGCTCTCCAATCCCTTCAGCGCCACCCGTTACCACTCTCTCATTGCGGCGGAGCGGAGTCTTCCCAACCTCCTCGAGATTTCCGCATACACCTCGGAGGGAGAGGTCATGGGCGTGCGCCTGAAGGGGAGGCCCGTCGAGGGCGTGCAGTTCCACCCCGAGTCCATCCTCACGCCCGAGGGCGTGAAGCTGCTTTCCAACTTTCTTGGGCTCGCGCGCGGAGTGCCATCATGATTCGCGAGACCATCGAGCAATTGCTGCGGCGCGAGGACCTCAGCCGCGCGGAGGCGACCACGCTCATGGACGCCATCGTCTCGGGTGAGTTGACCGACGCCCAGATCTCGGCCGTGGTCATCGCACTCCGCAGCAAGGGCGAGACGGTGGACGAGATCGCGGGGTTTGTGAACGCGCTGCGCGCGAAGGCGCTGCGCGTCACGCCCGGCATCAACACGCTGGTGGATACCTGCGGTACCGGCGGCGACGGCACCCATACCTTCAACATTTCGACCGCCGCGGCACTGGTGGCAGCGGGCGCGGGCGTGCACATTGCGAAGCACGGCAACCGCGCGCTGTCATCGCGCTGCGGGAGTTCCGATGTGCTCGACGCGCTCGGGATTCACGCCGTGGCGCCGGAACGCGTCGCGGATGTGATCGACCGCACCGGCATCGGCTTCATGTTTGCGCCCGCGCATCACCCGGCGCTCCGCCACGCGGCCAACGTGCGCCGCGAACTGGGCGTGCGCACCGTGTTCAATCTGCTCGGCCCGATGGCCAACCCGGCGTTCGTCACGCGCCAGCTGGTGGGCGTGTTCGACCCCGCGCTCACCGAAACCGTCGCCGAGGTCCTTGCCTCTCTGGGATCCGAGCACGTGTACGTGGTGCACGGCTCGGACGGCAGCGACGAGGTCACCATCGCGGGCGACACCCGTGTGACCGCGTTGCGCGATGGCAGCATCGACACGTTCACCTTCACACCCGAATCCGTGGGAATCGCGCGCGCCAACCCGAAGTCGCTGACGGGTGGAACGCCCGGGGAGAACGCGGCCACCATTCTGGCCATCCTCGAGGGCGCCACGGGCGCGCGCCGGGATGCGGTCATCCTGAACGCCGGCTTTGTCATCTGCGCGGGCGACCGCGCCGAGAGCATAGAAGCCGGTGTTCGGATGGCCGCCGAGTCCATCGACTCCGGGCGCGCACGCGCCGTGGTCGATACGCTGCGCGGCGTGACGCGCGAGTTGTCGGGAGTCGCCGGTGGAGGCCGCGCATGAATTTTCTCGAACGGGTGGTCGCCGAAAAGCGCGCCGCGCTGGAGGAACGCAAGCATGCGCTCCCGCCGGAAGCGCTCGAGCTGTGCCTGCCCAGCAACGGCATCCGCGACTTCCACGCCGCCGTGTCGCGGCCCGGCGCGGTCATCGCCGAGCTGAAGGCCCGCACGCCCACCATTCCCTCGTTTCGTCACTCCGGCGGGCTGCGCGTGCTCGCGTCGATCTACGAGCACAACGGCGCCGCGGCGGTGAGCATTGTCACCGATCCGGCGCGCTTCGGCACGTCGCTGGAGGATGTCGCGCCGGTGCGCGCGGTGACCACGCTGCCCGTCATCGCGAAGGACTTCATCGTCGACCGTTATCAGGTTCTGGAAGCGCGCACTGCCGGCGCCGACGCGATTCTGTTGATTGTGCGCATCCTCGACCTGCCCGAGTTGAAGTCGCTGCACGCCTACGCGCGCGAGCTCGGCATGCACGTGCTGGTGGAAACGCACGACGAGTCCGAGATTCTGGCCGCGCTCGCGGCCGGGGCGAAGATCGTCGGCATCAACAACCGTGACCTCGACACGATGACGATCTCGCTGGAGACCACCCGCCGCCTCGCGCACCTCGTGCCCGACGACGTGGTGCTCGTTTCCGAGAGCGGCATCCAGACCCGCGATGACATCGACGGGTTGCTCGCATTGCGGCCGTGCTCGTTCCTGGTGGGCGGGAGTCTGCTCGACGCCGCCGACCCGGGCGCGCTGCTGCGCGGTCTCACCGGCCAGGGCGATGGCGAGCGGGAGATCGCGCGATGAGCGCCCCGCTGATCAAGATCAAGATCTGCGGGATCACGTCGCCGCAGGACGCCCGGCTGGCGGTCGCGCTGGGCGCCGACTTCGTCGGGCTCATCTTCGCCGAGAGCCCGCGCCGCATCGACGTGGCACGCGCGGCCGAGATCCGTGCGGCCGTTCCCGGCGCAGTGCTGGTGGGCGTGTTCCGCGACCCCGCCATCGACGACGTCATCGCGGCCGTGCGCGGCGCCAGCATCGATCTCGTGCAGCTGCACGGCGCCGAGTCGCCCGCGTTCAGCGACGAGGTTCTCGCCCGCACCGGCAAACCCATCATCAAAGTGTTCAACAGCAACCGCGTGCCACGCGTGGAGCAGCTGGCGGCGTATACCAAGACGTCGTATTTCCTGTTCGACACCAGCAAGGACGCAACCGTCTCCGACGACACCCGGCTCGAACAGGTCGCGCGCATCCGCGGCATGGGGTTCCGCGTGTTTCTCGCCGGCGGTCTCACGCCGGACAACGTGCGCGCGTCGGTGCGCGCCACACGCCCGTTCGCGGTCGATGTATGCCGCGGCGTCGAGAAGCGCCCCGGCGTCAAGGACGCGCTCGCGCTGGAGCGCTTCATCGCCGAGGTGCGCGGATGAGTCGCGGCCGCTTTGGAAAGTACGGCGGGCAGTTCGTGCCCGAGACCGTGATGCCCTGTCTGCAGGAACTGGAAGCGGCCGCGGACGCGGCGCGCGACGACCCGGCATTCCAGAAAGAATTCGACCACCTGCTCGCCCACTACGTCGGCCGCCCGACGCCGCTGTACCGCGCGGACCGCTTCGCCGAAACGCTGGGCGGTGGTGTACGCGTGTACCTCAAGCGCGAGGACCTCAACCACACCGGCGCGCACAAGATCAACAACTGCATCGGCCAGGCGCTGCTCGCGCGCCGCATGGGCAAGACGCGCATCGTCGCGGAGACCGGCGCGGGCCAGCACGGCGTGGCGACCGCCACCGTCGCGGCGCGCTTCGGCATGTCGTGCACCGTCTACATGGGCGAGGTCGACATGGCGCGCCAGCACCCGAACGTACTGCGTATGCAGCTGCTGGGTGCCACCGTCGTGCCGGTGACATCGGGAACGCGCACGCTCAAGGACGCCACCAACGAAACCATCCGCGACTGGGTCACGAACGTGCGCGACACGCACTACATCATCGGATCCACCGTGGGACCGCACCCGTACCCCACGCTGGTGCGCGACTTCCAGTCCGTCATCGGACGCGAGGCGCGCGCGCAGATCCTCGCGCACGAGGGACGCCTCCCCAGCGACATCGTCGCGTGCGTCGGCGGCGGCTCCAACGCGATGGGCATCTTCCACGCGTTCCTCGGCGACGACGTGCGACTGTTTGGCATCGAGGCCGGCGGCTCGCGCGAAGGCCACGCCGCGACGCTCTCCGAGGGACGCCCGGGCGTGCTGCATGGCGCGTACAGCTATCTGCTCCAGAGCGACGACGGGCAGGTCAGCCCGGCACACTCCATCTCCGCCGGCCTCGACTATCCCGGGGTCGGCCCCGAACACAGCGCGCTCAAGGACAGCGGTCGCGTGTCCTATCAGCGCGCATCCGACGACGAGGCACTCACCGCGTTCGAAACTCTCGCGCGCACCGAAGGAATCCTCCCGGCACTCGAGTCCGCGCATGCGCTGGCATTCGTGCGCCGATCCTTCGCGGGCGCGAAACGCGCGGGAGACCTCGTCGTCGTCAATCTGTCCGGCCGCGGTGACAAGGACATCGAGGCCATCTCGGAACGGAGGCCGGACGCATGAGCCGCCTCACCACCCACACCGGCGCGTTGCGCGCCGGTGGCCGCAAGGCGCTGGTGGCATTTCTCACCGCCGGCTATCCGACCGAGCGCGCGTTCGCGGACATGGTGCTGGCCGCCGCCGACGCGGGCGCGGATATCATTGAGGTCGGCATTCCGTTCTCGGATCCCATCGCCGACGGACCGGTGATCCAGGCGGCGTCGACGGTCGTACTCGCCAACGGCATGTCGCTCGCGCGCGCGCTCGACGCCACGGCGGAGCTCGCCACCCGCACCGATGCCACGCTGGTCGCGATGAGCTATGTGAACCCCGTTCTGAGCATGGGACTGGAGACGTTTGTCGCCCGCGCCGGCGACGCAGGCGTTGCCGGCGTGATTCTGCCCGACGTTTCTTTCGAAGAATCGGACGCGTTCCGCCAGCCCCTGCACGCCGCGGGAATGTCGTACGTGGACCTGGTTGCGCCAACCTCCAGCGATGCGCGCATCCAGGCGATTGCCGGCGGCAGTGAGGGCTTTGTCTACGTGGTTTCGCTGACCGGCGTCACCGGCGCGCGCGACACGGTGGCGGGTGACCTCGGCGCGCTGACCGCGCGCGTACGCGCCGCCACCGCGACGCCGGTCTACGTCGGCTTTGGCATTTCCAGCCCCGACGCCGCGGCCGCCGTGGCCGAACACGCCGATGGTGTCATCATCGGCAGCCGCCTGTTGGGCCTCGCGGCGGAAGGCGCCCCCGAGGCCGCCGGACGGCGCGTGGGGGATTTTCTGGCCGGCGTACGGGGCGCGCTCGACCG
>DASUGO010000215.1:0-2509 GCA_036273975.1 Candidatus Krumholzibacteriia bacterium
TGCGGCAACGACGACAACCCGCCCGTTGCGGTGGACTCGGCGGCGCCGGCCAAAGTGACCGACCTCGCCATCGCCGATGCCGGCGAGAACAGCATCACGCTCACATGGACGGCGCCCGGTGACGACGGCACCAGGGGCACCGCCACGTCGTACATACTCAAGGAGTCGGGCGCCGAAATCACGAGCGCCAACTTCGGGAGCGCCACCGAAATCACCGGCGTTCCGGCGCCCGGCGCAGCCGGTGCGGCCGAGACCTTCACCGTCACGCCCATCGACACGCTGGTGAACCACTACTTCGCGATTCGCGCCAAAGACGAGGCTGGCAACACGGCCCCGGTGTCCGTCAATGTACACTGGCAGCCGCGCAGCATCTATGAAGCCACGATCGTCGCGTTCCTCGACAACACGCTGTACGAGGAGTCCGACACGCTCAGCAACGCGCTGGGTCAGAACATCTATTCGGGCACCAACAACGGCGGCGCGGGTGGCGGTCCGGACGCACGCCGCGGGCTGATCCAGTTTGATATTGCGAGCGCACTGCCCGCGGGTGCGGTAATCGACAGCGTGTCCCTGCGTTTGAATCAAACCCGCACGAGCCCGATCGTCCCCGGCTTCACGCCCACCGCGCTGCACGTCGTGCTCGCGAGCTGGGGCGAGGGGACGTCCATCGGTAACCTCGGACCCAACGAAGGCGGTGGCGGCAGCGCCACACCCGGCGACGCCACGTGGCTCGACCGTTTCCGCGGCACCTCGCTGTGGACGACACCGGGTGGCGATTTCGTGGTGACCGCCAGCGCCACGACGAGCACCAACAACGTGCTCGGACCCTATTTCTGGACGTCGGCCCAGATGGCGGCGGACGTGCAGGCGTGGCTGGACACGCCGGCAACCAACTTCGGCTGGATCCTGGTCGGCGACGAGGTGACCGGTGGGACGGCGCGTCAGTTTGATTCGCACGACCATCCCACCGCGGCCAACCGTCCCCAGCTGACGGTCTTTTACCGGCTCGGACCCTGACGCGCCGCAACGTGCCCGTGGTGCGCGCAACGAGCCGGCGAACGGATCCCGTGCACGCAGCGCGTGTCGCGCTGGCTGCATTTGTGATCGTCGCGCTGACGGCCAGCGGGGTTTCCGCCGGCCGTCGCGTGACGGTAACCCGCGCCACCATCTCCGCCAGCGGCGTGACGCGTCTCTCGGATCTCTTCGCGCTCGCCGGCAGCTGGTCGCCCGCCACCAACGACGGCTACACGTTCTCACCGACTCCGCGCGGGCTCTCGCTTCCCCGTGACACGCAGTGGACCATCCTGCTCAACGGACAGACGCTCGACGTGTCGACATTCGACGCCAACCCGCTGGATGCCGTTCCGGTGGCGCTGGCCGAAATCGACTCGGTCGTCTTCAGCGACGACGCAGCACCCGGTGCCGCATGGGACTCGGGCCGCGGGCGCGTGGAGATTTTCGCGTTGCGCCCGGTTTCCGGCTGGCGCGCGGGCGGCGCGGTTGGCACCGCACGCTGGGTGGGTGACGTTGGCGCCATCCGCTTTACGCCCGATGCGCCGCGCGGTTCGGACACGGTGGGACCCGATGCGTCGTTCTGGGCGATGCGCGGTTCCGCGCGCGGTTACGTGGCACTCTCCGGCAATCTCGAACAGCACCCGTTCGTCGATCCGTCGATGCGGCGCCGCTCGATGTCCCTGCGCGCCGGCCTGCGCACAACCCACTCGTGGCACGAGGCCGTCGCCACCGCGATGGACGCGCCCGACTACATCCACTACTCCGAACCCTTCGGCCGCGGCGTGCGCGCCGACCAGCGCGCACTGCTCGCGGGTGTGTCGGGCGGACTGCAACTGAACGGCGCGTGGCGCACGCGCTACCGTGTCGCGGGCTCGGAGAACCGGCTCTCGCAATCGGCGGATGATCCCGTCTTCGCGGACACGTGGACGACGCGCCGCGGTCGCGGCGGCATCGACGTGGAGCGCCGCGTGTCGCGCTCGCGCGTGGGCGCGTTTGCCGCGCTGGAACATCGCGAGGTCAACACCGCCGGCGCGCTGATGCGCAACGACGACACCTTCGCGCGCACCGGCGCCTACTGGGAGCGTCGCGCCGGACGCGCCTGGATACTCTCCGCGGATGCGGCGGGAACCTTCGCGCAGGGAGACGGCGCGGCCACACTCGGCGCCGGTGCCGACTGGGTGGTGCGCGCCGCGGATACGCTGCGCACGCGCGTCCGCGTATCGCAGCGCCTGTTCGCCGAAGACGACAACCTGTGGCTGTGGTCGGCGCGGGGCGCGGACCTGCTGGCGAACGGCGGCGTGGCGTTCTCGATTGACGCACCGGTGACCCGCACGACGGTGTCGTCGGTTGATGTGGGATGGACGTCGACCGGCGTGATGGGCGGTCTGGATGTGGACCTGGGACTGCGCCGCTTCGACGACGCCTACGTGGACCAGCACACCTTTGCGCTGAACCCGGTCGCGTGTGTATTCGAATCACCGGTCAACGTGGTGAC
>DASUGO010000216.1:0-8390 GCA_036273975.1 Candidatus Krumholzibacteriia bacterium
GAACCGGTTGCTGGTGGCGGTCAACTATCCCGGGGAGTTCGCGCACGTTGCGTCCATCGACATCGCCACCGGCAAGATCGAGAAGATTCACGGTGTGCAGACCCCTGCGCTGTACTACGTGACCTCACTCGCGTTCGACGAGGCTTCGCGCACGCTGTTCTATACCACCAACAACGGCAAGCACTGGCGCGACCTCAACTCCCTGGACATCGACACGCACGAGGCGAAGCGGCTGATCACCGATTGCCGCATCGGTGACCTGGCGTACAGCGCCGCCGACAGCGTCCTGTGGGGCGTGCAGCACCACAACGGATTCTCGACGCTGGTGCGCATCTCGCCGCCCTACGACCAGTGGCACTGCATTCTCCCGGTGATGGATTTCAAGTACGGGACCGACATCTTTGACGTGGATGTGTCACCCGACGGCAGGATGCTCACCGCGGCCATGCTGGAGATCACCGGAGTCGTCAAGCTGGTGAGTCTCGATGTCGGGAGTCTGATGAAGGGCGACGCGGGTTACAGCGTTCTGTACGAGTTCGACAAGACGGCGCCCGCCAACTTTGTCTTTACGGCCGACGGCAGTCACCTCTACGGCACCGCCTATCAGACCGGTGTCTCCAACGTGTTCCGCTGGGATGTCGCCAGCGAGAAGATGGAGTGCGTGACGAACGCCGAGATCGGGTACTTCCGGCCCATCCCGATGGGGGACTCGCTGCTGGTGTTCTCGTATACGGCGGCCGGGTTCCGGCCGGTGGTGGTCGCCGACACCACCATCGAGGACGTGAACGCGGTCCGCTACCTGGGCAACGAGGTCGTGTTGCGGCATCCGTCCGTCATGGACTGGAAGCTGCCCTCACCGCGCGAGATCAATCTGGACTCGGTGACGACCTATCGCGGCCCGTATCACAAGTTCCGCAGCGTGACGAGTGCCTCGCTGTACCCGATCACCGAGCAGTACAAGGTGTATCCTTCGGTCGGCCTGCGCTGGAATCTCATGGACCCGCTCGGCCTGCATGGCGGCGATATCAAGCTGGGTGTGTCGCCGTCGTCGGATCTCCCGGACGACGAGCGTGTGCACGCCGAGGCCACCTATCGCCATTTTCCGTACACGGTGCGCACGGTCTACAACCCGGCCGACTTTTATGACTATTTCGGCCCGACCAAGACCAGCCGCAAGGGCTATGCGTTCATGCTGTCACGCAGCGACTACCTGATCTCGGATCGTCCCCGGTCCCTCGAGTACAACATCGACCTCGCGTACTACGGCGGGCTCGAGCGGCTGCCGTACAACCAGAACGTGCTGGCGACCTTTGACAGCTACACCGCCGCAACCGCCAGCCTCGATTACAAGAAGTTGTCGAGCACGATTGGCGCGGTCGACGCGGAGAAGGGCATTCGCTGGTCGCTCGCGCTGGACGCAAACTACGTCAACACCGACTTCTATACCAAGGGCGTCGCCGAGCTCGATCTCGGGTTCCTGACGCCGATCGACCACTCGTCGCTGTGGTTGCGCGGTGTGGCGGGATACTCGCGCGGTGACCGCGAGGACAGCTTCGCGAGTTTCTACTTTGGCGGTTTCGGAAACAACTACGTGGACCATCGCGACGTGAAGCGCTACCGTGATTACGAACGCTTTCCGGGCGCGGAGATCGACGCGGTTGGCGGTACCAACTTCACCCGTCTGATGACGGAATGGACGCTGCCGCCGGTGCGTTTCCGGCGCGTCGGGTTCCAGCAGCTGTACTGCACGTACGCGCGCATCGCGCTGTTCGCCACCGGCATCATGACCAACCTGGACAGCGACGCCTTCAAACAGAAGGCTGGCAACGTGGGAGCGCAGGTCGACTTCCGTCTGGTCATCTTCTCGGCGCTCGAGTCGACGTTATCGCTGGGATATGCGGCCGCCAAGGAAGAGGGCCGCGCCATGGATACCGAGTTCATGATCTCGCTGAAGATCATGTAGGATCACCTGCCGCGGAGTTCTGTTAATCGTGCCATCCTTCGAACTCATCACCAGATTCGCGGTCAGCCTGCTGCCGGTCCTGCTCTTTCTGGTCACGCTGGTCTACCTCGACAGCTACAAACTGGTCCATATCCGCACGCTGGTACTGGCGATCTTCGTCGGGTGCGGGGTCGCTCTGCTCAGTCTGTTGCTGAACGATCGCGTCATCGATACGCTCGGCCTGCAGCGGACGACGGTCACGCGCTACATCGCACCGGTGATCGAAGAGCTATTAAAGGCGGTGTGGGTGGCGTGGTTGATTGGCCGCAAGCGGCTCGGGTTTCTCGTGGATGCGGCCATCGTGGGGTTCGCGGTGGGCACCGGGTTCGCGCTGATCGAAAACACGTACTACATCCAGACGCTGCACACGAAGGCCATCATCATCTGGATGATCCGCGGCCTCGGCACCGCCGTGATGCACGGCGGCATGACGGCGCTGTACGGCATCGTGACCAAGAGCCTGTACGATCGGTTCGGCGCAAAGCCGGCGGTGTTCCTGCCCGGGCTGCTGCTGGCGTTCTCCATGCACTCGTTCTACAACCACTTCATTCTGCCGCCGGTGGTGGCAACGGTGGTGCTGCACGCCACGCTGCCGGGAATCCTGCTGTTCGCGTTCTGGCAGAGCGAGCGCTCCACGCGCCGCTGGCTGGGCACGCAGATGGATGTCGACGCCGAGCTGCTGGAGATTCTCAACTCCGGGGGTATCGGCGAGAGCCGGATTGGCCACTACGTCGAGACGCTCAAACAACAGTTCTCACCGGAAGTGCTGGTCGACATGCTGTGCTACCTGCGCATCCACGTGGAGCTGGCCATCAGCGCCAAGGGATTGCTCATGATGCGCGAGGCCGGCTTCAAGGCGTCGCCGCCCGACGACATCCGCGAGCAGTTCGTCGAATTGCGCCACCTCGAGAAGTCCATCGGACCCACCGGCCGCCTGGCCATCGGTCCCTTTCTCCACCAGAGCACCCGCGACCTGTGGCAGATCTACATGCTGGACCAGTGACCGGCAGGCTACTTGACCAGCAGCAGTTTCCCCGTCTCGGTCCGGCCGTCCGTTTCCAGGCGCGCGAAATATGCTCCCGACGCGACGGCATGTCCCACCGCGTTTGTGCCATTCCATTGCGCGCGATGCGCGCCGGCGGGGAGCGTGGTGTCCACGAGCGTCGCGACGAGGCGTCCGCCGGCGTCGTAGACGCGCAGGGTGACGTGGCCGTCGCGCACGAGCGTGAACGGGATCGTCGTGGATGGATTGAACGGATTGGGATAGCAGGCGCCGAGCCGCGTTTCCACCGGCGGGGTGGCGGCGGCGGTGGGGACACCCACGTCGAGCAGGATATCGAACGGTGGCAGGCCCACGTTGATGGGGGAGACGGTCACTTGGGCGCCGGTGGAGAGATCGAAGCAGCGGACGCCCGGATTGGTCGCCTTGCGGTCGGTTAGCAGAAGCGTACCGTCGAGGTCGTACGGCTCGCAGTCGTTGAGGTCATAACCGCCCGGCGCGTACAGCGTGGCACCGGTCTTGGTGCCGGTGGACGGGTTGAACTGGATCAGGATGGTCGTGAACGACGGTGTCGCGACGATCGCATAGCCGATGGTGTCGGAGATGATCTCGACGTCGAGGACGTCGCCGCCCGCAGCGGTATCGGTGAGGATGATGGCCTGCGTGGCCGGATTGGCCAGGCTCACCGACTGCACCGCGCCGTCGAGCACGCCAAAGTAGCCGGTGCCGGAGAAATACGCCACGCTCTCGCCCTCCAGGATGGTGAGGTTCACCTCCGAGTACGGGTTCGCGCGCAGCAGTGTCACCGGCTGCACGCCGCCCGCCACCGCATCCATGTCGACCACGGTGTCCGTCGCGGTGTCGATGACCACCATGTAGCCGGAGCCAACCGGCGTGTAGAAATTGTTGCGGTCGAGCCGCTGCAGCAGCACGCACAGATAGTCGCCGGCGAGGAACATCTGGTCCATCTCCGGGAGCCCGTCCGCGTCTGCGAACGCGGCCAGATTGATGGTGCCCAGCGTGGCGCCGGTCTGCGGGTTCATGATCAGCACGCTGGTCATGTCGTAACGCGACACGTACGCCTTGCCGGCCGAGTAGAACACGATGTCGTGCGGATTGGAGCCGTTGCCGGTGGAGAACTGATGGACGGTGGCGAACCCGTCGCACGGATCCAGCACCTGGATATTGTCGCCCCCCGAGCGGTTGACCACGTAGATGAGCCCGTCGACACCGCTCGCGCGCAGCACGGCGTCGCTGTGGATCGACTCCACGTTGAGCGTTGCGGCCTTGGTCTCGGGATTGAGCGGCGAGGTCGATCCGGTGGAGAAGTCGGTGGTCGAGACGAGAATGTAGTCGCACGTCGCGGCGCGCGACGGCGATGCGAGGGCCAGCAGGCCGGCCATGAGAATCGTGCAGCGGGTGAACATGGTGTTCCTCCTTAGTATTGATAGTTCAGGGTGGAATAGACGCTGCGGCCCGGGAGCGGATAACCCGCCACGTCGACCGCGTGATCGTTGGTCAGGTTGCGCCCCTCGAGCGTGAACGAGAGTCCGTCCACCGGGGTGCGCACCGAAAGCAATGCGCCGTGCAGCGTGCGCGACGGTGCTGCGCGCAGGTTGGCGCGGTCCAGCCAGTTGGCGCCGATGTAGTGCAGCTCGTACGTCAATCGCAGCGGGCCGACGGTGCCGGACAGCGAGGTGTTGACGTCGTCGCGCGGCCGCGACGGGAGCTGGTTGCCGTGGTAGTAGGGGATGTCGCTGGTGTCCTCGGAATCCATGCGCGTGTAGGCCAGCGAGACGTCGAAGCGTTCCAGCAGCGCCGCCGCCGCGCTGACCTCCCAGCCGCGGATGTGTGCCGCGCCGATGTTGGCGGGCTTGCTGGTATATTGCGAATTGGGGAAGAACAGAATCAGGTTCTCGGCGGTGTTGTCAAAGTAGCTCACCTCGAACAACAGCGAGTGCACCGCACCCGCGCGCGCGGCCGTGATCGCGACACCGACGTCGACGTTCTCGCCCGTCTCGGGCTCGAGCGTCGCGTTGCCGGTGACGCTCCCGGTATTGCCAAACAGTTCCAGAAACGTGGGGACGCGGTAGTAGCGTCCCGCGTTGGCCTTGAACGCGAGCCACGACTTTGTCTGATAGCGCGCGCCCACGCTGGGTGCGTTGGCGGTATGCGCAACACGTCCCTGCGGCGTGGGCGGCAGCCACGGAAAACGCGGGGGGTCGTAGAACTCGTTTTCGTAACGTTCACGGCGGTAGGTTCCGGACAGCACCAGCCGCTGGCTGAACAGGTACACGTCGGCGCCCAGCGATGTCGTGGTGCCGAGCCGCCAGCGGTCCGGACCTTCGCTGGGTTGCGGCAGGTGGCTGACCGGGTGGTACTGCTCTTTGGTTCCGGCAAACGTGCCGTCCAGCGCGACCGGCAGCCACGGCACGTACCAGCGCGCGCGCGCGGTGCCGCCGTAGGAGGCAATCGTGTTGTCGGTGTCGGTCGCGATCAGCGAGAGGTCCGCGTCACGATCGCTGAACGCATCCGTGGAGTGGCGATAGAACCCGTCGGTCCACCAGTGCAGTTGCTGGTCGAGCTGCGGCGTTCCTTCCAGGCGCAACTGGCCGATGCGCTGATGCCGTTCCGCCCGCGCGCTCAGCGACTGGAACGATCCCAGGCCCGGGACGCCGTTGTCGCGCGCGACGTCGTGATAGGCAAGCGCGACGTCCGCGACGCCCGGGATGGCGGTCGCCACGCGCGCCATGCCGTTCCAGGTTTCAAAGTCGTTGTTGGCGCGGGTGGCGATGACGTCGTCGTCCGCGTTGAAGGGGGTGCCGTTGTCGTTGTGGAACGCATAGTCGCCGGCGGAGCGCTCGTGTCCCAGGTGTGCGAACACGCGCACCGGTCCTCGCGCCAGCCACAGCGAGCCATTCTCGCGCCGCGTGTCAAACGAGCCGCCGGAGATGCTGCCCTCCAGACCGGACAACAACCCCGGGTGCGCGCCGTCTTCGCGCGTGATGAGTTGTACCGCCCCGCCCATCGCGGACCCGCCGAGTTGCGGGGGAGAGAAGCCGCGGTAAACCTCCACGCGACCGACGCCGCCCAGCGACAGGTCGTTCAGGTTGGTGACGCCCAGGTATGGATCGTCCATCGGCATGCCGTCGAGGTACGTGCGCACCTGGCTCGCCGATGAACCGCGGATGGACACCGTCGCAAAACTGCCCAGCCCGCCGTACTGCGTGACGCGCACGCCGACGAGTTGCGACAGCACCGCGCTCAGATCTTCCACGCGGTTCTTGCGCGCGGTGAGATCCACCGTGGTCACGAAGCCCGACATGCCGTCGCGGCGTTCGGGGCGCGCGGCCTCGATCACGATGGGAGCCACGACATACGTCGTGTCACGCGCCGCGCCGCCTGCGTCCGCGGACGCACGCGCAGCGGTTGCGGCCGCCAGCAATAGAAACGCAAACAGACCGCCGGTCAGCGGTCGGCTACGCGAACAATGTAGGGGAATGATGGTGTCATCCCGTTCCTCTCAACCCTCGAAGAGGAGTTCGGTGGTGACAACCCCGGCAGGTATCCTGGCTGATGGCTCGAGCGCCGTCGCCCCCTTCCCGGGTTTCCCCAGTGGTGTGGGCGGCTGGCTTGCCAATCACAGTGGCGGGACCGCGAGGGATTCGCACCCTCTTCCCTTGGCCGCGTCGAAAGCGAAGGCGCGGCGCACGGGGCTGGTATGTGCGAGAAGACTACCGCGCCCGGGGGACGCCTGTCAAGGAGCGGCCGCTTGCGGTGGGGGATGCAAAGCGCTAGGATAACAGCTCCCGAAGGAGGTCCGATGCGACCGATCATCAGTTCCATCGAGTCCGAGTATCGCCGCTATAAATTGCTGGCGGAGGCGTCGATTCACCAGCTGACCATTGAAGAGCTCGCGCAGCCCGATGCGGGCTCGGTCAACTCGGTTGCGACCATCGCCTGGCACGTGTCTGCCAACCTCAACTCGCGGTTCACCGATTTCTTGACCAGCGACGGCGAGAAGCCGTGGCGCAAGCGCGAGTCCGAGTTCGAACCGCGCCACCTGACCCACGACGAACTCCTGGAGCAGTGGGAGTCCGGCTGGGAGGTGCTGTTGAATACGCTGGAAGCGTTGAGCGACGACGACCTCACCCGCTCGGTGACGATCCGCGGCAAGTCGCTCACGGTCCCGGAGGCGTTGCACCGCTCGCTGGCGCACGTCGCGTATCACGTGGGACAGATCGTTTTCATTGCGCGCGCCATCCGCGGCGCGGACTGGGAGTTTCTCAGCATTCCGCCCGGCGCAACATCGGAGTACAACAAGAACCCCACGCGCGAGAACGGCCCCCAGTCATCCTGAGCGCGGCATGACGGTTCGAATGTCCATGCGTTTTGTGCTGCCGGTGCTCGTCGCGGCCATGGGGTTCGCGGCGTGTTCCGGGAAGAAGAGCGAGCCCGCGCCGGCGCCCGCCGCGACGCCGCGCGCGGAACCCGATCCGCTCGGCCGCTGGACGATCGTCGCGCACCGTATCCCCGGCGTGAGCGCGATGAGCGACGACGAGGCCGCGACGTGGCACGGCCGCGTGTTCGACCTCACCGCGAACCTCGCCGTTTTTGGCGGCGACACCTGCGAGGCGCCGTCGTATGGTTACGGAACGAAGAGCGCCGCGCGCTTCCTCGGCGAGGACTACCACGTGGCGCCGTTCACGCTGGATATCGCGGACAGCACGATTGGCATCACGTGGGTGTCGTGCAACGACGAATTCCGCCGCGACCCCGGGGGTGTGTTGATCTGGGCCGGACCCAACCGGCTGTTCACGCCGTGGGATGGCGTGTTCTTTGAACTGACGCGCGACTCCACGCAGACGCACGCGCGCTAGCCGCGCGAAACGACGCCTGAAAACAGAGAGAGGAGCCATGCGGCTCCTCTCTCCGTTTCATACCACACCCGCTGAGCGAGAACTACTTGAGCAGAACCATCTTCCGGGTCTGCGAGAAGCTTCCCGCATCCAGCCGGTAGAAGTACACGCCGCTGGCGAGACCGGTCGCATCCAGCTCGACCGTGTGATAGCCGGCCGGAGCGGTGTCGTCGATCAGCGTCGCGACCTTCTGGCCCGCCACGTTGTACACCACCAGCAGGACACGGCTCTGCGCCGGCAGCGCGAAGCGGATCTGCGTGGTCGGGTTGAACGGATTCGGTGCGTTCTGGCCCAGAGCGAAGGCCGTGGGAAGGCCCTTCGTTGCAGGCGTGGTACCACCGTCATCCGAACCGGAGGGCTGTGCCTGCGCCATCGTCGCAGCCGACGGGTGGTGGTTCCAGTAGCCGGCGTAGATCGGCGCGGAATTCCGTCCGCCGGGCGCATTCGTGTTCGCGGTGACCGCGTACGG
>DASUGO010000217.1:0-5588 GCA_036273975.1 Candidatus Krumholzibacteriia bacterium
GAAGATATCGATCCGCACGTGCTGCCGGGAGGCGAGCGCATAGCGGATCGTGGTCGCGGGGTTGAACGGGTTGGGATAGGCCGGGAACAGCTCGGTCCGGACGACCGGTCCGTCACCGGCGCCAGTGGGCACCACGTCGACGCTGATGGTATCGCTGACCATCGCAACCGGCGTACTGCGCCCGTTCACCGCCCACGCGTTGTAGAGGTCGAGTCCCGCACTGTTGGACGTGTTCGCGTCGCGCAGGAACTCGACATACTCCTTCGACGTGGTCTGGTAGTAGAGGGTCACCTCCACGAAACGGACTCCGGTGGGCATGCTGTAGGTCGCTTCATCCCAGTACTGGCCATCGGCATATGAATGTCCAACGGGCGGTGACTGGATGTTGGTGAACGCGGCGTTGGTGAATCCGCGTGGCGGGATTCGGTTGTCCTGGTACACGGAATCATTCAGGACAAAATGGAATGACGGTTCCGCCGGCAGCCCGATAACCGGTGCCAGCCGCTGCGAGACGCCGAGCTTGATCTCGTAGATGGTCGCGTCGGCGTCGTGCGCCAGGTCGCCGGTGGCCGGGTTGTAGGCCCCCGACTCGTACACCAGCGCCTCGCTCGCGTCGTACCCCTTCACGTTGAGCCACATCCGGCGACCTTCCGGGTAGCCGGACGGCAGCTTGTGCGCGGTCTCGTTGGTGACCGTGACCGTCACGGTGGGATTGGGGCCGTCCTGACCGGCCGCGAGCGCCATCGACGCGGCCAGCTGCAACATCGCCGTCGCGCGCGCCTGTCCCGCCTGCAACTGCGCAACGTCCACCTCGCCCGGAAAGAACGCGGGCAGAATATCGGGGATGAAGGTGTTTCCCCCGGTCAGGTCGTGGTGCGGCAGGTCGGCGCGGGTCGGCGCGCCGGGCACGTTGCACCCTTTCCCGCTCAGGTCCTTCATGTGGCAGTCCTGGCACGTCGACACGATGCCGTCCGCCTTGTTGCCGGCGAACTGCGGCGCGAACACGCCGCCATTGGCATAGTCGGTCTGCGTCCACTCGCTGAATGTGCGCTCGACCGGGAACATGTTGCGCAGGTCGGCATCCGGGTGGGCGGTATCGAATGCGTTCGGCACGTAGCGGCCCGGCGAACCGTCATACTGGAACACCGGGTTGCTCACGTCGTGGCAGGTTCCGCACAGATCGCTCGAGCGGTGGAACGCCGAGGCGATGAACGCGTGGCTCGCCTGCGCGTCGGCATAAGGCCCGCGTTTGGCGGTGTTCGCATCGGTGACGAACTGGCCGTTGGCGTGGTTCGGCGGAACGGCCTGCAGCGAATCGAGCACCGCGACGTCGGCGGGCGGACTGACGCCGGCCTGATAGTCCGGGTCGACCAGCCGGTGGCAGAAGTCGCACTGCACACCCTGGCGGTCCTTCGCGGTGACGAGACCGCCGCCTGTATCCACCGAGCGGCCTTCCAGCCAGCCACCCGGTGTGTGGCAGCGGATGCACAGGTCGCCCACCGAGGGTGCGTCCTGCTCCGCAACGGCGAGACACGCGAGGAACAGCGGATCGCGCATCGCCTGCGCCATCATGCTGCCCTTCCACTGATACCACGGCTCCACCGCCGTGCTGTAGTTGCCGTGACAGGTCACGCAGTTCACGTCCGGGTCCTCGAAGGTGCCCACGAATGGATGCGAGCCCGGCAGGTCCATGTCGCGCAGCGTGGTCGGAACGATGCCGCCGGTGACGCCGGTGACCGTGAATGGTCCGTCGCTCCAGTCCGACCCGTAGTTGCCGGCGCCATCCTTCGCGATCACGCGGACAATCGTCTGGGTTCCGGGCCGGTTGGGAACGAACCAGTTGAACGTGCCGTCGTTGGGTTCGGCGAACGATATCGGCTGGAACGAAATGCCGCCGTCGTCCGAGAGATAGATGGAGACCGAGGCAATGCCGCTGGCGTCCGTGGCCGTCCAGGTAATCGCGGTCGTCGTGTTGGCGGCCAGCACGTTGCCACCGTTGGGCGAGAGCACCGCGACCACGGGGGGCGTGGTGTCGGTGGACCCCATCGGGGTCAGGTAAGGCGTGATCTCGGATATCGTGACGTTCGTGACCAGCGCTTCGTTGCCGGCCTTGAGACCGGGAAACGTGGGGGTGTTGGTATACAAAAGACTGGTGATCTCGACGCCGTTCGGAGCCCCATCCACATCAGAATCGTCGCCGTTGAGTGACTGGATCGCCGCGATCGTCGTGGCGTAGTTACCCGAGTTGATCGCCACCTCGACCTTCGCGCCGAAGGCGTTGCGTGGGCCGCCACCATTGAAATCATAATGACAGACGCCGCAGTGGCCGGGGTTGCTGGCGAGAATGTCGAGACGGGTGCCGGTTGCGGATGGATATGCGTCGAAGAATGCTTTGCGAATCGGGGGACGGGCAAGGGAGTCAACCGGTGCGAGGGCGAGAAGAATCGCCACGACGCCCAGCACCCTCCGCGGGGTACACATGACGTGCCGCCTTTCCCCGGGTCACATCAATTGTGAGCGGCTCCTGCGACCGCGGGCTTCAGTCTAAAAAATCAGCGGGCCGACGACCCGAAAGGGTGCCGGCCCGCATCATGCGCCAGCGGAGGTGGCCGCATTTTCCCCCACTAACGCGACATTTAATTGCGGGGCAGGGCCCCAGGGGCGCGTCGCTCCGTGCCTGTCGGCACCCACGCCGCACCCACAGAAGAGAAGATACACGATTTTAGGACTTTTGTCTCTTTTTTTCTCAAAGAACCGAGAAATCTTCTAACCTCTAGCTTTTGCAGCGAGTTTGGCTATAATGGCCGGATAGTTCCTCCGTCGGCCGCCCCCGGCCCGGGGGGTCCCCTGAACGCCGAGCAAGGAGCGAGGATGAGCATTCTAAGGTCCAGCCGGGTCGCGGCCGTGCTCGCGGTAACCACCGCGGCGCTGGTCAGCACCGTCGGCTGCAACAAGAAATCGGAAATGAACGAAGCAAGCACCCCGGAAACCAGTTTTCATCACATCCCGGCGGACAGTCTGCGGATGGAGATCTCACGCTTCGCGCCGGTGGAGATCACCTACGACGCCACCATTCTGTCGGCACCGGAGAAGCAGGCGCTGGCCAGGCTCGTCGACGCCGCGCGCATCATGGATGAGATATTCCTGCGCCAGGTCTGGGCCGGGAACATCGCGATGCGCGACGAACTGCGCGACGCGGCGGCGAAGGCCGGTTCGGATCAGTCGCTCGCGAGCGACATGTATCACTTCTTCCGCATCAACGCCGGTCCGTGGATCCGGCTCGAGCACGACCGTCCGGCCATCGGCAAGATGGCCAAGCCGGCGGGTGCCGGCTACTATCCGGAAGACGTTACCAAGGAAGAGTTCGAAGCGTACGTCGCCGCACATCCCGATCAAAAGGACGCGCTCACCGGATACTTCACGCGCATCGAACGCGCCGATGACGGCGGACTCAAGGCGGTTCCCTACAGCGAGGCGTACGGGCCCTTGCTCGACGACGCGACGCGCCTGCTGAATGAAGCGGCGGACATCCTCACCGATGAGGCATCCAGGGCCCAGTTCGCCAAGGGCGTCGATTACACGACGCTGGCGGCATTCCTGCGCAGCCGCGCCGCGGCGTTCCAGTCCAACGATTACTTCCAGAGCGACATGGACTGGATGGACGTGAGCGACAACATTCTCGACGTCACCATTGGTCCCTACGAGGTCTACGAGGACAACCTCTTCAACTACAAGGCCGCGTTCGAGGCCATTATCGCGATGCGCAATCCGGCGGACAGCAAGCGCCTGGGCGAGTTGAAGAACTTCCTCCCGGCGATGGAGCGGAATTTGCCGATTCCCAACGAGATGAAGAACATGAATCGTGGCACCGACTCGCCGATCAGCGTGGTGGACGTCATCTACGCGGGTGGCGACATCAAGGCCGGCGTACACGCCATCGCGTACAACCTGCCCAATGACGAACGCGTTCGTGAGGCCAAGGGATCCAAGAAGGTGATGTTGAAGAACATCTCACGCGCCAAGTACGACAAGATCCTGGTGCCGATTGCCAATATCGTGCTGGATCCGTCGCACATGGAGCTCGTGAACTTTGACACCTACTTCTACTTCTCGGTCCTGCACGAACTCGCGCACGGGCTGGGCCCGGGCACCATCACGCTGGCGGATGGAACCCGCACCACCGTGAACCAGGTGCTGCAGACACTCTATTCCCCACTCGAAGAGTGCAAGGCCGATGTGATGGGCATGTACAACGCGGCCTTCCTGGTGGAAAAAGGCAACATGACGCAGGAGGACCTCAACCGGATGTACGTGACCTTCCTGCCCGGTCTGTTCCGGGCGGTGCGCTTCGGTCTGCACGAGGCGCACGGCAAGGGAAACATGATCCAGTACAACTGGTTCAAGGACCAGGGCGCCATCGTGCACAATCCGGAAACAGACCGCTACACGGTGGTGCTGGACAAGATGCCGGAGGCCGCGAAATCGCTGACCCGCGAGCTGTGCCTGCTGCAGGCGCGCGGCGACTACGCCGCGGCCGAGGCGTTTCTGGACCAATGGGGCGCGGTTCCGCCCGAGGTGGAGCGAATTGTCGGCCGGCTGAGCAGCATTCCGTCGGACGTCGAACCGCTGTACGACAAGGCACACTAGAGCGCAACACGCGCTCGATTCCCACCGGGAGGACGTCCGCTCCGCGTGGAGTGGACGTCCTCCCCCCGGCTATTTTAGCGTGGCAAAGAAGAAACCCAGAAAAGCCCATCCCGAAGCCGCACCGGATGCGGCGGCAGCGGAAGCTCGCTCGCTCCCGGTCGACGCCGGGACGCCCGTGCTCGTCGGCGTCACCCTGACGACCGCCGCGCTTGCCGCCATGGCGTCGTTTCTGCCCGCGACGCGACTATGGGGCATCAATCACCTCGCGTTCCTGCCCGCGCCGGTCCGGATCGGCGCGCTCGCACTGCTGGCGCTGATGTTCGTTCCCGGCGTGGCGGTGGCGCTGTACCGTGGCGCGCTCGCACTGGGGGAACGCGCGGCGGGACCGCGAACGCACGCCCGAACCGTCACCATCGTCGCGATCGCACTTGCCGCCGTGGCCGCGTTCCACGTGTTCCACTCGGCCACCAACCTGCTGGGCGATGGCCAGTTGATCGTGCAGTCGTTCGAGGCCGCCGAAGAAGGCCACGACCGGGTCATCATGCGCAGCGCGCACGCAATCGTCACCGAGGAGAGCATCGCGCCGGGCACCACGCTGCTCTATTACGGTGCCGTCAAGGCCCTGAAGCGCTTCGGCCGCACCCCGCTGGACAGCATGCGCGCGCTGAACTGTGTGCTGGGTGGACTGTTCGTTGTGATCACGCTGCTGGCGGCGTCCAGCCGCTCCCTGGCCCGGGATGTGCGCGTGTGGATGGTCATCCTGGGGTTCTTCTCCAGCTCGATGCTTTTGTTCTTCGGCTACATCGAAAACTACACCGCACCCTATCTGTTCCTGTTGCTGTACGTGATCGCCTGCTTCCGCGCACTGCATCGGCAGGGATCGGCGTGGCTGCCGATCCTTCCCCTCGCGTGCGCGATCTACGCGCACGTGCAGTGCGTCC
>DASUGO010000218.1:0-4216 GCA_036273975.1 Candidatus Krumholzibacteriia bacterium
GGTGCCCCTGGTGCCGTCGTCACCGGGCGCCGTCCATGTGAGCGTGATGCTGTTCTCGCCGGCATCGGCGATGGCGAGGTCGGTCACTTTGGCCGGCGCCGCCGAGTCCACCGCAACGGGCGGGTTGTCGTCGTTGCCGCATCCCACCCACAACAATGTGAGGGACAGCGCGGCCGCGGTCGCGATTCGGTTGCTTTTCATGGCGCCTCCTGTGTTTCGTCTGCGACCACTGCGCGCGTCCGGTTCTTGCCGTCGACGCGCTCGTAATCGAGCGACTGGGTCATCCGTTTGACAATGTATATTCCGTAGCCGCCGTTACCCTGCTCTTCGATCGGGCGGCCCAGCGGCGGCGGTGCAGCCCCTCTGGGATCGAACGGTTTGCCATCGTCCTCGGTCTCCACCATGACGTGGCGCGGGTCAGACCGAAGCGTCAGCGCGATGGTGTGCGGACTTCCCTCCGCGAAGGCGTGCGTGATGATGTTCACGACCAGCTCTTCCACCACCAGGCGAACCCGGTTGATGTGCCGGGGAGAAAACCCGGCTTCGCCGAGGAAGTCCGCCAGCGCGGAATTGACCCGCCGCATCTCCCCCCGGTCATTCTTGATTGATACCCGGAGGAGGGCCATCGGTTTCCTTACTCGTCGTTGTAAATAAACACGTGCGGCTTGCCATCCGCGCGAACGTAGCCGCGGTACATCCCGGGCGTGTTCAACTCCATCGCGAAATTGCCCGCGTGGTCGAGCGCGATCAAGCCACCGGTGTCCGCGCCGCCGATCTTCACGAGTTCTTCGTGTACGACCTGTCGCGCGGCCTCGTTCACCGAAAGTCCTTTCAAGCGCATCAGCGCCGCGACTTCGTGCGCGGCGGAAATCTGGATGAACACCTCGCCGCGACCGGTGCACGAGACGGCGCAGGTCGCGTTGTCGGCGTAGGTGCCCGCGCCGATGATGGGAGAATCGCCCACGCGGCCCCAGCGCTTGTTGGTGAGACCGCCGGTCGATGTGGCGGCCGCGAGATTGCCGCTCGCGTCCAGTGCCACCGCACCCACGGTGCCAAGATGCATGTGCGGCAGCGCCAGCGAACCGAACTCGGCCTCGTGCTTGCGCTCTTCTTCCTGCGTGCGCTGCAGTTCGTCCCAGCGCTTCTGCGTAAAGAAGTAGCTGCTGTCTTCGAATTGCAGCCCCTGGTCGCGCGCAAAACGTGTGGCGCCTTCGCCGACCATCATCACGTGGCTCGTACGTTCCATCACCAGCCGCGCGGCCTTGATGGGGTTGCGCACGCCGGATATGGCCGCCACCGCACCCGCGTTGTGCGTCGCGCCGTCCATGATGGACGCATCCAGCTCGTTCTTGCCTTCGCTGGTGAACACGGCGCCGCGGCCCGCGTTGAACAGCGGCGAATCTTCCAGCACGCAGATGGCGGCTTCCACCGCGTCGAGCGCGGGACCGCCGGCCGAGAGCACGCGGTAGCCGGCCACAAGCGCTTCGGCAAGCGCGGCGCGGTAGGCCGCGTCCTGCTCCGGGGTCATGCTGGATCGTTCGATGGTGCCGGCCCCACCGTGGACCACAAGGACCACGCCGGTGCTCGCGGCAAGGGACGAAGACTCCGTTGGAATCACCATGGTGAGCAATGAAAGAGCAAGGGGAAGAAACAGATGCGACGCGACGCTACTCATCAACTCCTGCCGGTTCCAGGTTGAACCGGCAGTATACACGATGGCAGCCGTCGCGTGTTCAGGAGAGTGTGGTGGGGTCTCGAACTACGCTCGCGTGCCGGAAACGCCGGTAACCAGCACGCGGTCCGCGAATATTTTGGGACCGGGGCTCCCGGGCTCGATTCCGTCTCGCCCCTTTAGACGGCTCAATCAAACCCGTGATCTCCCGATCCTGACAGATGGAGTCGACCGCACCGGGGGAATTCCCGGAAAAAATTTCCGGAGGACGAGAAAGCCGCTAACCGTTTAGGAGATCAGCAATTAGCGCGGTGGCCCGGGCGTCCAGCGCCGAGCCGGGGAAGTGAGCACGGACCATTTCCAGCGTCCGGCGGGCCGAATCGGCCTGGCCCATCTCGTACTGGACCAGCGCCAGATTGAGCATGGCCGCGCCGTTGTCGGGATCGTTCTCGAGCGCCGACTGGAGCAGATGCTCGGCGCGATCCATTTCGTTCGAGCGGTACGCAACGATCGCGTCCAGCACGACGAAGCGCGATTCGTCGGGGAAGCGCAGCCGCGCGTCGCGCGCATAGATGGCCGCCCGTTCCACGTCGCCGGTGGCCAGGCAGCCGGTGATCAGCCAGTGCGCGATCTCCTGATTGGGGCGGTTCCGATAGGCCCGCATCAGTTCGTCGAGCGCGGAGTCGATGGCCTCGCTCGGCTCGACGTGCCCCGACCGGTACAGCGGCGACGCCGTTGCGGCGACGTCTTCCGCGCCCGGAAGCACGATGGAGCCCTCCGACGAGGCACTGGCGGTGGCCTGCTGGAGTGGCTGGAACAACCGCGCGTAATCCGGCCGGTGCGGGCCGTAGCCCGACTGCCACAGCGCGATCGCGGTCACAACCATTGCCGCCGCGGTGAGCCCGGCGAGCGCGCCCGGGGTCAGCAGCCACCGAATTCCCGGCAGCACCCGCGGCTCACGGCGACGGTTACCCTCACCGATGCGACGGGCGTCGCGGACGGCGTCGTCTGGTGCGCGGAAAAGCGACGCATCTGCAAGCAGCATCGCACGATAGCGAATTGTGTCCCGGAACGTCTCGCGGCATGTGGGGCACGCCCGCAGGTGCTCGAGGAGCAGCCCCCGGTCGGCTCCCTCGAGGGAGTTGTCCGCCAGGGACGCGAGTTGTTCGTCGGTGAGGTGGAGTTCCGTCATGGTCATTCCTGCCGGGTCAACCCGGCCGGTTACGCGGACAAGAGACGGACCCGGGCGCCGGATTACCCGTCGTCACGGTCCAGAAGCTTGCGCAGCTTGCGGAGCGCGCCGTCGAGCAGGGTATACACCCGGCGCTGTCCGGCCAGACCCCGGTGGTCGGCAATCCGCTGGGCGGTCCAGCCTTCCTCGAAGCGGAGCCGGACGATGTCCTGTTCCTCGTCGGTCAACTCGCCGAGCAGTTCCTGGACGCGGGCCGCCAGCCGGGCCACCTCGTCGCGCTCGAGCCGCTGGTGCGGGTCCTCGTCACCCGCGCGGTCGCGTTCGATCCCGGCGTGGGTGAGATAGTCCAGCAACCGGCCGGAGACCACACCCAGCGCGGGCGCCTTGGCGTC
Organism: Candidatus Krumholzibacteriia bacterium; assembly: GCA_036273975.1. GTDB lineage: Bacteria > Krumholzibacteriota > Krumholzibacteriia > WVZY01 > JAKEHA01 > JAKEHA01. Next base: position 3,257 of record DASUGO010000218.1, read on the forward strand.
GGACTCGAGCCGCCGCAGGTAGTGTTTGTCCAGCGTGCCCTCGATCTTCAAGACCGCGTGCGCGACCATCTCGGCGTTGGCGGGCATACCCGCGGAGTGGAGCGAGTGGATGACGGCGTCGAAGGCGAGCCCCTCCACGTGATGGAGACGGAACACCTGCTGCTCAAAGGCCGACAGTCCCGCGTAGCCCTGGGGCATCTTGCGGCGGCCCTGCAGGTGGCGCAGATGGTCCAGCGCCTTGCCGCGTGACACAACGATCAGCCAGGTGGAGAGTTCGGAGCCGCCGCGGAATTCGGCCAGCTTGCCCTTATAGAGCGCCTCGAGGACGTCGGCAAAGACCGTACGCACCTCATCGTCATCCTCGACGAAGAGCTGCCGCCGGATGACGCTGTAGATCAAACCGGCATAGCGGTCGACAAAGGCGTGCCAGTGGGCCGTGGAGCCGCCGAGGATCATCTCGATGAGAACGAGATCTTCCTGCAGACGGGACTCTTTTTCGGCCGCGGACGCGGGGGATCTTCTGGGGTTGGGTTTACCCGGTCGCATTCAAGACCATTCCCCCGCTGGATCAGGTGGGGTGCCAGCGGAACGTGTACCCCCGTATTGTACGAGGTAGCCGCTGCCGGGGCAAGGCGAGATCGGGGCGGGGTGACAGTCAGAGGGGCCGGGTGTATACTTCTCTGTGAACCCGCCGACCTCCTGCTGGACCTCGCTACGGAGGACGTCATGCGAAAATCAATGTTCTCGTTGCTGCTGATGGCGGCTGTATTCCCGACCGCTGCGAGTGTCCCGTCGGGTGGTGCAACCGCCGGACACCACGACCCCTGTACCTCCACGTTCTCCTCCGCGTCCGGCGTGGTGGTGGCGTGTCCGCAGGGCGACGGCGACGCCTTGAGCGATCTGGGGCTCACGATCGCGGTCCGGATCGTGGACGCGACCCAGTCCCCGATATCGGGCATA
>DASUGO010000219.1:0-33243 GCA_036273975.1 Candidatus Krumholzibacteriia bacterium
GTACCTGCGGCGCGACGCCGAGGTCATCGTCATCGACGCGCGCCCCAGTGATTCGGTGGCGCTCGCGCTCAAGTTCGACGCGCCCATCTTCGTCGCGCGCGATGTATTCGCCGCGCACAAGCGATCGCTCGAGGCGGGCAACCCGCCCGGGCCCGAGAACGACCCCGACGACGAAATCCGCCGCTACCTCAAGGACCTCGACCCGGGAGAATTCTGATGCGCCTGCACGTTGTTGTGTTTGCCGTGACGGTGCTCGCGCTTGCCGGCTGTGCCCAGACCGGGCACCGCGCGCCGTCCTATGGATCCGCCGAACGCACCCGCGCGGACGAACTGTTCGCGACGCTCGAGGCGGATCACCGTGGGGGGCAGTGGGACGCCGCCGCCACCGCCGCCGCCGAACTGTTGAACACCTATCCGCAGTACGAGAAGCGTGATGAAGCGATGTGGCTGGCCGGCCAGGTGGCGGATGCGCGCGGTCGCACCGGTGAGGCGGTCACGCTGTACACGTCACTCGCTTCCGATTTCCCGCTGAGCGCGGCGCGCCCGCGGGCGCTGCGGGCCGCGGCCGCCGGTTACGCGAAGCTCGACGACCCGGTGCACGAGGCGGAGACGTTGCTGGAGTTTCTGCGCACACCTGCCGACGCCGCGGAGCGCGAAGACGCGTCGCGCCGGCTGATGGTGCTCGCCGACGAGCGCCTCGGGCAGTCCGAACTGGACGCGCTCGCGCGCCGCTACCCCGACTCCGCGCTTGCGCGGCAGGCGGCGCTGAAGCGCGCGCGGCTGGCGTACGCGCGCGGCGACTATGACCGCTGTTACGAACTCGTCGGCGACTATCTCGATGCGCTGCCGAGCGGTGAGGCGCACGCCGACGCGCGCCGGTTGATGGAGATGGCCGTGGAGCGCCGTCAGGCACCGCCGCCCGCGCCTGCGTCGCGCGTGAGTCCGGATCGCGTCGGACTCCTGATTCCGCAGACCGGCGCGGTGGCGCTGTACGGCCGGCTCTTCGAGCAGGGTGCAAAGCTCGCGGTGGACGAATACAACGCGGCGCACACGCGGCGCGTGTCGATTGTGGTGGGCGACTCGCGCGGGGGTGCGGTGGACGCGGTCAAGGCGGTGCGCCGCATGGCGGCGGAAGATGGCGCGCTTGCGATCGTCGGCGACGTGTTCACGCTGGCCGCCTTTGCCGGCGCGATCGAGGCCAACGCGTGGCGGGTTCCGATTGTCTCGCCGGTGGTTCCGTCCGACGATCTGGTCGAGATCGGCCCATGGATTTTTCAGACGCGCATTCCTGCCAGCGTCGAGGCGACGGCAGTGGCGCGGGCGGCCACCGAAACGCTGGGGCTCGCGCGCTTTGCGGTCATCGCTCCCGCGCGGGGCGAACGCCGTCAGGTGGCGGATTTCTTTGCGGGCGAGGTGAAGCGGATGGGGCAGGAAGTCGTTTCCATCCAGTACTTCGAGGACGGCGCCACCGATTTTCGCGCGCAGCTCGAGCCCATCCGCGACGCGGTGCCGGACGCGCTCTTCGCGGTGGGCAGCGTGGAGGAATTGCTGCAGATCCTGCCGCAGACACGGTTCTTCGACCTCCACGTCCAGATGCTCGGTATCAGCGAGTGGAATTCCGAGAAGCTGCTGCGTCTCGCGCGCGACGAACTCGAGGGTGCTGTGTTCGCCGGCGACTCGCACCAGGGGGCTACGCCGGAGACCCAGTCCATGCTGAGGGCGAAGCTCGCGACCGCCGGCGCGACCGAGGCCAGCCCGGTGTCGGTGGCCGGCTACTACGGGATGAAGTCCGTGCTGGGCGCGGTGGCCGACGGCGCGTCCTCGCGCGAGGACGTGCGCGTCTTCCTCACGCGCGAACTGCGCGGTGACGCGGAGCACCGCATGGCGACGGCCGCGACGGTGCCGCTGGTCCGGGTTCGCGATGGCAAGGTGGAGCCGTTCCGGCGCTGACGGTCAGCCGAACACGCGGAATTTCACGAGGAACTTGACCCAGATCGTTGTCGGGCGGCCCTCGGCGTCGGTCGGTGGCTGGAAGATGAACTGCTTCGCCGCCTCGAGCGCGGCCTGCTGAAACTCGTCTGGCCCCAGTGCCGCGAGCACCGCCACGTGCTCCACGTATCCCTTCTCGTTCACCAGCAGTTCCACACTCACGTTGCCTTCGATGCCCTCCGCGAGCGGACCCGGGGGATACTTCGGCTTCACCATCTTCAGGATCACATACTTGTCGGAGTAGGACACGCTGCGCTGTTCGGGAGTCCGCACCGACGGGAAGTCGGAGAAGTTGTCGAAGGTCGGAGAGATGCGGTTCTCGTCGTTCAACTCGATGCGCGGCGGGTTGGCCTCGAACTCTCCCGGTGCGTCGGCGACGTCGAGCGCGACCGTCTCTTCCTGCTGCTGTTGTTGCCGTGGTGCCGGAGCGGCGTCGGGGGCGGGGTTGTCGGGGACGATGGTGATTTCGGGCAGCAGCTCGAGCTCGCCGTGCCATCCGACGTATTTGTATATCTCGCGTGGCGTTACACGCCGCGACATGTATGCGAGCGACGCGAGGATCAGAAGCACGATCGGGGCGAGGAGCGCAATGCGCTTGCGGTAGGAAATCTCGCTGTCCCAGGAGCGGACGGGCATTACCTCTCCTTGTCGATGCGCGGGGTCATGGAAGAAGATAGGCTCCGGACGAGGCGGACGTCAATGCGGGCCCCCCGCGCCCGCGCCACTACTGGCTGGCGGGGATGGAAAAGCGGACGTCGTCGCTGCCGATGACCAGTGTTGCACGGCGGATGTCGGTTCCGCGGCGGGCCACGACGGTGTGTTCGCCCGCGGGAACGGCGTGGAACTCGACGCGTCCGTCGGCGCCCGTCGCGAGTGTCCACGTTTCGTCCAGCGTGACGAGCCAGTCCTGCGGCGCGGACGATTCTACGAGGACGGCGAGTCGCGCGCCGTCCGCCACCGCGTAGTGATGGAGTATTCCGGTGAATACCCCGTACGCCTGTTTGCGCAGGTAGGCCGACGAATCCAGACGCAACTCCTCGGTAACGTCCGAAATCGACGGCGCCGCGACGACGATCGCCGGACACGCGGTCTGTTGCAGCGGGTAGGTGACCGTTGCCTCCGGCCCCGGGAACGGGACACCCAGTTCGCCGGCGAGCGCGGCGCCCAGCTGCGCCGCCATCTTCTGGCCGGTGGCGCTGCCCGGGAAGAAGAACGCCCCCACGGCCAGCGCGCTGTCGGGTGGCGCGGACGGGTGGCGCAGCTCGATGTAGCGGTCGGCACGGAAGCGGTTGGTCATCGTCGCGACATCCTCGGGCAGGCGGACTTCATCCGATGTGCGCGTCAGCAGAACCTCCGCGCCGGCGGCTTCCAGAAACGCCTTCAGGTAGGTGGCGGTGCGCAGGTTCACGTAGGACGCCGCCAGTCCCAGCGGACCGACGCCGGCAACGCGGGGTTTTCCTCCCTGGGGATCGAGGACGAAGCGCTGCCCGAGCAGCGCGCCGTCGAACCACGGGTCCACGCGCAGCGTGTCAGCGGCGACGCCATCCAGCGGCACCGGTCGGTAGCCGGGTGCGTGCAGGTGGGCGCCGGTATCCGCGGGGAAGCTGTACACACCCGAGGGAGATGCGCCGGTGACCACGGAGTCGCCGGCGACAATGGTCGCGTTCACCAGCGGGGAACCGTCGCGCGCGTTGCGCACCACGATCGCGCGCGAACGCCGGGTGCCATCCTGGCCGCGCGGCACGCGCGTTTCAAAACGGCGCTCGCCGCACGCGAGCGTGAGCGTCAGTTCGGAGCGGGTGCCGGATGGGACCAGCAGGGCGAACTCCACCGATCCGCCGTCAACGCGTTCTTCACGCGTGGGGCCGCCGAGCGACGTTGTCAGCGACACCGGCGTTCCGTCGGCCACGGGCAGGCCACGTGCGTCGAGGATGCGCGCGCGCACGCGCATGCCACCGCCGTCGCGGGGCAGCCGGGGGGGGGCGGTGGTGATGGCCGCGAGGGCGGGCGGATATGCCACCGCGAAGCGGGTACGCGCGACGCGGCTGGTGTTGCCGCCGACGTTGCGCACCGAGACCGCGAGGTCATACGTGCCGTTGGGGGCGTCCCATGGGAGTTCGTACGTGGCGCGGTTGCCGTCTGCGGTAATCTGCGGACGTACGGGCTCGCCGTTGAGGACAAGGCTGACGCCGTCGGGGTCGATGCCGAGTCCGCCATGGTCTTCGAAGCGGCACGACACGGCCGGAAGCGTCGCGTGCAGGGAGTCGGCAGGCTCGAGCGCGGTGACGCGCGGGATTCCACGGCGGCAGTAATCGACGATGCCGAGGAAGTACGCCTCGGCTTCCAGTTCCTGCGCGCGCGACAGCCGCAGTTGCTCCTCGACCGGCGGGTGGGTGAGGTAACTCGACTCGCCGAGCACCGCGGGCACGTCGATGTTGCGCAGTATATAATAGTTGCCCTGCCGCACCTCGCCGACATCGATGCCGAGGTTGCGCATGAGGTGCCGGTGAATCGCAAACGCGAGGTCGAGCGACGCGGGGTCGCCCGCGGAGTAGTAGGTTTCGACGCGGTTGTATGCGGGGTCGCGCTGCGGCTGGGCGTTGTGGTGGATCGAGATGAACAGATCGGGGCGCAGCGAATCCACCGCATTGACGCGCGCCTGCAGATCGAACGCGAGCGCGGAATCCGCCTCGGTCAGGAAGTCGCGATCGGCCGAGCGGGTCAGGTGGGCGTCGGCGCCGGCTTCGCGCAGCAGTCCCCACAGGTACAGGGACACGCCCAGATTGACCTTCGATTCCTCCAGGCTGTCGCGCCCCACCGTGCCCCGGAAGCTCCCTCCGTGGCCGGGGTCGATCAGGATCCGGAAGCCGGCGAGTGTCGTGGAGTCGACGCGCGGCAACTGGTCCGCGAGTCCCTGATAGAGACGGTCGAGTGGCGGTGTTTCCGTGCGGCGCGGTCCGCCGCACGCCGCGATACCGGCGGTCAGCAGGATGCAGCAGAGACGGACGGCGGGACGCGTCATGCTGGGATGCCTAACAGAAAGGCTCTCGCGCATCAAGGAATTGTTGCATAATGGTTTGACGCGCGGGGGTGCGCGTGATACGCAGAGCGCGTCCGGTGGGCCCGGGCGATTACCGGACGAATCCATCATGAGTGAAACCCGCGGCACAGACTTTCTCCGGGCGATCCCGTCCGTCGACGCAATCCTCGACCACCCGGCGGTGCAGGGATGGCGTGCGGCGCACCCGCGCTTTCCCTGGACGCGGCTCGTGCGCGAACTCATCGATGAACTGCGCGCGGGCGGAGCCGGCGTGCCGGACCAGCCCGACCGCGCGGCGATGCTGGCGTGGATCGTGGCGCGCGCGGAGGCGCGTGTGGCTGAGCTCCGGACGGGCGGGCTCAAGCCGGTACTGAACGGCACCGGCGTCGTGCTGCACACGAACCTCGGGCGCGCGCCCGTTGGCGACCGGGTCGCGGAGGCGGCCGTGCGTGCGATGCGTGGCTACGTGAGTCTCGAAGTCGACCTCGCGAGCGGCGAACGCGCGAGGCGCGGCGAAACGCTGGAGCGGCTCTTGTGCTGCCTGACCGGCGCGGAGGCCGCGATGGTGGTGAACAACAACGCCGCCGCCGTCTACCTGCTGGCGTCTTCGTTCTCGCCCCCGGGGCGCGTGATCGTGTCGCGCGGGGAACTGGTCGAGATTGGCGGTAGCTTCCGGCTGCCGGATATCCTGAGCGACGCGGCCGCGGAAGTCGCCGAGGTTGGCACCACGAACCGCACCTACGCCGCCGACTACGAGCGCGCGGCGCGCAGTGGCGACCTGTTGCTGAAAGTCCACAAGAGCAACTACCAGATCGCGGGGTTCGCGCACGAGGCGACGCTGGCGGAACTGGTCACCGTGGCGCGCGCGCGCGGTGCGCACGTGGTGTTCGATATGGGCAGCGGCGCGTTCTTCGATTTTGCCGGCGCCGGCGTGGGCGACGACCCCGCGGTGGCCGCGGTGCTCGCGGCGGGCGCCGACGGCGCGGCGATGAGCGGCGACAAACTTCTCGGCGGGCTGCAGGCGGGCATCGTGGTGGGCAAGCGCACGCTGATCGATCGTCTCAAGCAAAATCCGTTGCGGCGCGCGGTACGCGTTGATAAAGTGACCATCGCGGCGCTCCAGGAAATCGTGCGTTGTTACCTGTTCGCGGAGGACCCGCGGCGGGAGAATCCTTCGCTGGCGATGATCACCGGCGGCGTCGCGGCGCGCGAGCGCGCGGACCGGGTGGTGCGGGCGGTGCGGGCGGCCGCGGGCGACGCGGTCGCGATCGGCGTGGTGGACGATGACGCGGCGGTGGGCGGTGGGAGTCTCAGCGGGGAGGCGGTGCCGTCCGCGGCGGTGGCGGTCGGTTGCGGCGGTGAACGGGACGCGTTGCGCCTCGCGCGTGCGCTGCGTCTGCGCGAACTCCCACTCTTCACGCGTATCCGAGGCAGCGAGGTTCGTATCAACATGACCACCATTCTTCCTTCCGAAGACGGCGATGTAATTCGCGCGCTCGTCGACGCGCTCGCGGCCGGAGGCCGCGCCTGAGCATGGAGCGCATGTCCACCTATCGCATTCCGGTCACCGTCGCGGCGTTGCACGCCGCGGTGACGGAGCCGGTGTTGCCCGCCGCGCTCCTCGAACCGTTGCAATCGCTGGTCGCGGCGGTCAGCCACCGTTGTGCCGAGTCGCCGTGCGCCGTCTATATATGCGCGGACGACGACGCCTCCGGCGTGCGCGACGACGTTGCCTTTCTGCTCGCGCGTGCGCTGAGTGCGCATATCCCGTCGGCGTTGCTGGTGGACTGCGACTTCGTCGCCGTCGGGCTGCACGGCCTGGTGCCGCAGAAGGACGCGCTCGGCTTCCTGGATTTCCTGCTCTACGGCAGTTCGCTGGGTGTGATCACGCAGGAGACGCACGGCGCCCGGGTGGTCGGGTCGGGCTCGTTTCCGGTAACCCGCCGGATGCCGTTCGTCGAGACCGCGTTCGCGGATGCGGCGCGGCGCCTGGTCGCGCACGCGCGTTGTGCGATCTTCGTCGGCCCCGCGCGCGACGAGACCGGCCAGCCGCACCCGATCGCGGGCGCAGTGGATGTGGTGGCGGCCGTGACCGCGGGCGGGCGTTCGGATACCGCCGAGACGCTGGTGGCGCTGGCGAGCGAGGTATGGACCATCGAGCTGAACGCCCCGGCACCTCCGCCGCCGCCATCGGTTCCCGCGTCTGCGCCGGCCCCGGCCGAGCCCCGCTTCGAACGGCCGGCCGCTCCGGCGGCTCCCGCGTCCGCGCGGGCGCTCGAGGCGGGAGGTCGCTATGCGTCGCTCGGGCCACGCATTGCGATCAGCGTGTTCGGGCTGATTGTCATCGTTTTTGCGGTCTGGTGGTTCACACAGGGCCGCGGCCGCGGTCTCGAACCGGTCAGCGAGCCGGTGGCGGCGCTCCCGACGGGCGGGGAGCCGGCCCCGGCCCATCCCGGTCCGGACACCACCCGGAGCGTCTTCGCGGACAGCGTGCGCGCGGACACGTCCACGGCGCCGCTCCTGTCGCCGCCGCGCGATACCCTGCGCACGCGCGCGCAGCCTCCCACCAATTTTGCCGATACCGGCGGCCGCACCGGTGGCACCCAGCTGATCAGTCCCGCGGACATCCACGTCATGGCGGATCTCGAGGTTCGCTGGAAGGACTGGTACGTTATCCACATCAGTTCCTTCCAGGAATCGATCCGCGCGCGCGAAGAAGTGGCGTTTCTGCAGAGCCGGGAATTCCCGGTGTTTATCGTTTTCCTCGACCTGGGTGCGAAGGGCAAGTGGTACCGGGTGTATTCCGGCCCGTTCCAGACGCGCGAAGAAGCCCGCGAAGTCAAAAAAAATCTGGACGCCGTCCCGCAGGTACGTTTTACTCGCATCACCAAAATCCCTGAATAGTCTCGAAATGTCGCGTGGCAACGCCACGTTCTCCGCGGGAGCCGCACTTGCAGCTGCGTAAGATCGAAATCTCCGGTTTCAAATCGTTCATGTCGGGCCTCGAACTCGACTTCTCGGGCGGCGTTACGGCCATCATCGGGCCCAACGGCTGCGGCAAGTCCAACGTGGTCGATTCGATCCGCTGGGTGCTGGGCGAGCAGCGCACCCGCATGCTGCGCAATACAAAGATGGAAAACGTCCTGTTCAACGGGACGCGCCTGCGCAAGCCGCTCGGCATGGCCGAGGTCTTCATGACCATCAACAATGAAGACGGCTCGCTGAACCTCGACTACAAGGAAGTCCGTATCGGCCGGCGCCTGTATCGCAGCGGCGTCAGCGAGTACCTCGTCAACGGCCAGCCGGTCCGTCTCAAGGACGTGCGCGGCCTGCTGGTGGATACCGGCCTCGGCAACAGCGCATACGCGATCATCGAACGCGACATGATCGAGAAGGTGCTCTCCGAGAAGGAGGACGAAAAGCGCCACCTGCTCGAAGAGGCGGCGGGCGTGATGCGCTACCGCCTGCAGCGCGAGGAGGCGGAGCGCAAGATCAAGGCCACCGAACAGGACCTGACGCGTCTCGTCGACATCCTCAACGAACTCGACAAGGAACTGCGCTCGCTGAAGTACCAGATGGGCAAGGCGCGCCGCTACCAGTCGCTGAAGGAGCAGGCGGACGCGATGGAGATCGCGCTGCTCAAGTCGTCGTTGTTCGGGATCCTGGTGCGCCGCGACGAACTCCACGCGGAGCGCGACGCGCAGGAGAACGTGCGGCTGGTGGGCGACAACGAGATTTCAATCCGCGAGAACCGTCTGCAGGAGCTGCGCGTGGAGTCGGCGGAGTTCGAAAAGCGCATGCAGGACCTCAACGAGACCCGCTACACGGCGATGACGTCGCTGCAGCAGCACGACGAGCGCATCGCGGTCCACACCGAGCGGATGAATGCGAGCCGCGGCCGGATTCAGGAGGACGACCTCGAAATCACCCGCGCGCGCGAACGCATGCAGCAGGCGGAGACGGAACTCGAGGAGTCGCGCGGGCTCGCCGTCTCGCGGCGCCGCGAACTCGAGGAGTCGCGGGAACTGCTCGGCGCGCGCACGACAGCGCTGCGCGAGGCGAACCAGCACCTCGAAGAGGTGCGCGGCGCGCTGCGCAGGCGCAAGCAGATCGCGCTGGACCTGGTGCGGGAGCAGGCCAAGGAGAAGGGCGTGCTCGAGCAGATCGAGGTGACGCTGACCGATCTGGCCCGCCGCCAGGACGCCATCGAGCTGCAACTCGACGAGCTCTCGTCGGAAGAGGCCAAGCGCGTCGAGGAGCTGTCCGAGATCGAGGCCCGCGTTGCCGCGCAGCAGGCCGTTCTGTCCGAGAAGCAGAACGCGCTGACCGCGTTGACGGCCACCATTGACGAGGCATCGGCCGCGATCTCCGCCGGCGATGGCGACCTGGCCGACGCCAACCGCGCGCTCGCCAAACTGGCCGAGAAGCGCGAGTTCATGCTGCGCGTGCACGAGGAACACACCCGGACCGCCGAGGAGCTGCGCCAGCACGGCGCGGTGGCCGGCGTCCTGTCCGACCTCGTGCGGGTGGAGAAGCGCTACCGCAAGTGTTTCGAAGCGTGCCTCTCGCCGATCCTGCGCAGCGTGGTCACCGGGTCGCGGCGCGACGCGATGGACTGGCTGCGTTCCTATCGCCGCGGCGACGCCGGGCGCGTCCAGATTCTGTTTCCCGATCATTTCGTGAGCCGCGAGGAGCTCCCGAGCGGCGAGGGCATCATCGGCCCCGCGCGTGAACTCGTGGACTGCAACCCCGCGGTGTCCACCTACCTGATTGCCTATCTGGAGGGCGTTGTGGTCGTCGAGGACGTCGACGCCGCGCTGCGCCTGATCGAACAGGGCCGGGCCAGCCGCGTCGCGACGCTGGACGGCGTGTTCTTCGACGGCCCCGGCCGCGTGCTGGTGGCGGGTCAGGATGACATCGACGTGACGCTGCTGGAGATGCAGGCGAAGCTCGCGGAGCTCGACCGCTCGCTGGCGGAGGCGGAGGCCCACGAGGCCGAACTGCGCCGCCGTCGCGATGCGCTCACGGAGGAGCGCGAGCGCGCGCAGCGGGAGATCGCCGCGATTCGTGGCGTTCTGGCCGAAGAGGAGCGCAAGCACGAGGGGCTGGTGCGCAGCCGCCGCGACGCGGAACTCCACCTGGTGCGCGTGAAGGAGAAGATCACGGCGCTCGAGCAGGGAATCTCCGAGACGCGCGACGCGATGCTGCAGCTGCGGCCCAAGCTGGATGCCGCGCGGCGCACCGCGGAGATGCCGGACGCCGGCGCCGAACTGGACGGTGCCGACCTCGCCGCCCTCGAGGAGCAGGTGCACAGCGCCGAACGCGAGCGCGAAGCGGTCGCGGACGAAGTCGGCGGCCTGCGCGTGGCGGATGTGTCCGCCGCCGCGGAACTGGAGGCGCTCGAGACGCGGGTCCGGAACCACGAGAAGCTGCTGGAAGAACTCGGCGGTCTGGTGCGGGCACGCGAGGAAGACCGCGCGCGCGCCGAAGAGCAGATCCGCCTGAGCAGCGAGGACATCGCGACCACGCGCGAGGCCGTCACCCGGCTGCACTCGGAAAAGGTCGCCATCGAGACGCGCATCGAGGGCGAGAGCGAGGCCTACGCGCAGCTCAAGGAGACGCGCGACGCGCTGGAAACCGAGATCAAGGGCATGAAGGACCAGCGCGAGACCAAGCGCGCCAACCTCGAGCGCGTCAACGTGGAGCTGGCGTCGGTGGACACGCGCATGGCCGGACTCATCGAGAAGGCGCGCGAGAAGTTCGGCCAGGACCTCGAGCCGATGATCGCCGACCGCAGCCGCTTCGACGCGAGCGAGTGGGAAAAGGTCAGCCGCGAGGAAATGGACGAGATCAAGCAGCGTCTCGAACAGTTCGGTCCCGTCAACATGCTCGCGATGGCCGAGCACGACGAAAAGAAGGAGCGCTTCGACTTTCTCGCCAAACAGCGCCAGGACCTCGAAGAAGCCAAGGACTCGCTGCAGCAGGCGATCCGCCGCATCAACAAGGAAGCGCGCCGCCTGCTGGGTGAGACCTTCGACCGCGTGCGCGAGAATTTCAAGCAGACGTTCATGACCCTCTTCGACGGCGGCGAGGCCGACCTCATGTTCGTGGACTCCGAAGATCCGCTGGAGGCGAACATCAAGATCGTGGCCAGCCCGCGTGGCAAGAAGCTGCACGACATCTCCAGCCTGTCGAGCGGTGAGCGCGCGCTGGTGGCGTTGTCGCTCCTGTTCGCGATCTATCTGGTGAAGCCGAGTCCGTTTTGCGTATTCGACGAAGTCGACGCGCCGCTCGACGACGCCAACATCGGGCGCTTCGTCAAGCTGCTGCGATCGTTCACCGACCACACGCAGTTCATCGTCATCACGCACAACAAGAAGACGATGGAAGCCGCCGACAACCTCTACGGTGTCACCATGGAGGAGCCGGGCGTTTCCAAGCTGATCTCGGTCCACCTGGATGACGCCGAGCGTTTCAAGGCGCGGGGCGTCGTTTCGATTCCGGCCGACTCCGCGTCGTCCGCGTAGTCTCCCGGGCGTCCCCGGGGACGCCCGCCTGTGCAACCCATGTTCAACCTCAAGGCAAAGCTCCGGCGCGCGCGGGAGAGTCTCGCGAGTCCGCTCGCGCGCGTGTTTCAGCGTTCGGCGTCGCTGGGTGCCGCCGATATCGATGAGATCGAGGCGCTGCTCCTGTCCGCCGACGTGGGTGTCGATGCGACCGACCGCGCGGTGGCGGCGCTGCGCGAACGTGGCGCGAGCGACTACCGCGTCGCGCTGCGCGACATCTTCCTGGATATCCTCGGCGATGGCGCGCCGGCAGCGGCGCCACCGCCGCGCCCGCACGCCATCATCGTGGTCGGGATCAACGGGGTCGGCAAGACCACCAGCATCGGCAAACTCGCGTACTTCCTGAAGGGCCGGGGCGAACGGGTTCTGATGGCGGCGTGTGACACGTTTCGCGCGGCGGCCGCCGACCAGCTCGGCATCTGGGCCGAGCGGGCGGGCGTGGACATGATCCGCCACGACGAGGGCACCGACCCGGCCGCGGTCGCGTTCGACGCCTGCGAAGCTGCGCGCGCGCGCGGAATCGACACCGTGATCATCGACACCGCGGGGCGTCTGCACACGCGCGTCAACCTGATGGAGGAACTGGCCAAGGTGCGGCGCGTCTGCGAACGCGCACTGGGCGCGGACGCGGTCAGCGTCCTGCTGGTGCTCGACGCGAACCTGGGGCAGAACAGCCTCGTGCAGGCGCGGGAGTTCACGCGCCGCATGGAGACCAGCGGGATCGTCCTCACCAAGCTCGACAGCACCGCCCGCGGCGGGATCGTCATTGCCATCAAGCAGACCCTCGGCATCCCGGTCCGCTACATCGGGGTCGGTGAGGGCCTCGACGACTTCGGCGAATTCTCTCCAGCGGAGTTCGTCGACGCGCTGGTCGGCTGACCCGCAGTCACCTTGACACCCCCCCGTCCGGTGGGGCATATTCAGGCTATTGGAAACCTTCGGGGCGGGGTGCAAGTCCCCACCGGCGGTACAGCCCGCGAGCGGATTCGTCCGCACGATCCGGTGTGATTCCGGAGCCGACAGTCACAGTCTGGATGGGAGAAGGTGGCCACACGTCCAACGTGTCCCTCGCCGGGGACGCGCGCCGGACCGTCCGCGCGCGCGTGCCGTTTTCCCATCTACCGTTGCTCGAAGTGTTTCCGCTAACAGGTTGGCTGTAAGCGTGTTGCACGACTATCCCAACAGTATTCTCACGCCGCGTGGCCGTCCCGCGGGTGCGAGCGTGGATTCATGGACCGAGTCCGACCACGCGCTGATGCGAACGGCCGCCGGGCTCGCATGGTCCGGCGCGGGCCGGACCGGCACCAACCCGATCGTCGGGTCGGTCGTCTCGCGCGACGGGCGAATCATCGCGACCGGTTTCCATGGCGAGAAGGGAATCGCCCACGCCGAGGTGGTGGCACTGGACGCCGCTGGCGAGGCGGCACGGGGTGCCACCCTGTACGCCTCGCTCGAACCATGTGCGCACCATGGACGCACCCCGCCGTGCACCGACCGCATCATCGCGGCCGGGGTCGCGCGCGTGGTCATCCCCGCCCTCGACCCCGACGAGCGTGTCAACGGGCGCGGCGTTGCGCTGCTGCGGGCGGCCGGCATCCAGGTGGACATCGGCTGCGAGGCCGGGTCCGCGATACTCGACAACCTGGGTTATTACCACGACCGGCTCGGCCTGCCGTCGCTGGTCACGATCAAGATGGCGCTGTCGGGCGACGGAATGGTCGCGCGCGCGCCGGGCCGGCGTGACACCGTGACCGGCGAGGCCGCGCGCACCCAGGTGCATGCATTGCGCGCGCTGCACGACGCGGTGCTGGTCGGAATCGAAACGCTGCTGGCCGACGCGCCGCGCCTGGACTGCCGGCTGCTCAACCCCGCTCCGGATCGGATTCCGGTGCCGGTGGTGCTGGACTCGCACCTGCGGACCCCGGCCGAAAATGCGTGGTCGCGCGCAGGACGGCCGTTCATCGTGGTGACGGTGCCCGGACCCGCGGCGGACCGGGTGCGCGCGATCGAGGCGCGCGGGGGGCGCGTGTTCACGTGCACGCCGTCCACGCACGGTCCGGATGTGGGTGCGGCGGTGGCCGCGCTGGCGGCGGCCGGCCTGCGGCGCATCCTCGTCGAAGGCGGGCCGCGGGTGGTGGCGAGTCTGGTCGCGACCGGTTGCTGGGATGCCGCCTGGTATTATCGCGCGCCGGTCGTGTTCGGGCCGGGCGGAGTGCCCGCGACGCCCGCCGCCGCGCCGGGTGACGTCGTCGACCGTGTGCGCGTTGGGGATGACGAACGCGTGCGCTCCATTGGCGCGCGCCCGCTGGCGGAAATTGCCGCGCGCGTGCGGATGGCAGCGGGGAACGGGGGCCCGGAATGTTTACCGGACTGATCGAGACCGTCGGCCGCGTGGATGCGGTGTCGGATGCCGATGGCGTGCGCGCGCTGCGCGTCGACGCGGGGGATGCGATTGCCGCGGGGCTCCGGCCGGGCGACAGCGTCGCGGTCAACGGTGTGTGCCTCACCGCCGAGCGACTGGACGGGCGCGTCTTCGAGGCGACCGCGGTGGGCGAAACGCTGGCCCGCACCACGCTCGGCGCGCTGGAAGTCGGCGACCCGGTGAACCTGGAGACCCCGGTCACGACCGGCCGCGTGTTTGGCGGGCATATCGTGCAGGGGCACGTCGACGGGGTGGCGCGCGTGAGCGCGTGGGACGCCGGCCCCAATGGGGGCACACTGAAAGTGGCGCTGCCCGCGCAAGTTTACGAACTTTGTGTGGAGAAGGGATCCATCGCGATCGACGGCGTCAGCCTGACGATCGCGTCGCTGGCCGGTGACAACGAAATCACCGTGGCCATCGTGCCGCACACGATGACGGCAACCACGATCGGATCCTACCGGCCAGGTTCGAGGGTCAACGTCGAGGCGGACGTGATCGCGAAGTACGTCCACGAATTCGTCCGGCGGTCGCAGGCCGCGCCGGCGTCTTGAGCAGGGAAAGCACGCCGCCCACGCGGCGGACAGGAGACAGCATGAGCGAGTTTTGCAGCATCGAACAGGCGATCAAGGACATCCGCGACGGCAAGATTGTGATCGTCGTGGACGACGCCGAGCGCGAGAACGAAGGCGACATGGTCTTCGCCGCCGAGATGGTCACCCCCGCCCTCGTCAACTTCCTCGCGCGCCATGCGCGCGGGCTCATCTGCACGCCGCTCACACCCGAGCGCGCGACGGAACTGGATCTCGAGCCGATGGTGTCCCAGAACACCTGCAAGCTGGGGACGGCGTTCACCGTGTCCATTGACAAGCTGGGCGGCACCACCACCGGCATCAGCGCGCACGATCGCGCGGCGACCATCCACGCGCTCGTCGAGACGGGCACGCAACCGCACGACTTCGCGCGGCCGGGTCACATCTTCCCGCTGATCGGAAAGCCGGGCGGCGTGCTGCGCCGCGCCGGGCACACCGAGGCGTCGATCGATCTCGCGCGGCTCGCCGGGCTGGCACCGGTGGGTGTGTTGTGCGAGGTGCTCGACGAGGACGGTTCGATGGCGCGGATGCCGCGTCTCATCCAGATCGCCGACGAGATGGGCCTCAACATCGTGACCATTGCGGATCTGATTGCGTATCGCCGCCGCACCGAAAAACTCGTCGAGCGCGTCAAGGACATCCGCTTTCCCACCGAGAGCGGCGAGTTTCGGCTGCACCTGTACCGCAGTCTCACCAGTGGCCACACGCACCTCGCGCTCACCAAGGGTACCATCGACCGCAACCAGCCCACGCTTGTGCGCGTGCACTCGCAGTGTCTGACCGGCGACGTGTTCGGGTCGTTGCGCTGCGACTGCGGGCCTCAGTTGCAGCATGCGATGGAGCAGGTCGAAGCCGCCGGTAACGGCGTCATCGTCTACCTGAGTCAGGAGGGGCGTGGCATCGGCCTCGAGAACAAGATCCTGGCCTACGCGCTGCAGGACCAGGGCCATGACACGGTGGAAGCCAATGAGGCCCTCGGGTTTCCGGCCGACCTGCGCGACTACGGACTCGGCGCGCAGATGCTCGTAGATCTCGGTGTCGGGAAGATCCGCTTGATGACCAACAATCCGCGCAAACTGGTCGGCCTGTCCGCCTTCGGGCTGGAGATCGTCGACCGGGTTCCCATCGAGATTCTGGCCAACGATTCCAATCGCAACTACCTCGCCGTCAAGCGCGACAAGCTGGGGCATCTGCTCAACCAGGCGCTGGGTGCCACCGGAAAGCCCGAGGGAGTCAAGCGTGCCGAATGAGCGACGCGCCCGGCTCGACGCCTCCGGCCGCCGGGTTGCGGTGGTGGCGAGCCGGTTCAATGAGGTCGTGACCCGGCGCCTCGTGGACGGGGCAGTGGAATGCCTGCGTGCCCATGGTGTCGCCGACGGCGACATCACGGTATACTGGGTGGCCGGCGCGTTCGAAGTACCGCAACTGGCCGTGAAGGTGGCCGGCGACGGCAAGGCCGACGGGGTCGTCTGGGCGGGCGCGATTATTCGCGGTGAAACCGGCCACTACGACGTGTTATCACGTACGGTGACCGAGGCGATCGAATCGGCGGCCATGTCCTCCGGGGTTCCCATGACTCTTGCGGTGCTCACAACGGATACGCTGGACCAGGCGGTGGACCGCGCGGGCGGCAAGCACGGCAACGCGGGCTGGAACGCGGCCGTCGCGCTGGTTGAACTGATGAGTCACTGGCGGGCGTGATCCATGGGAAAACGCCGCCGGGCGAGAGAGATGGTGCTGCAGGCGCTGTACGAGGCCGAGTTCTCGGACCGCAGTCCCGCGGAAATCGTCGACGAACAGGTGGGGAGGCGCAATCCGTCCGACGAGACGGCGGCGCATGCCCGCGACCTGTTCCTGAAGACCATGGAAAAACGCGCCGACCTCGACCAGATCATCCGGTCGGTGCTCCAGAACTGGGAGTTGGAACGGGTGTCGCTGGTGGATCGCAATATCCTGCGCTTCGCGCTGGCCGAGGTCTTGTATTTTCCCGACGTCCCGTCCAATGTGATCATCGATGAAGCCATCGAGGTGGCGCACCGCTACAGCTCCGACGAGGCCGGGCGATTCGTGAACGGCCTGCTCGACAAACTGGTGCGGGAATTCAGGAGGAGCGACGTGTGAAGTACGCGATTTTTTCCGACGTACACGGCAACCTGGAGGCCCTGCAGGCGGTGCTCAATAACGCCCTCAAGCAGGGGACGGCCTCCTACGTCTGTCTCGGCGACATCATTGGTTACGGCGCGAATCCCAACGAGTGCGTCGAAACCGTGCGCGCCCTCGACCCGATGGTGTGTCTGCGCGGCAACCACGACGCCGCGGCGGTCGACCCGGGCGAGCGGGTCTTCTTCCACGAGGTCGCGCTCGAGGGGATCCAGTACAGCGCGAAGAACCTGACCGCGGAGAACATGGAGTTCCTGCGCGCGCTGCCATACGTGTATACGGACAACGAACGCTTCATGGCCGTGCACGCGTCGCCCTTTCGCCCCGAGCAGTGGGAGTACGTGCTCGACCAGGCAGGCGCCGAGCGCGCGTTCCAGTCCATGGCCCCGCACCGGATTGCCTTCATCGGGCATTCGCACGCGCCGGTGGTTTTCTGCGACGACGGCACCGCGCAACGCTACCCGGCGGACGAGGCGTTGCTGCTGGAGACCGCCCGCCACCGCTACGTGATGAACGTGGGTAGCGTGGGGCAGCCGCGCGACGGCAACCCCGATGCATCGTACGTGATCTTTGACGACGACGACCAGTCCGTGCGGCTCGTGCGCGTCCGTTACGACCGCGAGAAGGCGGCCGAGAAGATCCTCCGCGCCGGGCTGCCGCCGGTGCTCGCCGAACGCCTCCTGATTGGATACTGATCGCCGCCGCGCGCCATTCTGAATGAAGCGTTCTTCCGAAAAGCGCCACTGGGATCGATTCTGGGCCACATCGCCCGGGATGGAGGATACCTACGCCAACGACGGCCGCCTGGTCGCGTACCTGGTCTCCCGGCTGGACGTGCGCGGCAAGCGCGTGCTCGAGGTCGGCGCCGGCACCGGCCGCGACAGCCTCGAGCTCGCGTCGCGTGGCGCCGAGGTGTGGACGCTGGACTACTCGGACGAGTCGCTGTCGTTGATGCGCGGCGTGGCGGGAGACCGCATCCGCATCGTCTGCGGCGATGCGCTCGCCCTGCCGTTCCGGAACGGCTGCTTCGATATCGTGTTTCATCAGGGGCTGCTGGAACACTTCCGCCAGCCGCTCGACCTGCTTTCCGAAAACCACCGCGTGTTGCGATCCGGGGGGTGCCTGCTGGTGGACGTGCCGCAGCGCTACCACTACTATACCGCGATGAAACGCGCGTTGATGGCGGTGGACCGGTGGTTCGCCGGGTGGGAGACGGAATTCAGCGCCGGCGAACTGCGCGCGTTGATGGAGGAGGCCGGCTTCAGGGTGGATGGCATGTACGGAGAGAATCTCTTTCCGCCGGTGTGGTACCGCGGTGTGCGGCGCACTCTGCTCAAGGCCGGCGTACGCCTGCCGATGCATCCGTTGTCGTCGCCGGCGATGACGCGCGCGCGCGTGTCGCTACGCAATGCCGTCCCGCTGGACGTGCGCCTCGCCACTTCGATGGTCATCGGTTGTCTCGGCTGGAAGGCCTGATCCGGTACGCTCGCGATGCACGTCGTGGCGGTCAACTGGCGGGACATCGGCAACCCGGAAGCCGGCGGCGCGGAAGTCCACCTGCACGAAATCCTGTCGCGGCTGGTGGCGCGCGGTCACTCCGCGACCCTGTTCGCGGCGCGTTTCCCGGGTGGTCCTGACGAGGACACCATCGACGGGGTGCGGGTGATCCGCCGCGGATCGTGGTGGAACGCCAACTTCGTTCTGGCGCGCGCCGCACGCGCCCACCTGCGCACGGTACCCGCCGATCTCGTGGTCGAGGACATCAACAAGATTCCGTTCTTCATGCCGCTGTTCACGCGGCTTCCGGTGCTGCCGGTCATACCGCACCTGTTTGGCAGCACCGTCTTTCGCGAGACCAATCCTGTTTTCGGCGCGTACGTCTACCTCTGGGAGCGGCTGATTCCGTTCGTGTACCGGCGCTGCCGGTTCGCGGTGATATCGCCGAGCACGCGCGACGACCTGGTGGCGCGTGGCATTCCCGCTGGACGCATCGATGTCGTGCTGTGCGGGCTCGACCACGCGCGTTATCGGCGCCTGCCGCACGTGACGCGCGCGGCGCGGCCGACCGTGGTTCATCTGGGGCGCGCGCGCAAGTACAAGGCGATCGACGTCGTGATTCGTGCGTTTGCGATTGTGCACCACTCGCTGGCCGACGCGCGCCTCGTGATCATCGGCGACGGCCCCGAACTGCCGGCGCTCAGGCAACTGGCGGATCGCCTTGGGCTCGCGGACGCGGTGGAGTTCGGCGGGCACATGCCGGCGGAGGCGACCGTGGAAGCGCTCAATCGCTGCCACGTGGTGTTGAACGCGAGTCCCAAGGAGGGCTGGGGGCTGACCGTGGTGGAGGCGAACGCGTGCGGCGTACCGGTGGTGGGCAGTGACCGGCCCGGCCTGCGCGATTCCATCCACGACGGGGAAACCGGATTCCTGGTTCCTTACGGCGACGTGGACGCGTTCGCCGAGCGCACGCTGCGGTTGCTCACGGACAGCGCGCTGCGCGAGCGCATGGGCGCGGCCGCGCTGGAGTGGGCGGGCTCGCTGACCTGGGAACGGACCGCGCGCGAGATGGAGGCGTTGTTCATCCGGGAGGCGGGCGCATGAGCGCCACTCCGGCGCCGCGCGGGGGCGGTGGGCCGGCGGCCGCGTTGTTCCGGCACGGGCTCAAGTTCGGCGTGAGCGCGGCGCTGATGATCCTCCTGCTGCGCAAGATCTCGCTGCCGGATCTCGAGCGCCTGCTGCGGACGCTGGACCCGGCGATGCTCGCCGCCGCGACGGCGGTGTTCGTCGTGAGTAATGTTGCCGGCTGGTTTCAGTGGCACGTGCTGCTGCGCGCGAGCGGCATCAACGCGGGGCACGCGCGCACGTTCGGCTTCTACAACGTGGGACTGTTCTTCAACAACTTCCTGCCCGCCAACATTGGCGGCGATGCGGTGAAGGTCTACGACGTTACTCGTCTGGGAGCGAGCGTCTACCAGGTGATCGCGGTGACGCTGCTGGACCGGTTGCTGGGTGTGTTCAGCCTGTGCCTCCTGGCCACCGTCGCGGACCTGTTTCTGATACCGCGGTCGCCACACCCGTACGGGTACTACCTGATCGTATTCGTCGCGTGCATGGTTCCCGCCGCCGGCTTCTATTTCTTCCGCCCGCTCGGCCACGCGTTGCGCCGGCTCGCGTTGCGCGTCCGGCCGCTCGCGCTGGACCGCCGGATCACGTCGGTGCTCGACCACCTGTCGCCGTTCAAGGGGCGTCGCGCGCTGGTGGCGCGCCTGGTCGCGTTCTCGATGCTGATCCAGGCGCTGCGCGTGCTGACGCACGTGCTGGTCGGTCTCGCGATGGGAATCTCGCTCGACCGCATGGTGCTGATGCAGTTCTTCGTGTTCGTCCCGCTGCTCAGCCTGGCGATGATTCCGCCGGTCACGATCAACGGCCTGGGCGTCCGGGAAGGGCTGGGTATCCTCCTGTTCGCGCTGGCCGGGATCGGCCGGACCGACGCCTTCGCGCTGGAGTTCGTCACCTACATCATATCCGTGCTCGCGAGCCTGGTGGGGCTGGGGTTCTTTCTGGCCCGCCGCGCGGCGGCCCCCGGCCCGCCTCCTTTTCGGCCTTGATCGACCGGGCGGCGTTCGGGTAGTTTCTACCCCACGCGATGGCCGCCCGGGAACCAACCCGGGCGTTTCCGCATACAAGAGACATCCCGCGTTCCGCGGCGCGTGACCGGCAGGGCGGACGGATTCTCCGCCACCAAACCAATGACCCACGACAATCACCCGGTACCGTCGGGCACGACGCCCCCGCCGCAGAGCTTCCGCCGCCTGTTCTGGGTGGGCGGCGTGCTGTCGTTCATCGGGAGCTTCCTGCTCTACGCCCGTACCATGGAGGCGACGTCGAGCTTCTGGGACTCCGGGGAGTTCATCGCGTCCGCCCATATTCTGGGCGTCCCGCATTCGCCGGGCACACCGCTATACATCGTCGTGGCCAAGGTGGCGAGCCTCCTGCCGATCTGGTTCCTCTCCATCGCGCAGCGCGTCAACCTGCTGTCAGCCTTTTGCGGCGCGGCTGGCGTGCTCTTCGTGTATGCCCTCGCGGTTCGCTTCTTCGACGACATGGCGGGGAAGAGCCAGACGAAGTCGGACGCGATCATTCGTATCGGCGGCGCGCTGACCGGCGCGCTGTTCCTCGCCTTTAGCGACTCGTACTGGACCAATTCGATCGAGGCGGAGGTCTACGGCATGAGCACCGCGTTCATGGGCTTCATGACGTGGCTCGCCCTCAAGTGGGGCGACATGCCCAAGACGCCGCGCTCGACGTCTTTCATCTACCTCATCTTCTATCTGCTGGCGTTGAGCGTGGGCTTCCACCTCGGTACGGTGCTGGTGTTCTCGGGCATCTTCTTCTTCGTGCTGATGTCGAAGGACCGCCCCTTCTCGCGGCTGGAATGGTTCGTGGCGAGCGTAGCACTGGGTTTGTTCTTAGGCGACGCGACCATCTACCGCAATGGAGGGCTTACGCTCTTCTTGCTCGCGGTTCTGACCATCACGGTCCTCTGGCTGTATAGCCGCGGGAGACCCTTCGCCGCTGTATGCGCCGGGCTATTCATTCTCGGCATTTCGACCTATTTGATCCTGGTCTTGCGGTCTGCACACAATCCCCTGATTGATGAGGGCAACCCGGAAACGTGGAAGGAGCTGTACGCGGTCCATCGTCGCGAGCAGTACCCTCCAACGGGGATGTTCCATCGCAAGGCGGGCTGGCTCTTCCAGTTCCAGCACTTCAACGGGTACTTCCAGGCCCAGTTCCAGATGTTCCAGGCCTACATCGGCCATTTGAACCTGGGCTCCCTGCTCCCGGTCGGTCTCGGCATCTGGGGGATGGTGGACCAGTATTCCAAGCACCGAAAGACCTTCGTGATGCTGTTCGTGACGCTCATGGTGATGAGCGTCGGGCTCATCGCATTTCTCAATTTTTCCGACAGCGAGGTGCGCGAGCGGGACTACTTCTACTCGCCGGCGTTCTACTACTTCGCGATCTATATCGGAATCGGGACGGCCAGCGTGCTCAACGAGCTGCGCGGACTCTTCGCGCGGGCGGGGAGCAGGGTCCCCGCGACGGCCGCGCTGGCGGCGCTGTTCGTCGCCATGCCCTTCACGACGCTTTCGCAGCACTTCTTCACGCACAATCGCTCGCGCAACCACATCTGCTCCGAATACGCGCGCAACATGCTCGTGTGCCTGGAACCGAATGCCATCCTGTTTACCAACGGCGACAACGACACGTTCCCGCTCTGGTACATCCAGGAGGTGGAGGGCTACCGCAAGGACGTCCGCGTCGTGAACCTGAGCCTGCTCAACACGCCGTGGTACATCAAGCAGTGCCGCGACAACGAACCGAAGGTGCCGATCGCGTGGGACGACGGGCAGATCGAGGCGCTGACGCCGGTGCCGTCCAAGGACGGCTGGCTGCTGGTACGCGATCTCGCGGTCGATCACATTCTGCGCACCAACAAGTTCCAGCGGCCGGTCTACTTCGCCGTCACCATTCCGTCATCGACGTTCGCGCCCTACCGCGAGATCATCGAGATGGAGGGGCTGGCCTACAAGGTGGTGCCACGCAAGGGTGACAACATGGTCAACCTTCCCAGGCTGGAGGACTGCATCGTCCACGAGTACACGTACGGGGGGATCCTCACCGCGGACTGGAAGCGCGACCAGAGCCTCTATCTCCAGCCGTACATCGAGCACCTGATTCAGAACTACTCGGCGGCGTTCGTCCAGCTGGCCTACGAGAAACACAAGGGTGGGGATTACGCGGACGCGGTCAAGTACATGGAGGTTGCCAACGAGATCTCACCCCAGCTCGCGCCGCCGCGGCAGTTGCTGGGCCTGTACTACATGGACGCCGGCGACAGCACCGCGGCGGTGCAGTTCTATCTGGATGGACTGCGGCGCGACCCGGGCGACCTGCAATTGATGTACCGTCTGGCCAGCGTCTACGAGCGCCTGGGCGACTACCCGAAGGCGGTCGATCTGATCGACGCGATCCTGCGCGAGGACCCGGACAGCCAGGACCTGGCCGTCATGGCGTATACGCTTTCGATCCGGGCGGGCATGCTCGAGCGCGCGCGCGATTATCTGGGAAACTGGCTCACACGGCATCCGGAAGACAAGGAGGTCCGGCAGATGCTCGACGACTTCGACCGGCAGGTCCAGCAGGGATCTCCGCGCGAGTAGCCGGCGCCGTCCCATGGCAAAACACGTGGTTGTGACCGGCGCGGCGGGGTTCATCGGATCCCATCTGTCCGAGGCGTTGCTCGCCCGGGATCATGCGGTGGTTGGCGTCGACTGTCTGACCGACTACTATGATATCCGCATCAAACGCGACAATCTCTCCCGGTTTGCGTCCCACAAGAACTTTCGCTTCGTCGAGGAATCGCTGACCACCACCGACCTCGACGCGCTGCTCAACGGCGCGAGCGCGGTGTTCCACCTGGCCGCGCAGGCCGGCGTGCGGCGCAGCTGGGGCACGGACTTCGAACAGTACATCGAGCACAACATCCGTTCGACGCAGCTCCTGTGCGAGGCGCTGCGCCGCCACGCGGGCGTACGGATGGTCTATTCCAGTTCCAGCTCCGTCTACGGGCAGACCGCGCGTCTGCCGATGCAGGAAGACCACCCCACGCGCCCACGCTCGCCGTACGGCGTGACCAAGCTGGCCGGCGAGGCGCTGTGTTTGTTGTATGGCGCCAACCATGGCGTGCCGGTGGCGTGCCTGCGTTACTTCACCGTGTACGGCCCGCGCCAGCGCCCGGACATGGCGTTCCACAAGTTCATCCGCGCCGCGTTCGCGGGAACGCCCGCCGAGGTCTACGGCTCCGGCGCGCAGACGCGGGATTTCACATACGTGGCCGACGCGGTCGCTGCCAATGTCGCCGCGATGGAGTACGATGGCGGCGCGACGGTCTTCAACGTCGGCGGTGGCAGCCGCGTGACGCTCAATCACGTGCTGGATATCATCGCCGATGTCACCCGCCGGACGCTCGACCTCCGGTTCATGGACGAGCAGAAGGGCGATGTGATGCATACTTACGCGGATGTCTCGCTGGCGGCTGCCGAACTCGGGTATCGCCCCACCGTGCCGGTGGAAGAAGGGATCGTGCGGGAGGCGGAGTGGGTCGAAGCGATCTATCGCCGGCTGGACGGCGCCGGGGGAGGCGCATGAAGATCTCCGTCGTGATTCCGTGCTACAACGAGCAGGAGAGCCTCCCCGAACTCCATGAGAAACTGGAAGCCGTGATGGCGGAGATGCGCTGTGAGTACGAGTACATCTTCGTCGACGACGGCAGCACCGACCGCACGGTGGCGGTGCTGCGTGCGCTGCGCGAGAAATCGCCGCGCGTGAACGTGATCAGCTTCCGCCGCAACTACGGCAAGTCGGCCGCTCTCAACGTCGGCTTCAAGGCGGCGGAGGGGGACTACGTGGTCACCATCGACGCCGACCTGCAGGACGACCCGGCCGAGATCCCCGCGCTGCTGCGCCGGATCGAGGGCGGCGCCGACCTGGTGTCGGGGTGGAAGACCAACCGCCAGGACCCGGTGTCGAAGACGCTGCCGTCGCGCCTGTTCAACGCCACCACCGCGGCGGTCACCGGTATCAAGCTGCACGACTTCAACTGCGGTCTCAAGATGTACCGCCGCGAAGTCACCGACGCGATCACCGTCTACGGAGAACTGCACCGCTTCATCCCCGCGCTGGCCGCGTGGGAAGGCTTTCGCGTGGACGAGGTGGGCGTGCGGCACTACAAGCGCAAGTACGGCAAGAGCAAGTACGGCGCCCGGCGCTTCCTGAACGGCGTGTTCGACCTGACCACCACGATGTTCGTCACGCGCCGCGCGCTCAATCCGCTGCATTTCTTCGGGCGGATCTCGCTGGTGATGTTCCTGCTGGGACTCGTGCCGCAGGTATATTTCCTGATCCACTGGATCGGCGGGAACGGCCTGCGCGTGCGGCCCATCATGCTGCTGGGTTTCGTCTTCATCATCGTCGCCATCCAGATCGCTTCCATCGGCCTGCTCGCGGAGATGCTGAGCGCCCGCAGCGCGCGCGACGCGGTGTACGCGTTCAAGGAGTACAACGTGCGCGGGCAGCGCGGCCCACGGGACGCGTCGCGGCCCGCAGCTCCATGAGGGTCTGCCTGGTCGGGCCGGTGCACCCCTACCGCGGGGGGATCAGCCACTTCACGGCCATGCTCGCGCGCGAGTTCGCCCGCTCGCACCCGGTACACGTCGTCAGCTTCTCGCGCCTCTACCCCGGATTTCTCTTCCCCGGTCGCACCCAGTTCGACGAAAGCGGCTCGCCCTGTACCGTCGATTCGATGCGCGTGATCGATTCCATCAACCCGTTCTCGTGGCGGCGCGCGGCGGACGCGGTGGTCGCCTTCCGCCCCGGCGTGGTCGTGTTCCAGTGGTGGCACCCGTTCTTCGCGCCCGCGTTTCGCGCCATGTGCCGCCGCATCCGCCGGCGTTCGGATGCGCGCATCGTTTTTCTGTGTCACAACGTGCTGCCGCACGAATCGAATCCGCTCGACCGCATGCTGGTGCGCTGGGGGCTCGGCGGCGCCGATGCGTTCGTCGTGCAGTCACGCGAGGACGAGCGCACGCTGCTGGATCTGCGTCCTGCGGCGGTGGTGGAGTTCAATCCGATGCCGGTGTTCGATCTGTTCGCCGGCGACGGACCCGATCGCGAGGCGGGGCGGCGGCAACTCGGTGTATCGGGGCGCGTCGTGCTGTTCTTCGGGCTGGTACGGCCCTACAAGGGACTCGGCACGCTGCTCGATGCGTTCGCGCGCTGCGGGGACGCGCTCGACGCCACGTTGCTGGTGGTGGGGGAGTTCTACGAGCCACGCGCTTCCTACGACGCGCGCATCAAGTCGCTCGGCATCGCCTCCCGCGTGCGCGTGATCGACCGCTATGTCCCCAACGAAGAAGTGGGCGGGTACTTCCGCGCCGCGGACGTCGTCGTCCTGCCGTACGTCACCGCGACGCAGAGCGCGATCGCCCAGACGGCATTCAGTTTCGAGAAGCCGGTCATCGTGACCGCCGTCGGCGGGTTGCCGGATGTGGTCGCGGACGGGGTGACCGGATTCGTGGTTCCGCCCGAGGACCCGGACCGGCTCGCGGCGGCAATCACGCGCTTCTTTACCGAGGACGCCGGGGACCGGATGGCGGCGGCGATCCGCGACCGCGCGGGCGAGTTCACGTGGGCTCGCTGCGCCGCCGCCGCGCTGGCCGCGGCCGAGACAGCCCGGGCCCACCCGAATCAGCAAGCCCTTTGAAAATCGTCATTTGTGGAGGTCGGTGGGTATGCTATCATACCGCCACCGTCGCGCTATGTCGGCCAGAGGTTCCAGATCCAGCCGCGCCACGTCCGCGAAGCCGCGCTCCGACGCCGGCACACCCGGACGCACCGCAGGGCGCCCGCCAGGGCGCCGTTTCCTGAGCACCCGGGGTGGGGTGTTCGTGGTGGCGGCGGCCGTGATGATGCTCGCCATCGCGTTCCTGTACCGGGAACTCATCTTCGGTGGAAAGATTTTCTTCGCCAGCGACAACCAGGCGGCGGCCAGCTTTGCCGCGGTGGGGAAGAAGTCGCTCGCCGCGGGTTCCTATCCCGTGTGGAACCCCTACCTCTTTTCGGGAATGCCCAGCTTCGGCAGCCTCGCGTTCACACCCTACATATATCCGGTCAATTTTCTGGTTACCGTGCTGCGCAAGGTGCTGTTCTTTCCCGAGTACACCTGGCTGTTCTTCCATACCTTCCTGACCGGCGTGGGCACGTTTCTGCTGGTGCGCGACCGCGGCGCGCACCGCGTGGCCGCCATCGTGGCCGGCGTGTTCATGATGTGGATGCCCAACCTGGTCGCGATCGGAGCCAACGGCCACGGCAGCCAGGCGTGCGCGGTCGCGTACCTGCCCCTCGCACTCCTGTTCTGGGATCGGATCTGGCGCGGACGCGGAACGCTGGTCAACGGCGCGG
This sequence comes from Candidatus Krumholzibacteriia bacterium, assembly GCA_036273975.1. GTDB lineage: Bacteria > Krumholzibacteriota > Krumholzibacteriia > WVZY01 > JAKEHA01 > JAKEHA01. The sequence goes on from DASUGO010000219.1 coordinate 26,794, forward strand.
CGCTGGCGATCATGCTCGGCCTGTCGATGCTGCGCGGACATCTGCAGGTCAGCTACTACACGTACCTGCTGGTCGGTCTCCATCTGGCGTTCTTTGGCGGCGCGCGCATCGTCGATGGCGCGCGTGGCAAGGCGGCGGAGTCGTCGCCGTTGCCGCCGCGCCTCGCGCGGACGGGCGCGTCTCCATTGACGCGCGCGTTCACCGAGACCGGCTATGCGGGAGGCGTGCTGCTGGCCGTGGTGGCGCTTTCGCTCGCGATGTGCGCGGTGCTGTACCTCCCGGTGCACGACTATGCGAAGTACTCGATCCGCGGCGCTTCCGCGGCCGGCGGTCTCGATTACGGCTACGCGACGTCGTGGAGCCTCCACCCCTCGGAGATGCTCACGTTCCTCGCGCCGTTCTCATTTGGTTTCGGCAAGGAACTGTATCTGGGCCACATGCCGTTCACCGACTATCCCAATTATCTGGGCGTCGTCGTCGCCGCGTTCGCGATCCTCGCGCTGGCCGCCGTGCGCACACGCTGGGTCCGCTTCCTGGGTTTCGTTGTCGTCTTCACCACGCTGGTGTCGTTCGGGAAGTTCTTCCCGCCCGTCTACGACGTGCTGTTCAAGTACCTGCCGTACTTCAGCAAGTTCCGCGTCCCTGTGATGATCCTGATCGTGCAGCAGCTTGCGGTGGTGGCGCTGTTCGCGGCCGGGCTCGATGCGCTGATCCGCTGCGACCGTGCACGGGCGCGGCGCCGGGCGTTGTGGGTGTTGGCCGGGGCGGGGGTGTTGTTCCTCGTGGCCCTGTTCACGCAGGGATACTGGACGGACGGATTCGCGTCGGCCGCCGCCGGGCGCGTGCGCGCGACGCAGGATCCACAGCAGCAGCTGCTGGTGGCGCAGATGGCGGGGAAGTTCATCGCGTCGGACTTCGCGCAGATCGGACTGCTGGTGCTCACGCTGGCCGCCGCGGTGTTTGCGTTCACCTCGATGAAGAAGATGAGCGTGCTGGTATTGGCGTCGTTGATCCTGCTGCTGGGCGGAATCGACTACTACCGCGTGGACCGTCTCATTCTGCACCCGGAGGAATTCCGCCCGCACGACGTGTATCGCATCATCCGGGAACGCCAGGAGACCCGGGGCTACATGGAGCCGGATGACATGATCGCGTTCCTGCGCCAGCAGGAAGGGCCATTCCGTGTATTCCCGATGGACAGTCCGCAGCGGCCGTTCTCGGCGCTGTTCACGTCGAACCGCTTCATGGTGTTCGACATCTCGTCGATCGGCGGATACCACCCGGCCAAGCTCTCCGCCTACGAGGATTTCATGCGCGCGCTGGCGAGCTCGCTGTCGCAGGGCAGCTTCGCACTGCTCGACATGATGAACGTGCGTTTCATCGTGGCGGGGGCGCGCCTGCCGGACGATCCCGGAATCGTCCCGGTATGGACCGGCCGCGACTTCGAAGGGCAACCGCGCGCGATCTATGAGAACCGGGGTGCGCTTCCGCGCGCGTGGGTGGTCGACGACTACCGGGTGGCGGGCGGCGAGGAGACGCTGGCGCGCATTGCCGCCGCGGACTTCGACCCGGCCACGATGGTTTAACTCGACCGCGAACCTCCGCTGCGTCCCGAGCCAGGCGACAGCGCCACCGTGACGGCCACGCGTCAGAAGATGGATGAAATCGCGTTCGACGCGAACCTCGGAAACGCCGGGCTGCTGGTCGTGAGCGAAGTGTTCTATCCTGACTGGAAGGCGGAGGTGGACGGGGAGCCGGTCCCGGTGCTGCGCGCGAATCACGTGCTGCGCGCGGTGGCGCTCCCGGCGGGCCGCCACGAGGTGGTATTTCGTTACGACCGCGGGTTGATCGAGAAGAGCGCGGGTATTTCGCTGGGCGCGTTTGCGTTGACCCTGCTCGCATTGCTGGGTGCGCTGGCGCGACGCTGGAAGGGGATGCCGTGGAAGCGCTCGTCGTAATACCCACGTACAACGAACGCGACAATATCGATCGCATCCTGGACGCGGTGCTGCTTCTGCCCGACACCGTGCACATGCTGGTCGTGGACGACAACTCGCCCGACGGCACTGGCGCGCGGGCGGATGCCCGCGCGACGGACAACCCGCGCGTGCATGTCCTGCACCGCCCCGGCAAGATGGGGCTGGGTGGCGCCTACATCGCGGGCTTCAAGTGGGCGCTGGCGGAAACCGACGCGCGCTACATCTTCGAGATGGACGCGGATTTCTCCCACGACCCGCAGGCCATCCATGAATTCCTGCGCCAGATCGCGAATGCGGACCTCGTTATCGGGTCGCGCTACGTGCGCGGGGTCACGGTGATCAACTGGCCGTTGTCGCGGCTCATCCTGAGCGTATCGGCCAATATCTACACCAAGATCATCACCGGTATGCCGTTGCACGACGCCACGGGCGGGTTCAAGTGTTTCCGCCGCGAGGTGCTCGAGGCACTGCCGCTGGACCGAATTCACAGCGACGGCTATTCATTCCAGATCGAGATGAACTTTCACGTCTGGAAGCGCAAGTATCGCATCGTCGAGATTCCCATCGTGTTCACCGACCGCCTGGTGGGCACGTCCAAGATGTCGCGACGCATCGTCTGGGAGGCCGCCTACATGGTATGGAAGCTGCGCGCGGCGGCGCTCCTGGGAAGAATTCCCTGATCCCGTGCAGACATCCGTCATCATCGTCACCTACAACAGTTCGCGCGTGATCGGCGCGTGCCTGGACTCGCTGGCGGCCGAAGCCGCCGCCGGCGTGCTCGAGGTGATCGTCGTCGACAACGCGAGTTCCGACGGCACGGCGGACATGCTGGTGCGCGAGTACCCGTGGGTGACCGTGCACGCGGGACGCGAGAACCTCGGCTATTCCAAGGGCGTCAACATCGGTATCCGGCGCGCGCGCGGACGCTTCCTGTATATCCTGAATCCGGATACGGTCGTGCGCCGGGGGTCGGTGCAGAAGCTGATCGACTTCATGAACCGCACCCCGGACGCCGGGATCGTCGGCCCGCGGCTTGTGTTCCACGACGGCACGGTGCAGCTCTCCTGCCGCCGCTTCTACACGTTCCAGGTGCTGTTGCTGCGCCGGACGCCGCTCGGGAAGCTGTTTCCCAACGCGCGCGCGGTGCGCGACCACCTGATGCTCGATTTCGATCACGACTCCACGCGGCGCGTGGACTGGCTGATCGGCGCGGCGATGCTGGTGCGGCGCGAAGCCGTCGAAAGCGTCGGGATGATGGACGAACGCTTCTTCCTGTATTTCGAGGATGTCGACTGGTGCTACCGCATGACGCAGAAGGGCCTCAACGTCTACTACGTCGCGGAAGCCGTGGTGGAGCACGGGTATCAGCGTGCCAGCGCCCAGGCGGTCATGAACCGCTCGTTCGTCGCCCATCTGGTCAGTTTGTTCCGCTATTATGAGAAGTGGAACGCGGTGTTCTACCTGCTCAAGCGCTACCGTGAAGTCGGCAAGGTCGTCCTGTTCCTCGTGCTCGACGTACTCTCCTTCAACGCGGCATTCTTCGCGGCTTACTACCTGCGCGTGTTGCTCGACGGCATCTTCACCAATCCGATCTTCCCGGTGACGGCCTACGAACGTTTCGTCGTTTTCGAAAATCTGCTGTTCGTCTTCACGTTTGCGGCGCTCGGGCTGTACCGGATCCGCCGCGAAACGCGTTCCGTCGACGAGCTGTTTCTGATCGGCCGCGCGATCATCTTTGCCTCGGTGTTGCTGATGACCAGCACCTACCTGAGCCAGATCCGTACGTACTCGCGCATGGTCGTGGCGTTCATGGTGCCGTTCGCGATCGTCTTTGACTGGCTGCTGCGGCTGGGCGTGCGCCGGCTGCACCGGCGTCTGCTTCGCCTTAAGGTCGACTTGAAGCGCGCCTGCGTGATCGGTCCCAAGTCGGCGGCGCACGAGGTCGAACTCAAACTGATGCAGGACGACGAACTCGGTATCGACGTGGTCGGTATCGTCGATACCGCGGGGCAGAGCGAGACCATTCTCACCGGGACACTCGGCCCGATCGAGGAAATCGAGAAGATCGTCGACCGTTACCGGCTGCAGCACCTCGTGGTGCTGCACGGCGCGGTGGGGGACACGCAGCTGGCCGAACTCGTGACGATGGGCCGCCGTCGCGTGATCGACGTCACGGTTCTCACCGACTACGCGGGGCTGGTGTTCCATCAGGCGCGCGTGTCCGACCTGCAGGGGCGCCCGATCATCTTCTACCCGCGCGATACGCGCTACCTGCTGGACCGCTTTGCCAAGCGCGCGCTGGACCTGGCGGTGGGGAGCCTGTTCGCCGTGGTCTCGGCTCCGCTGCATATGGTATACTCGCTGTACGCTTTCTCGCGGGCGCGGAAGCCCTCTGTGGTGCTCGAGCGCCTGGGCGCGCGTGGAAAGCCCCTCGCCCTCCCCGTTGCGGGAAGCGACCGGACGGATGGGCCGTCCGACTTCGTCAACCTTCCCCTGTTCTGGCTGGTCGTCATCGGCAAGATGAGTATGGTGGGACCGTACCCGTTGCGTCCCGAAGACGCGCAACACGTGGGGCGCGTGGGCCGCGTGCGTTTTGAGATGCGCCCCGGTGTGACCGGACTCTGGCGCATGGGCGGCGCATCCATCGGCCGCCACGATCTCCTGGTGCGGGACGCGGCGTACGTGCAGGACTGGTCTCTCACCGGCGACGCCAAGATCATCGTCGCGACACTCGCGAGGATGATGCGCGGCCGCCGGCGCGTGCTTGCTATCGTCGATGACGGCAGGGAGGATTCCCGTGCGGACTAGAAGTTACCACGCCGGCCTGCTGGTCCTGATGGGCGTGCTGCTCGCCCCGGCCGCTGCGCCCGCACAGTACCGGTGGAGAAACCACATCGACGCCAGCGCGATCAACGAAATCGTCGCCCACGAAGGCCGGCTCTACATGGCGACGTTCGGGGGGCTCCTGGTCTACGATCCGGCGCAGAACAGTTTCGAGCAATACGACAACACCACCGGTCTGCCCTCCAACGCGCTGACATGCCTGTTCTTCACGCCCGACGGCACCATTTACATCGGAACGGATGACATCGGCGTGGCCAAGGTGCGTATCTCCGCCGGCGGCAAACTCTCGCTGATTCGTTCGCTCAACGAGCAGATCGACGGTCTCGCGAGCAACCGCATCAACTCCATCGCCGGGTGGGGCGAGGACGTCGTGTACGGGTCGACCCCCGGCGCGGGAACCATCCGCAACGACTTTGCCTCCGCGCGCTTCTTTGCGCGCGATGGCCTGCCCGCCGACGACGTCAAGGACGTGCTGCCCGACGGCGACGTGGTGCTGTTGGCGACCGAGGGCGGTCTCGCGGTGCTCGACAAGTTCGGCCTGCTGCGCCGGCCGAGCGGCGGCCCATCGCAGTCGAACGTGCTCGGCAGCGACGGATCGCGGATCTGGGTGGGGACGAGCGACGGCGTGTGGCGCCTCGACCCGGGCGACAGTTCGTGGACCAACGTCGGCCCGGCGACGCGCCCGATGGATGCGCTGCACTGGGATGGCACGACGATGTGGGGTGGCAGTACGCGCAATTTCTTCCGCTACACCGGCAGCGGCACGAGCTGGACGATATTCCGCGCGGACACGGTGCTCGCGCGTTACGGGTTCACGGGTGGTAACGGCGCCAACCGGATGAAGGGTCTCGTGGTCTCGGGCTCCGACGTCTACCTGGGTGGGATCGTCGCGCAGGATCGCCGTGGCCCGGGATTCATCCACTACGACGGTGCGACGATGCGCAATATCTTCCCCAACACGCCGGGCGCGAACGACATCATCCGCCTGTCGCGCGATGTCGACGGGGCCGTGTGGGCGTCGTTCCGCTATTACTACGTCGGCAAGCTCGCGGCGGGCGGGCAGTGGCTCAATTACAATCCGGCGCAACTCCTGCCCGCGGCCCGGCTGCCGAGCAACCAGTCGTCCAACACCACGCTGCTCGCGGACGCGGACGGGATCAAGTGGATTTCCACGCTGTCTACGCCGGCCGCGCCGAAGCCGCTCGACGCGTTGGACGACCAGCGCGACACGAACTTCCAGAACGACGTCTGGCAGCGGAACGGCCTGCTCTCCGGCGGTGGAGATGGGCTGGGCTCATTGCGGCCGCAGCGCGCGGTGGAGGACCCGGCCGGAAACCGCTGGTTCCTCTCCGACAACCTCCACCAGTCGGACGGCTGGTGGGGCATCAATATTTTGAGCAAGGACCACAGCGCCTGGCTGCAGATGAACCCCGGCCGCGACGGACGCATGCTGGAGGGTAACGTCTCCGACGTTGCGTTCGGCCCGACGTCCGCGTACATCGGGTTGCTGAACACGGGTGTGCAGGTGTGGAGCCCGCGCGGGTACGACTGGACCAACCTGTCGAACATCGCCGACGATGGGTGGAGCACCGTGTTTACCACTGCCGACAAGATCAATGCGCTCGCG
>DASUGO010000220.1:0-5285 GCA_036273975.1 Candidatus Krumholzibacteriia bacterium
TACTCGATGATCAGATCCCAGCCGATGATCCAGGCGATCAACTCGCCCAGCGTGGCGTAGGCGTAGGTGTAGGCCGAGCCCGAGATCGGCACCATCGAGGCGAACTCCGCGTAGCAGAGTGCCGCGAAGCCGCAGGTGACCGCTGTGATCACGAACGAGAAGATCAGCGCGGGCCCGGCGCCCGGATGGCTGGCTCCGCCAGCGGCCGCGGTTCCCACGGTGGAGAAGATACCGGCGCCGATGATCGCACCGACGCCCAGCAGCGTGAGCTGGAGTGGCCCCAGCGTCCGCTTCAGCGACGTGTGCCCATCAGCCGCCGCGAGAATACTCGCGATGTTCTTGGTACGAAATACGCCCCTAAGCACCGACGATGCCTCCATCGAAAGACGTGAGACGAGGGTACGATTTGGGGGGTATCAAACCTCATGAACAGGGGATGTGACAAGGACGAATTCGGCGGCCAGGTGCAATCCCAAGACATTGACAAGATACGCCCTCCGAGATAGAATACTGTTCAGTTAAGGCACAATACTTCTCGTCTACCACGGTTGGTTCACAGTTGCTTCGGGGGAGGTAGCTCCGTGAACAGCGGCCATCGGCCTGCTCCTTCTTCTGGATTACATCGAGCGCTTCATGCCTCGGTGTCTGCTATCCGCCACGGCGGAGTCGTAGGTCTCACGTGCTGCGGCGCAATGCTTCTCATGCCCATCCAGTCATGGTCCGCTGACCAGAGCGGGATCAAGGCGCGAACAATTGAGATCAGGGGCGCGGGCACCTGGGCGGGCGACCCCACCAAGACCCTCGCACTTCGCCCCGATCTGACGCTGGGTGCCAACGATGACGACACGAGCGATTTCTTTGCGCGGCCCGCGGATATCGTGGCTGATGCACACTTCAATTTTTTCGTACTCGACAACGGACTTTACTGCGTAAAACAATTTGACCCGAACGGTCGTCAGATCAGGACCATAGGCCGGCGAGGGCCTGGCCCGGGCGAGCTTGAGTATCCGACGGCGATTGCGCTCGATGACATTGGGCGTGTCTACGTCGCCGATGGGCTGTTCGTCGAAGTATTCGACTCGACCGGCATCTTTCTCGATCAGTGGCATATTGCATCGTCTGATGGGTTCATTCATTCTCTCGAGATTGATCCGACGACACGATGGACCTACGCAACGTGCCTGGACATCCTTGAACAGACTATCATTCACGTATCGGGGCCGGATCACGAGAACATTTTTTCTTTTTGCGACTCCTGGGGAAAGAGCCGGGACATCGATCTTCTCGCCGAAGGGGCATTTGGCGGAGGTAAGATCGACCTTGCAGACGATGGATCGGTTTACTTCACGCAACTGACGCCATATGAGATCAGAAAGTTCTCGGCGGCGGGTGACTTGTTGTGGACAGTACGTCGGATGGACAGCCCCGTTACCCGCCCCGAGATATGGTCAACGCCAACTGGCGTCAGCATGCGTGCCGCAGCCCTGTCATCGGACATTGTTGCGCTAAAGAACGGAAGGTTCTTGAACGTCGCCAAGCGACTTCCGGATAAGGATGAGGAGCCGCTTACCGTACTTGACCTTTATGACGTGAATGGCGAACTGCTTTTGACACAGAGTTGGGCACGAGACTTCGATGTCAAAACCCGTGATTCGCGGGATCGGCTGTACTTGATAGAACTTGACGAGTATCCGGCAATAACCAGAAACCAGCTTATATTGACGACTGACCCCATGCCTGGAAGCCAGCCCCGAGGGGAATACGAGCGCTTCCCGCAAAAAGAAGAAGGGGGCGCCCCACTGCGCCCCCTTCACCCGGGAAGGTATTGAACCGACGGACGGTTCACCCGGATCAGCGTTTCTTCTCGATCTGCTCGTCGCGCAGCGAACGAAATTCGCTGTCGAAGTACCAGTTGGGGACGCGGTCATCGTTGGCGATCGCGTACCCGGTGAGGAAGTAGACCTTCGTGTCGCCGGCGATGCCGTCGAGGTTCCAGTCGCTGCCATACTCGTCGCTCGGGCGGTGGTAGCTGTTGGTCACGTAGTCGGTGAAGCGCTGCATGATCGCATCCGGCGGCGCCGGCTCGTCCAGCGGACCGCCCACCGCGAAGATCGCGGGCACGCCCTTCTTCGCGAACGGGTAGTGGTCGGAGCGGAAGAACGCGCCGAACTCGGGCTGCGGGTCGGCCTGCAAGCCGCGCCCCAGTTCCTTCGCGGCCGCACTCATGTAGTCCTCCAGTTCGGAACTCCCCATCGCCACCACGGTCATTCCGTTCCAGTCGTCGAACGGAAACAGCGCGTCCATGTTGATCACGGCCACGGTGTTCTCCAGCGGGAACACGGGGTGGTCGGCGTAGTGGTACGAGCCCAGCAGCCCCTGCTCCTCGGCGGTCATCGCCACGAACACGACCGAGCGCCTGGGAGGTGCCGGTAGTGACGCATAGGCTTGCGCCAGTTCGAGCAGCGCGGCCGTGCCCGTGGCGTTGTCGACGGCACCGTTGTAGATGGAGTCGCCATCCACCACCGCGCCAATTCCAACGTGATCCCAGTGCGCGGTGTAGACGACGTACTCGTCGGGTTGCTCGCTCCCGCGGATGTAACCGATCACGTTGTGCGACGTGGACCGCTCCACCGATGCGGCGATCGTCCCGCTGACGCGCGCCGCGACCTCCACGGCGCGGAACCCGGGCGCGCGCGCCGTCTCCGCGAGCTGGTCGAAGTCGGCGCCGGCGCTGGTGAAGATCTCGCGCGCGGTCGCGATGGGGAGCGTGACCCAGAATTCGGTCGACGGCGCGGCGTCCTTCCCCTTCTGCAATTGATACTTGGGCTGACGCGCGCTGGTCGCGACGGCCTGCCACGGATAACCGGCGACGGCCTCGTCGTGCACGTACAGCACGCCGCGCGCGCCCATGCGCCCGGCGACTTCGCCCTTGAACGTCGACGTCCCATAGTGCGAGAGCGCGCGCCCCTTGAAGTAGAGACTGTCGGCCACCCCGGCCGGATCGTTCATCAGGACCACGACGGTTTTTCCCGTCACGTCGACACCATCGTAGTCATTCCACCCGAGTTCATCGGCGACGATTCCATAACCGACAAACACGAGATCGCTATCTTTGATGACGACCCGGCCGGCGTCGCCGCCGGTCTTCGCCAGCATGTTGTCTCCGAGCTTGAGTTCGATGCTGCCCTGCCGTCCCGCCACGGTGATCGCGGCGTCGCTCACGGTCTTGCGCAACAGCGGCACCTTCTGCAGATAGCCACCGGCGGGTTTGCGAATGCCGTACTCCCTGAACTGCCCGGTGATGTATTGCAGCGTCTTCTCTTCCCCGGGCGTCGACGGCGCGCGGCCTCCGAATTCATCCGAGGCGAGCACGGATACGTGCCGGCCCATGTCCGCTCCGGTGATCGAATCGAGTGCGCGGTCGCGCCCCGCGTTCCGCGGCGAATCCGCCGCCAGCGCTGAACCTCCCAGGAGTGCCACAGTCCCGATGAGTTGGATGATTGGAAGTGCTTTCATCTTTCCCCTCCAATAAACGCTGATGAACCCGGGACGCGATCCCGCGCCCCCGAACTGACGCACCCAGCATAGAGAAACCGCCCTGGGGGCGGCTTTCAGGATATTGCTCGTTTGGATGGGGGTCAGTGGCCGCGGGCGAACAGCGGCGAGCCGGACAGGTCGGCCCCGGGCCGGGCGCCGAGCAGGCCGCGGACGTGGCTGGGCGGGACGCCCAGTTCGCGCGCGAAAAGCGCGGTGAGGTGGGCGTGGCTGGAGAAGCCGGTGTCGAGCGCGATGCGCGTGATCGGCGCGTCGCTGCCGGCGAGCGCGTGCATCGCGGCGCCCAAACGCAGGCGATGGAGATAGCCGCGGATCGCGACACCGGTGTGGCGGCGGAAGATGCGCGAGAGGTGAAACGGCGACGCCCCGACCTCGCGCGCAATCTCATCCAACCGGATGTTTTCGCGGAAGTGGGCGTTGAGGTACTCGCGCGCGCTGTCGGCGATGTCGCGGTGGTCGCTGCGGGTGCGCGAGCGGGCGGGGCCGCCGGTGTCGGCCGCGGGCCCGGCGGCGGCCGCGAGCATCTCGAGCGCGACCTCGTCCATCGCGACCGGATCGACGTGCAACCCGTCGCGCTGCCGGAGTGCGAGCACCATCTGCTGGAGTGCAATGCGCATCGGACGCATCGCGATGGTGACCGACGGTGCCCCGGTCCGGGGGCGGATCGACCGAAAGACGTCGCGGGCCACGTCGTCACGAAACGCAATGCTGATGCCGGTGTCGTTGCATCCGTAAGGATGGGTGGTGCGGTAGGCGCTCCCGGGCTGGTGGAAGACCGCGGTGGCGGGGTCCATGATGATCCGGCGGGGACCGTCGTGAATCTGGCACGCGCCGTCCAGGCTGACCGCCAGCACGTGGTGGCTGTGGCAGCGCTCGGCGAGGAGGGCGTCGCCCTCGCACAGGCAGTGCCACAGGACCACCTGAACCACCGCGCTCTCGTGGACGGTCTCGACGGCGACGCAGCCGTCCAGCGCGAGGCGGCCGCGCGCGACTTCGGGGAGTGCGGTGACGGGCATGGGGGGGACTACGGGCGCCGGGCGGCGGGAGTTGCACCCCCCGCCCGGTCACCGCTCAGTCCGCGGGGATCGTCCGGGTGAACATGATGGTGTACTGGTGGACGTCGTTCTCGTCGGTGGGGTTCAGGTAGTCATTATAGATGCGCAGCGCCTGGTCGTACTGGGCCTGGTACGGTCCGGTGAATTCGAATTCCCCGCCGGTCCATGTGGCCACATTCGCGGGATCGGGCGCGAACGCGTGCCGGTCCGGGAACCATAGTCGCCCGCCCACCAGGTCCAGCCACTTCGCGTCGACGTGGCCATCCCAGGAGCCGGAGCTATCAATCCCGAAAATGAGGTTGTAGGTAAGGGCGGAGCTCCCCGGCCGCGCAAACGGCGGCGAGATGTTGTCCAGGATCATGAGGGTGAACGAACCGGCCGGGATGTTCTGGACGCCAAGGTTGTAGACATTGCGCATCGCCAACCGCCACGTGGTGGCGTACGGACCAGATGGCCTCGGGTCCGGCGCCTTGATCATCTCCAGCATCAGCGTGTCGGCTGCCGCGGTGATACCGTAGCTCGAATACGAGCCGCCGATCACCACATCGTCCGGGCGGGTATACCGGACCGCGAGCGTCTTCAGCGCACCCGCGGGAACGGGCACGAGCAGTTCGAAGCCCGTGACCACCACGTCGCTCTGCAGGTACTCATAGTCCACCCCCGGCTCGAGAAGCC
>DASUGO010000221.1:0-16505 GCA_036273975.1 Candidatus Krumholzibacteriia bacterium
TGCCATTTATAAGAATGCGAGCCTGACGGCCAGCGGAACGACCTTCAGTGGAAATGACATAGGGCTCTATGTGGCCAGCGAGACTGCATCGTGGGCGAAGGCATGGGTCGGTTCCTGCAGCTTCCTCGACAACGGGGACGGTGAACCGCACCGGGTTCTTCGGAGACTCGGTTAGTTGACTCCTGCCACCGCTTCGTTCTTTTCCTGCTTTAGATAATACATCATCTCGAACTCCAGCGGAGGCATGTCGCCTATCGGCTCCAGCAGCCGCCGGTTGTTGAACCAATCGACCCACTCGAGTGTTCGGAACTCCACCGCTTCGAAGTGGCGCCACGGTCCGCGCTGGTGAATCAGTTCGGTCTTGTAGAGACCAATAATGGACTCGGCGAGCGCATTGTCGTACGAGTCGCCAACGCTTCCCACCGATGGTTCGATGCCGGCTTCACCCAGGCGTTCGGTGTAGTGGATTGAAAGGTACTGCGTGCCGCGATCGCTGTGATGGATGAGACCCGTTGTCGCACCACGCGCGTGAATGGCCTGCTCCAGTGCATCCAGCGCGAGATCGGTGCGAAGCGATGTGGACGCACGCCATCCCACGATAGCCCGCGAGAACACGTCGATCACAAACGCCACGTAGACAAATCCGTTCCACGTCGCCACGTACGTCAGGTCTGCCACCCACAACTGGTTCGGACCCGTCGCCGTGAAGTTGCGGTTGACCAGATCCGCCGGGCGCGTCGCTGACGCTTCCGAGATCGTTGTCCGCTTGAACGCCTTGCCACGAACCGCGCCGGCAAGCCCCATATCGCGCATCAGGCGGCCCACCGTGCAGCGCGCCACCCCTGCGCCCTCGCGCGTCAGTTGCCGCCACACCTTGCGTACGCCGTACACGCGGAAGTTGGCTTCCCACACGCGTCGAATCTCCACGCGCAACGCGTCGTCCCGCCGTGCACGAAGAGAGCGTCGCTCGGGTTCGCGCTCGTGAGTCTTGCGGTGGTAGTACGTCGACGGGGCGATCGGCAGAACCGCGCAGATCGGCTCGACCCCGTATGTCGCCCGATGGTCGTCGATGAACGACACCATCACTTCGCTCGGCGGTCGAGCTCCGCCTGTGCGAAATAGGCTGACGCCTTGCGTAAGATCTCGTTGGCGCGCCGCAACTCGAAGTTCTCGCGCTCGAGTTCCTTCAGGTGCTTGCCTTCGCCGGTCGTCAGACCCGGTCGAACGCCCTGGTCACGTTCTGCCTGCAGGATCCACTTGCGCAGAACCTCGGCTGAACATCCGATCTTGCCGGCAATCGAACGGATCGCCGCCCACCGAGAGCCATACTCGCCCTCGTGGTCGACGACCATCCGGACCGCCCGCTCTTTAACTTCTGGGGAAAACCTGCTGGTTCTGCTCATGACTCCATCCTCTCACGGAATAGAGCCTCCGACAATCCCGGCGCGGTTCAGAATTGAGTCGCGTCTACCGCATTATTCCATTCGATCCTTGCGTCACTGATCAGGTCATTCTGTTCAGTTGTGCAATTACTACACCCAGCAGCAATCGTAGCTCCGATCGGCCACCTCAAATGAGGCGGCCTTCCCATCGGATTCGCATCAAAAAGTGTTGTATCGACGCAATTCTCCGCGACTACCGGTGTAACTCCCGACGCCTTGAGGGAAGCGGTCAATGCCAGAGCGAGCCACATTGCCTGCAAGATGCCCGATCTCACTGCCCCACCTCCTTCTCGATTCGCTCAATCAGTTCCTGCCTAGACAGTCGGAACGATAGGCCGCTTGACACGGTGAGTTCATCTCCGGTGACTCGGAATACTCCGTTGAACCCAGCAAAGGGATACAACGAGCCATCAGCCGCACGCTTCAAGAACACCAGGTACTCGGCGCCCGCATCCAAACTCGGTACGGGTGCAAACTCAGGAAGATTGGTGCCGTTTCGTAAGACTCGTATGACCAATGGCGTGCTGTCCAGATGTCCCTTCCAAGTCCGCGACACATCTGCGGACACGAAATCAATCCTGAGTGAATTACCACTGTCCACAGCCTCCATTCGATGTTCCGTTCTTAGGACCCTGCAGAGTGCCACAACGTCTGCCTCGCGGGTCAGGGCTTGCGGCATCCATGTGCCCAAGAGCTCCTGAAGCTCTGCATCCGTCCAACCAGACAGGCTACCGTCGCGCGGCACCCACCTCCCGGACCGCTTCAGTAGCACTCGATGGTCCCCCCATAGCACGAAGCCCCCGGACTGCAGGTCCGGCTCATACTGGAGCAGGAAGATAGCCTCCTCACCGAGGTCATAGTGATAGTTGATCCCGTCCACGTATGAGCCAAGCTGCGGATTCCCTGGCACATATACTTGCAATACGTTGGCTTCCCACGTGCCCTTAAGAACAGACTCAACGCTAACTCTTAGGATCGTGACAGGAAATGTCGCACGATCTGGTGGCGCCCCCATTATCTGCTCATATGGGACCATCGCCCCGTCAATGCTGACGACTGTCCCACGAACAACCAATTCACAATTGAGAAGCGACTTCCGTATGCCGGACGAATCAGCCGACGGTTGAGCGTGTAGCAGAGGCACCGAAGACGGTGCAAGAAGCACCGACACAACCCCGACAAGGAACTTGCGTCTTATCTCCATGACTTTCCTCTCTAGTTGGCTCGCAACATCTCGTGCAGCGACGCACAAAATTAAGGCTGCACGGACGCGCCAGCACAGACCTGAACCGCCCCGGGTTCCGCGGCGACACGAACGCCACCCTAGTTGCAGCTGCCGATCCTCGATCGAAAACAAGCGTGGCGAAACCGGGCACGCTTGGCTCCCCAAAATGCCGCCCGTTCATGGCAGGCTGACTCCCCTAGTCTCCCGAGAGGAGTTTATCCGCTTCTCGACCAGTGTCAAGTATCGACGTTATATCAAGACCAGCTTGCCTAACCACCGTCCATCCCAGCGTCGATCCCAATCTCTCCGAGAACATCCACCTCCTGTCTGACGATTTCGCGCAACTCCTTGTCGCTCTTGCCTCTCAGCTCGCTAACCACAAGCTCATGCCGCGACTCCGGCTCGTCGATCAGAAATGCTTCGAGCCGAATTAGTTTATCGAGGTCCGACAACGTCATGCGAATGGCGCCCTCGGCGATCGCTTTCGCGAGTTGGACAAGTGCCATGTGAACGATCTGGAGACTTCGCTCGCGTCGATCGACTTCGCCCGTCACCGTTCGATCCGCCACTTCGCGCGCGATCTCAAGGTCGCGTTCGCGCGCGCGCTCTTGCCAGCCAAATGACCGCGCCCAGAGCTTAACGGTGCTCGTGGCGACCGAGAACTCCACCGCAACCCGCCCGTAGCTTCGCTGCTCCCCAAGCGCGTAGTAGTGCTCGAAGGCACGCACGTGGTGCGGTTGTTCTTTCGCGAGAAGTCGGGTGTTCGTGCTGCTCATTGTTCATCCTCCGATCCCGCGAGATAGACCTCGGCAATTGCGACCAACGCCTTCCCCCGAGTTCCCAACCCGCGCCGCTGTTTCGCGGCCTCGATCGCTCGCTCAACGGCGTCTGCGTCCTCCACGACGAATGTCAGAATCTGTGGCCGCTCGCGAGCCTGTCGCTCCGACTCCTGCGTCAGGAAGTCAGCGAGTCCGTCCGGGATCTTCAACAGGTCGAGGGAGTCCTTGAGCTCATCGAGCGAGTATGGCAACTGTTTCTCCAGGTCCTCCAGCACGAGTTCCTTCGAGAGGTCATGAACGAGGTTCGCGAGGAGTGTGGGAAGGCTCTGCCCTTTCATCTCGTTCAGGTTGATGGTCAGTATCTTGGCCCGCTTGTCGTCGACCTGAACCACGACACACGGGACGGTTGCGTAGCCCAACTCCTTCGCAATCTCCCAGCGGTGGAATCCCCCGAGAATCTGATAGCCCTCGCCGAGTGATCGAACGACCAGCGGCTCCACAAACCCTCGCGCTCGAGATACACCTTGAGCTTTCGGCGCATGGACTCGCTCATGCGGTTTGGGTTCCACGGATTGGGGGTCAGTTTTTCGACACCGATCTCCTGGACGGTCAGCTTTTCAACGGCAGTGTTCATTGAACTTCCTTTCTCGCAACCACGAGCAGTTCCCGGTTCTTCTCGCGGTGTTCCCTGCCACTCAAGCCCGTGAGATGCGTGTACCGAAAGGCCTCCGCCACCACGACCGGCCGGAACTGCGTGATCGTTCGCACCAGTCCTTCAAGGTCCGTCTCGGCGTTCCCATACGAGATCGCCCAGACGGGAAAGCGCTCGGCTGTCTCGAGTAGCGCTTCCAGCACGCCGGTGCCCTGCGCCCCGCTGAACCGGCTGGGCTCTGAGCGCAGCAACCGTCCCTCCAGCATCGCATCGAGTGGTCGAAGCGCGGTCTCGTAGGCGCTCGTCCCGGCGTACGGCGGGTCGAGGTAGAGAATGTCGCCCTCGACACCCGAGAGGAACTCGAACACGTCCTTTCGGTGCACCGTGTTCAGTTGCCCATTCGAGAAGACCCCCTGATTGACCTGCCGGCGGAGCACCTCGGCGACGGCCGCCGGGTGATCGGAAACACCCCGAAGCAACATGTCGCGCACGTAGTGGGGATTCATGGATTCCCACTCGCCATTGGCCGCCTGCTGCACGATCGTCCTGGCACCAAAGTTCCCCATTGGCCGCATTCTGAACACGTACTTGACGAGCAGGAGCAGCAGGAGCCAGCGCTTCGACTCGGTCGCCGCCCGGGCATTCGCGAACGCGGTGTCGAGGAAGCGGGCGTGCTCGGCCGTCACAACCTTGTCGGCAAAGTGCTCCTCGATGAACCCCGGACGATCGCCGTGGCTTCCACCGACACCACCAACTGCGCCATCTCCACACCCGCTCGCTCGATCAGGCTCTCGACTCCGCGACGGCCTCGACCGATCCGAAACGGCTCTCTCACCACCTGGCCGACTTCATCGACCACCGCCACCTGGTGAAACCGCTGCCCCAGATCGATCCCGGCATAATGCTTCCTGTCCACGACTCGCCTCCTTCTCTTCACCGGCCAGGACGCCCGCCCCCACCGCTCATCGCCTCAAACTAGTGATTGCCTCGGGACTTTGATATCATCCCAATGTCTTCAAACG
The DNA here is from genome assembly GCA_036273975.1 of Candidatus Krumholzibacteriia bacterium. GTDB lineage: Bacteria > Krumholzibacteriota > Krumholzibacteriia > WVZY01 > JAKEHA01 > JAKEHA01. Next base: position 5,121 of record DASUGO010000221.1, read on the forward strand.
AGGCTCCCGGGTGGCGGCTGGGTGCCAACCTGATATCCGGGCAACTGCCCAACTTGAGAAACGGCACCCGGCCGGCCTACCCGGGATATTGCTCCCATCAACAAGAGAAGCCCGGCCACCGAGTCTTCACCAGACTCGATGACCGGGCTTCCTTCTGACCAAAGAGACGCGGACTACTTCAGCAGCGTCATTTTTTTGGATTCGGTTTTTCCGTTTGAGGTCAGGCGATAGAAGTATACGCCCGAACTCATCGTGTTGCCACGCGCGTCACGGCCGTCCCACTGGACGTCGTTGGCGCCCGCGGGGCGAACCTCATCGACCAGCGTGTTGACCAGCGCGCCGCCGGCGTCATAGATGGCGAGCGTGACGTGCTCGCGCGCAGCGAGCGTGAACGAGATCGACGTGGTCGGGTTGAACGGGTTGGGCACGTTCTGCGCGAGGCGCGCGGCCAGCGGCGTATCGCCCGCGGCGGTCGGGGCCTTCACCCGGAACTTGCCCAGCTTGGTGTACCAGCGGCCGTCTTCGGACCCGTAGGTACCGCTGGTCGGAGTCCCGCGCGGGCCGGCGTACTCGTTGTACACCCAGAAGTCGGACTCGCCGGTGGGACACAGCGAGAGGCCGCTATAGTCACCCCAGCGGTTGCGCGTGCCGCTGAAGAAACGCTTGTAGTAGTCGGTGCCCGCCTGCAGTGTGCCGGTGGCACTCATGGTGCCCGCCGCGTCGGTGGCCAGACGCGTCGTGTAGTACGCGCCGCAGTACATGTTGGCGTTGCACGCCGAGAAACCCATCGCGACATTCAGGTCGCAGTCCACATTGATGGCCGGAAAGAACGTGTGCGTCCCCGCACCGAGATCCTCGCCCCCCACGTGCCCCTGCTCGGTCAGCGAGATGGCCGGGTTGGTGGTGTTCATGTGCCACCAGTGCGCGGTGGCCTGGTTGGCATCTGCACCCGCGGCCGGAACCACCGTTGCGCAGGTATACAGTTGGTTGTTGCGCCACACCGCGCTCAGCGCACGGCGGTCGTTGGTCTCGATGGCGTACACGCTTCCCAGTTGCGGTGCATCCGGCTGCGCGACCGCGGCATTCTCGACGTCGCCGGCGAACACGTACTGCTGGGTGAAGATCGGTGCTCCCAGCGGGTCGGTCACCTCGACCACCTGAACGTACTCGTTGGTGCCGTCGGTCAGCCCGGAATAGCTCACCAGGAACGTCCCCAGCGGCTGACCCGTGGACCCGTTGCCGAGCGTGCCCCACATGTGCGAGGGCTGCGTGGTGGTCGCGACGCCCACGGCGTACGGATCGTGAACCGTGTAGGCGATGCTGTTGTCCGGGCCGTTGTAGGTCGGGGTCTTGTTGATGATCCACAGGCGCACGCCCGCGTAGCTGCCCGGGAACGTGAACATGTTGTTGGTGATGTAGATGGCCTTGTCGTCGATGCCAAGTCCGGGATAGTCCGCCCAGGTGTCGGATCCGGAGATGTTCAGCTTGGAGTCAATGGCGTGGTACCAGAAGCCACCGTTCGGATCCGACGTCTTGGAGACCGCCACCAGGATGCGCGACTGGTTGGACGCGTTGGTCGGCGTCGCCCAGCGCTCGAGCATGATCACAATGAAACGGTCGGCGTACTGGTCATAGATGACCTTGGGGTCGTATCCGACGGTTCCCAGCGACGTCCCCGGGCCCGGGTTGGGGGCAGGCGCGCTGAGCCCGGTGGCGAAGAACCCCTTGAGATCGTCGATGTGCTCCGGCGTGTCGGCGATGCCCACCTTCGGGCGCCATTCGATGATCACGTTGCCAATGTTCATCACGTGATCCTCTCCGGCCGCGCAGATCGGATCCGGCGGAATGAAGATGGATCCGCTGTTATAGGTGGCGTTGGAGTTGAAGTTGAAGCACTCGATGGCCGGACCGGAAAGCAACGGCGCGTTCATCGGCGGGAGCTGACCCTTGACGGGCTTCGTCGGCGCGGCGTCGACGGTCCCGGGAATGACTGCGCTCGCCGGAACGCCCGAACCCACGGACGGGGTTGGGTCGGCGTAGGGACGAATCTCGCCCGCAAACACCGGGGCAGCGAGCCAGCTCACTGTCAGTGCGACAGCGAGGGCGTGAAGAGCTGGGAACCGCATTCCGTTTCCTCCTGATTGAGTGGTTGACCGCGTGACTGGCAATCAATTCGAGCAAGGCTGTTGATAATTGTAGCATGCTTCGGTGGGCGGGCCAACCCCAGGATGGCGCACGGACGCCACAGAATGGCGCCCGGGCGTTCTGCGCGCCCAGCCGAGGTGTCCGCCACGCGCTCGAAGACCTCATGGCAGCAACGGGAAACCGCTCCCGGAAACAGCAACGGCCCCTCCGGCATTCATGCCAAAGGGGCCGTTGTCACACAAGCGGCGCGCTGAATTTACTTCAGCATCACCATCTTCTTGGATTCGCTGTGGTTGCCAACCGTCAGGCGATAGAAATACACGCCCGAGCCAACCGTGCTGCCCGCGTTGTCGCGGCCGTTCCACTCGATACCGTGCGTGCCCGAGCCGCGCACGTCGTCCACCAGCGTCCGCACCAGGCGGCCGTTGGCGTCGTACACGGACAGGGTCACGTGCCCACGCGCCGCCAGCGTGAAGCTGATCCGCGTGGTCGGGTTGAACGGGTTCGGCGTGTTCTGGCCCAGCGACGCCGCCATCTCCGGCACCCTGACGTCCTGGACCGGCGAAAGGAACTCGCCGTCGGTGTCGGCAACACCGATCTGATAGCGATAGGAATTGCCCGGTTCGACCTCGAGGTCGTTGTAGGCAAATCCGCGACCGTCGGCATCGAAGACCTCGTCGATCAGGCGCAGGGCGCCGTTGCCGCTCGCGCGGTAGACGTTGACCTTCTGCACGCCCGCGTCGGAGCGGAACGTGCTGCGCAGGGCAACTGCCCCGTCCACGTAACGGGCGCTGAACGACGTGATCGCCACGGCGAGTGGCTGACACTGTGTGAACTTTCCGAGTTTCGTGCACCAGCGGCCGTCTTCGGTGACGCCGCTCACGGTGGTCGGGGTGCCCCGCGTGCACGCGTACTCGTTGAAGACCCAGAAGGTCGTCTGGTCGACCGGACACAGCGACAGGCCGCTGTAGTCGCCCCAGCGGTTGCGGGCTGACGCCAGGTTGCTGAACGTCCGCACATAGTAGTCGGTCCCCAGAGCGAGCACGCTCGTATTCTGGATGGTGCCCGCCGGATCGCCCAGTCCGCGCAGCGCGTAGTAGGCGCCGGCGTAGATGCCCGCGTTCGACGCCGAGAACCCGACGGCCATGTTGTCGCACATGTCGACGTGAATGGCCGGGAAGAACGTGGCCGTGCCGGCCCCGAGGTCCTCGGCACCCACGTTGCCGTGGTCCGCCGTGAACAGCGCGCCCAGATTGACCGTGCTGATACGGAACCAGTGCGCGGTGGTCTGGCCCACATCCGGCGCGGCGACGGCGATACCGGTCGTCGTCATGTACAGGTTGTTGTTCCGCCACACCGCGCAGAGCGCACGGCGGTCATTCACTTCGATCAGCCGGGCCGACCCCAGCTGCGGGGCATCCGGCAGCGTGGTAATCGCCGTGTTGTCCCAGTTACCCGCGATGAACTGCTGGAAGTTGAAGGCCGGGACCCCGGTCGGGTTGTCGACCCGGATGATGTCGAGGTACTCGTTGGTACCGTCACTCAGTCCCGAGTAACTCACGAGGAACGTGCCCACGTTGGCGGGTTCGGGTCCCCACATGTGCGTCGGCATCGTCGTCGTCGAGAAGCCGGCGGCGCCGGCGAGACCGTACGCGTCATACACCGCTGACGAGATGCTGCCGTCCGGGCCGGCATAGGTCGCCGCCTTCTGGACGATCCACAGGCGCGAACCGCCGTAGCTCGTGCCGGCCGCGTTGTACATGTTGGCGGTGATGTAGACCGCCTCATCGTCGCACGCGAGGCCGGGATAATCGGCCCAGCGGGCGACGCCACCGATGGTCAATGTCGAGTTGATGGAATGAAGCCACCAGCCGGCGTTCGGATCCGAGGTCTTCGACACCGCCACCAGGATGCGCGACTGCAGAGCCGGCGATGTCACCCGCTGCAGACACACCACGATGAAGCGGCCCGAATACTGGTCGTAGTCGACCTTCGGGTCGTAGATATTCGTCGGTGGGGTTCCGAGCGCCAGCGCGCCCGGCGTACCGGCGAAGAACGCGTCGAGGCTGCTGATGACCTGCGGCGTGTCCATCGGCGCGCTCTTCGGCCGCCATTCGATCATGCAGTTGACGATCGTCACCACGTGGGCAAGACCGGCTGCATTCATCGGATCGGGTGGAATGAAGAGATAGCCGCCGTTGTGGGTGCCGTTGTCATCGAAGTCGGCGCACTCGATGGCCGGCCCGGTGAGGCCCGGCGTAAGGATCGGCGTTCCGGGGAACTTGAGCAGTGGCGTTCCCGGAGCGGCCGACTGCAACGCCTGCGCGGCGTTGACGTCAAGCGACGGTTCGGGAGTTCCCTGGAGCGTGACCCCCGCCGACGCCGCGACACTTGCCGCGATCATCGCCGAGAAAACGAGCAGGGAGACAAACCGAGAGTATCGCAGTTTCATGACGCGAACCTCCGGTTAAATTTTGCAATGCGTGGTGGGGCCGGAATGCGCCCCGGGGGGGGATTTCAGATGTTCATTTATACCATACCGCGCCGTCTTCTTTCAAGTCCGTGAGGGATTGGAGCGAAAGGAGGTCACGCGTCGAGACGCAGAAATTCGGTCGCCATCTTCGGCCCGGCGCCCGCATCCTCGTGCTTGAAAAAGACGAAGGCGCTCTTCCATTTCTGGCTGTTCACCCAGGTCCGCCACTGCTGGAGCTCCTCGGCTGCATAGCCAGGACGGCGCAGGCGCAGGTATCCCCAGTCCGCGGTACGCACCAGCGGCACCTCGAGATCGTCGTCGGCATCCGCCAGACACAGCGCAACGTTATGCTTCTTCAATAGTTCGTACACCGGGTCCTCGAACCAGCTGCTGTGCCGGAACTCAAACGCCACCGGGATCTTCTCCGGCAGGGTCTCCAGAAACGCCCCCAGCCGATCGAGGTCCTGCTTGAAGTTGGGGGGCAGTTGAAAGAACACGACGCCGAGCTTCTCCCCCAGTTCCCCGACGACGTCCATCAGGTAGTCGGTCTCCTCGGCCGCGTTCTTGAGCCGTTTCATGTGGGATATCTTCTGGGCGGCCTTGATCGCAAAACGGAAATCCGCGGGAACCTGCTCGGCCCAGTTGGCGAGGACTTCGCGTTTGGGCAGACGGTAGAAGGTGTTGTTGATCTCGACCGCCGGGAGCTTTCCCCCGTAGAAGGCGAGCATCTCGTCATTGGGTATCTTCTCGGGGTAGAAAAACCCCTTCCACTCTTTATAGGAATATCCACTGGTTCCGGCGTAGAGGTTCATCACGGTCTCCTTCTATAATGACATTATGGCCCGTTCCGCCCAGACCGTTCAAGTCGGCAAGCGCACCATCGAGCTGTCGAACCTCAAAAAGGTTCTGTGGCCCGAGGATGGCGTGCTCAAGGCCGAGTTGATCCAGTACTACCTGACCATCGCGCCGACCATTCTCTCACATATCGCCGGACGGCCGATGTCGCTGGTGCGCTTCCCCGACGGCATCCACGGCGAGACGTTCTTCCAGAAGAACCTCCCCGACTGGGCGCCGGACTGGATCGAGGGCGCCGAGATCGGCGACGAAAAGAAGACCATCCGCTACTTCGTCCCCACCGAGGAGGCGTCGCTGGTGTGGCTGGCGAATCTGGCGTGCATCGAGATGCACCAGATGCACTGCCACGTGAAACACCGCGACAACCCGGACTACTTTGTGTTCGACGTCGACCCGCCCGACGGCACGCCGTGGGAGCTTATCGCCGACACCGGCCTCGCGTTGCGCGAGGCCATCGAGGCGCACGGCTACCACACGTTCGTCAAGACCACCGGGCGCAAGGGGCTGCACGTGGTGGCGCCCATCGAGCCGAGGTGGGACTTCGATACGGTATTCAAGGCGACCGAGTCCATTGCAAAGCCGTTCGTCGCGGCCAATGCAAAAACGTGCACGCTGCGCATCCAGAAGAACCAGCGCGACAACAAGATCCTGATCGACATCTACCGCAACCGTCCGTCGCAGACCATCGTGAGCGCGTACAGCGTGCGCGGGCTGCCGGGCGCGACGGTGTCGATGCCGTTGCGCTGGGAGCAGCTGCACCAGATCGAGGGCGTGCGTGCATTCCACGTGCGTAATGTTCCCGATATCGTCAAGCGCGAGGGCGACGTGTGGCAGGGTATCGACGCCTACGCGGTGGAGCTGCATACCCACCGCTCCACGCCGACGGCGCGGCGTTCGCTGCCAAAGTCTGGCAAGTACAAGACGCCCGAGCAACTGGAGACCTACGCGAAGAAGCGCCAGTTCACAAAAACACCCGAACCCGGCCCGGTCGCAGGCGAGGAAGGTACCAGCCGCTTCGTCGTCCACCGCCACCACGCGTCGCGGCTGCACTATGATCTGCGTCTCGAGATGAACGGTGTGCTGCGCTCCTACGCGGTCCCCAAAGGGTTGCCACCGCGGCCCGGGATCAAGCGGCTCGCGGTGCAGACCGAGGATCATCCGGTGGAGTATCTGACCTTCGAAGGCACCATCCCGAAGGGCGAGTACGGCGGCGGCGACATGTGGGTGTACGCGGCCGGCCGCTACGAAATCACCAAGAACAAGAAAGACTCGATGTACGTGCGGCTCTCGAGTCGCGGACTCACCGGCGAGTACCGCATCATTCCGACCCGCAACAAGGAGAACATCCTCGAGCGTGTCGACACGCCGCAGACCGACTGGCTGACGGAACGCGTCGAACCGATGCTCGCCGAACTCTCCAAGAGTGTTCCCACGCGCGGCGACTGGATCTACGAGGTCAAGTGGGATGGGATCCGCGCGATGGTCGCGCTGGACGAAGGCGTGGTTCGCATCCTCTCGCGCAACCAGAACGACATCACGGCCGCGTTCCCGGAACTGGTCGACGCGGCCTCGTCGTTCAGCGCCACGTGCGGGCTGTTCGACTGCGAGATTGTGTGCCTCGACCCCGCCGGCCGGCCGGTCTTCAAGGATGTGATCAACCGCATGCGCCAGAAGGCCGAGGGCGCCATCGAGCGCGCGCGCAAGAAGCACCCCGCGGCGTGCTACGTGTTCGACTGCCTCTACCTCGACGGACGCCCGCTCGTCAACGAGCCCATCGAGCGCCGGCGCGAATGGATGGCCGACGCGATCAAGCGCGATTCGTCGTACCGCGTGAGCCAGACCGTGGAAGACGGTCAGGCGCTGTTCGACGCCGCGGGTGCGATGCACCTCGAAGGCATCATGGCCAAGAAGGCGGGCAGCACGTACACGCCCGGCCGGCGCAACGACGCGTGGCTCAAGATCAAGACGCGCAATACCATTGACTGTGTGATCATCGGCTACACGTCGGGCAAGGGCGACCGCGCGGCGACATTCGGCGCGCTGCACATCGCGGAGCCGCGCGATGGCGCGTATCATTATCTCGGCAAGGTAGGGACGGGGTTCGATGACAAGACACTCGACGCAGTGCTGAAGGAACTGAAGCAGGTTCCCGAGGGCAAACGCCCCATCAAGGAAAAACCGATCGATGACAAGGAGACGACGTGGCTCGAGCCGAAACTGTGGTGCGAAGTGGCCTACGGCACGTTCACGCCCAACGAAACGTTGCGCGAGCCGGTATTCGTGCGCATGCGTCCGGATCGTGGGGATGCATAGAGGTCGGCTTGCATGTGTGCCTTGCGCGGTGATGTCGCGGTTCGCGTCGCGCCCGGACCACCGCTACGCGAGATCGGCCGCCGGCCGCGCCGCTGCTCTCCGCTCCCGCGCCTGACGGCGTTCCCGGCGCCGGACGGGATCGTTCTTTTCCAGAAATAGTGCCATCGTCATCTCGAACACCGTCTCCAGCGACGGATCCCCGCCCAGGCGGTGCCACGCCAGCGCCTTGATGCGGTCAAGCTTGCCCATGAAGGCCGCACTCGCGGTGAAGGACAGACGCGTGCACAACTCGGTTTCAACCGCACGCACCAGCACCGGTTCGTTCGGCCCACCATTCGTCACGTTCACCGGCGCACCGCCAACCCCGTCGGCCGGCGTGGGCTCGGCCGCCCCGTCCGGCGCGCGTTCAACATCACCGCCGCTGCGGCGGTAAGCATTACTTTCACAAGCACTGTGTGCGACAGCCAGGCCTCGCGCCGGCGCAGGAGTCTCTTCAGGACGCTGCGTCGCAGGAAGCGGCACCACCAGAAGCGGCACCGGCGGGGGTATGGTGCGCCTGACCGCCACCGGCCGGATGACATCCGCCGGGCGGCGGCGCGGTTCCAGGCTTGCGATGAGTTCCCGCACCTGCGCCTGTGAGCACCCGCGGATGCTCTGCAACAGCCGGTCCTGGTTTTCCGGATTCAGAAACCGGGCAATCATGGTGACGGTCGAAAGGTTGATCTCGTTCGTCTCCAGCATCGAACGCACCTCCGGGAAGTTGCGCATGCAGCGCGCCACCCGCGCGCGGCGCACCGCAGCCGACTCCGAGTATCCCAGCCCCCGCGTGCAGTAGTCGAACATCGATGAATAACCCATCACCAGGGGGAGCTTGCGTCGTTCGATTTCCGCCAGTGATCGAGGATGCGCAACGTCATCCCGCGTTCGCGGCGCACAAGCTCATGGATGCGGGAGAGAATGGATTCGTCCGGAAGCGATCGCAGCGACATGACAATCCTCCTTGTTTGGACACACGACACCGTCCGCTGCACCCCGGGAGGAATGTCATTTCCAATGTAGCAACGTTCACAGAATGAGCAACACGCGATGTGTCGCACGCGCGCGACTTGTTGTCACACCGCACACACGCCTGGGTATGCTATCATTGCGCGTATGAAATCAATTCTTGCCGTTGCGCTCGTTCTGCTCGCCACGTTCACCGCCGCCCGCGCCGCCGACGCCCCCATCGATTCCGCGGCGGCCCTCGCGAAGGCGCGCGCACTGACGCCGCACGTCGCGAATGCCGAGTCCGGCCCGCTGTGGAGTGAATTCGACGACGCGATGCGCGCCGCCATGGGCGATTCGGTCCGTTTCGACGCGATGCTCACCGGTATCCGGGTGGAGATCGGCGCACTGGAGGAAATACTCAACGAGACGGTCGACCGCGAGCGCACCATGTGGGTCTACCGTGCGCGCTGCAAGTTCTCGCGCTCCGACGCGCCGCTGCTGCTATTGATGGCGTTCGCACCCGACGGGCGTGTCACCGGTCTCGCCGTCCAGCCCGATACACCGCAGGAATACCCCAGCACCAAAATGGACTATCAGACCCAGACCACGCTCGACCTGCCGTTCCGCGGTGAGTGGTTCGTGGTATGGGGCGGCCGCTTCATCGACGACAACTACCACGCCGCCTCGAAGAGCCAGCGCTTCGCCACCGATGTGCTGATCGAAAAGAACGACGCCACCCACACCGGGGACGGATCGAAGCTCACCGACTACTTATGCTATGGCGAGGAAGTGCTCGCACCCGGCGCGGGCACCGTGGTGTGGATGTGCGACAGCCTCCCCGATCAGCAACCGGGCAAAATGGACCCGGCGCACCCGCTCGGCAACGGGGTCATCATCGATCACGGCAACGGTGAGTTCTCGGTGCTCGCCCACATGCAACCGAAGTCGCTGCGGGTCCAGGTGGGTGACAGGGTGGATTCCAGCACGGTCCTCGGGCTGGTGGGCAATTCCGGCAACACCACCGAACCGCACATCCACTACCACGTGATGGACGGCCCTGACATGGCCACCGCCGAGGGGCTGCCGGTGCGCTTCAAGGAGATCGTCATCGACGGCGAGACGGTACCATGGGCGGAACTGGTCCGCGGCCAGACGATCCGCCGGGTGACGAAGTAACCCGCAGAGAGGCCGCACGGGTTTCCGGGCTTTTCCGCACGGGTGGCGGTCAGCGGGCGCCCACGTGTGAGGGGAGACTAGTGCGGAGGCGCGGTCGACCCGAACACGATGGGCTGCTGACCGACAGGACCCGTGCGGCCCAGACCAGCGCCCGCTGACCGCCACCCGTGCGGAAGCCAACCGCACCGCCCGATCAGGCGCCCGCTGACCGCCACCCGGCGGAACACCGGTGGCCCACATCTTGCCCTCTGCGCGGGACACAGCCCAACCGGCTGTGGCGCTAACCCCGCACCGGAACATATCTTGACAGCGGCACCCCCCTGCGCAAAGCTTTGAGAACCGGCAACGTTGCTTTGGCCGCCGGAAAAACACGAAGGAGCACCGTCATGCCAGCCTTACGATCCATCTGGAAGGGTCATATCCGCTTCTCCCTGGTGACCATTCCCGTCCGCATCTACAACGCGGTCGACACCGGGGAGTCCATCTCGTTCAACCAGATCCACAAGGACTGCAACGGCCGCATCGGCTACGACAAGCGCTGTAAGAAGTGCAACAATTCTGTGGAAAACGACGAGATTCTGAAGGGATACCAGTACGAACCCGACCAGTACGTGATCTTCGAGAAGGACGACCTCGACAAGCTCAAGCTCAAGAGCACCAAGGTCATCGACATCGAGGGATTCGTCGACGCTTCTGAGATCGATCCCACGCTCTACGACGCTCCCTACTACGCCGGCCCCGACGGCGACGTCGCGGCCAAGACGTACTCCCTGCTGTCGTCGGCGCTGCGCGACAGTGGAAAACTCGGCGTGGGCAAGGTGGTGCTGCGCGATCGCGAAGACGTGGTGATGATCGCGCCCAAGGGGGACGGAATCGTCCTTTACAAAATGCGCTATCCGAAGGAAATTCGAAAAATTGAGGACGTTCCTCTGGTAGAATCGCACAAGGCCAACAAGGATGAACTCAAGCTGGCCAAGAGTCTCATCGATTCCATGTCGACATCGCTGTCGTCGATGAAGCTCGAGAACAAGTACAACGATGCCGTGCGCGAGATGATCCAGGCCAAGGTCGCCGGGCAGGAGATCGTGGCCATCGAGGAGGAAGAGGTGGAAGTGGTGGATATCATGACCGCGCTCAAACAGAGCATCGAGCAGGCGAAGGGCAAGAAGAAGCCCATGGAGAAGGTGACGGCCGAAAAGGCGGTTGCCAAGGAGAAGAAGAAGACCGGCGCGACGGCCAGGACGAAGGCCAAGACCAAATCGAAGGCAAAGACGCGCAAAACGGCCTGACCGCGGCCGGCGTGATCGTCAGTTCATGAGCAACAAGAGCAAGGTGAAGACAGACAACATCATCCGCTTCCCCGTGGAGGCCGTGTCGCGCATTGGTTTCAAGCGCGCCGACGCGGCGCGCGTCACCGGCAAGGCGACGCGCATGGA
>DASUGO010000222.1:0-33901 GCA_036273975.1 Candidatus Krumholzibacteriia bacterium
GGTCCCCACCTCGCGGTGGAAGCGGTCCGACGGCAATTTCATGCGATGCCGGCAATCCTCCTGCTCGAGGATCTTGTTCCAGCGCGCCACCGCACGGCCGCAGTCGTCGATGTACGCGTCGCGCAGCACCGCATTCATCGCGCGGCGCATGGGAATCTCGTGCTGGGCGAGCTGCCCGCGATCCTGGTCGAAGACCGTGTACTGGTAGTTGCCCTCGCGCGCGGTGGCGTCCGGGTACAACTTGCGATTGGCCTCGTTGAAGCGGCCCTTGAGCCCGTGGGCAAAATAGTTGGCGGCGTTGCTTGAGTCCTCATTACCGAACAGATCGAGCGACACCGAGAACCAGTAATTGATGTACTTCTGGATGATGTCGAGCGGGATGCCCCCGAAGGGACGCACGTCCTCGCTCTCGTTCTCGCGCATCAGCTGCGCGGTGCGCCGGATGGTGCGCGCGATGCCGGTCTCGCCGACGAACAGGTGGTGCGCCTCCTCGGTCAGCATGAAGCGCGTCGTGCGCGACAGCGGTGTGAACGCGCTCTCCGCGAGCGATCCCAGCTGGTACTTGCCGTCGCGGTCGGTGTAGGTGGCGAAGCAGAAGAAGTCGAGCCAGTCGTCGATGGGATCGTTGAAGGTCGACAGAAGGCGCGGCGAATCCTCGTCGCCCGAGCGCCGCTCCAGCATCTCCTCGGCCTCATCACGGCCGTCCTTGCCGAAATACGAGTGCAGCAGGAACACCATCGCCCACAGGTGGCGCGCCTCCTCGACGTTCACCTGGAACAGATTGCGCATGTCGTACAGTGACGGGGCGGAGAGCGCCAGCCGGCGCTGCTGCTCCACCGAACCCGGCTCGGTGTCACCCTGCGTGACGATCAAACGGCGCAGTTCGTTGCGGTGTTCGCCGGGAACATCTTCCCAGCACTCGGCCCCGATGTAGTCGCCAAAATGAATCCGGCGCTCCCCCTTGACCGGCGCGAGGAAGATGCCCCACCGGTACTCGGGCATGCGCACGTAGTCGTAGACCGCCCAGCCGGACGAATCCACGCTCACCGCGGTGCGCAGATAGATCTCGCTCTCCTGGTACGCCACCGGCCCCTGATCCCGCCACCACTCCATGAAGCGCGGATGCCAGCGCTCCAGCGCGCGCAACAGCTTGACGTTGTCCTTGAGGTTGACGTTGTTGGGGATCAGCTCTTTGTAGTCCATGCTACACCCTGCTCCAGTCGAATTCAGGCGAGTACGGCTTTCCGTAGGAAGTAAGCGCGCCGCGCTCGCCGACCGCGTTGGGTCGGGTAAATATCCAGTTCTGCCACGCGGACAACCGCGCGTAGATGCGGCTTTCCATGGTTTCCGGGCCCACGAAGCGGAGGTTGGCCTCCATGCCCGTCAATGCATCCGGCGAGAGCGAGCGCCGTTCTTCCAGAATGATCCGAATCTCGTCTTCCCAGTCGATATCGTCGAAGACATCGGTAACGAGTCCGAGTTCCCTGGCGGCTTCCGGAGCGAGCGGCTCGCCGCAGCGGGCGAGCACGCGCTCGACGGCATTGGGGTCGCCGTAGAAGCGGTTCTCAAGGCGCGTCAGCCCGTGCGCCATGGGAAATACGCCACCGTTCATTCCGGTCAGCACGATGGCGTTGCCGGGATCATCGAGCATGTACGAGCGATCCGCCGCGAGCGCAATCTCGAACAGGCTGCCGGCGAAACACGTGCCAGGCGTGATTATAGCGAAGAAGGTGCGGGCGGTCACGTCGATCATCTTGAGCGTGCGCCCCTGCTGCAGCAGCGTCTCGCGCACGAACCAGTGGTCGCGGCGTTCTTCGAGCGCCGCGTCCAGCGCCACCACCGCGGCCGCGTCGCCCTCGACGTGCAGCGTGATGAGCCCGATTTCCGGGCAGTTGAAGCGCAGCTCCAGCATCGCGCGCCGCAGTTCGCGCCACATGCGCAGCGCGTACCAGCCGGCCCCCAGCGCCGCCGGGTCGGCCGGGATCCCGGCGTCCTTCGCCTCCGGTCCGCGCACCACCAGGCGCGCCTGCCGCTCGGCGCGGTTCAGTTCCAGCGTGACGTGTTTCCAGCGCAGCACGTCGCCGTCGACTTCCGGCTCGACGTCGTCCAGCGTGATGCCCTTCGCGTCGTTGCCGCCACCCGCCAGTTCAGCCACACGCGCGCGAACCGCTTCCGCATAGCCCGACTTCGGGTGGGCAAAGTCCACCAGCCCCCACTCCACCGCCTTGCGCGCCTTGGCGCCTTCCGCGATGGTGCAGAACGCGTCCGCGATATCGCGGCGCACCCGGCGCTTGTCGACCAGGCGGGTGAGGCCGCCGGTACCCGGCAGCACGCCGAGCAACGGCACCTCGGGCAGACTGACCGCCGAACTGCGATCGTCGACCAGGTGGATCTCGTCGCACGCCAGCGCGAGTTCGTAGCCGCCGCCGGCTGCGGCGCCGTTGAGCGACGCCACGTATTTCTGGCCACTCTTCGCCGTCGCTTCCTCGATGTTGATGCGCGTCTCGTTGGTGAACTTGCAGAAATTCACCTTGTGGGTGTGCGTGGACGTGCTGAGCATGAAGATGTTCGCGCCGGCGCAGAACACCTTCTCGTTCAGACTCTCGATGCACACCACGCGCACCTCCGGGTGCTCGAAGCGCAGACGCGTCACGGCGTCGTCGAGTTCGATGTCGACCGCGAGGTCGTACGAGTTCATCTTGAGTTTGTAGTCGGGGCGCAGCCCGTCGTCCGGGGACACGTCCATCCTGAGCCACGCCACCGGTCCGTCGACCTCGAGCTTCCAGTGCTTGTAGCGCGACGGATGCGTGCCGAACGTGACCCGGGTAATCTCTGCGTGCGTGTCTTTCATGGCTGTTCCTTGATGCGAATAACGATCTTCCCGATCGCCCGCCGTTCTTCCATTTGCTGCACCGCGGCGACGGTATCCTCGATACCGTACACCGCTCCCACCACCGGTTTCATCCTGCCCTCGAAAACCAGCTTGAGCGCAGCCATCAACTCGTTGTGCGACCCCGTGGTCGAGCCGATGATCTCCAGCTGGCGATAGAATACGTGCCTGAGGTCTTCCTCGGGATTATAGCCGGTTGTCGCGCCGCACGTCACCAACCGCCCGCCCCGCGCCAGGCTCTTGAGACTGTTGACCCAGGTGTCCCGGCCCACGTAGTCCACCACCACATCCACGCCCCGCTTGCCCGTTTCGGAGCGGATGCGGCGCGCGAAGTCCTCGCGGGAGGTGTCGATGAGCACGTCCGCGCCCAGGTCGCGGCACACGGCCAGCTTCTCCGGCGTGCTGGCGGCGGCAAACACCCGCGCGCCGGCCACCTTCGCGATCTGGATGCACGCGATCCCCACCCCCGCCGACGCGCCGAGGACCAGGATATCCTCGCCCGCCCGCAGCCGGCCGCGCGTGATCAGCATGCGCCATGCGGTGACGAACACCAGGGGCAGCGAGGCGGCGTCCTCGAACGACATCGTATCGGGAATCGCAACCGCGTTGTCCGCCGGCACGACGATCTGTTCGCACAGGGTGCCACCCGTGTGCTCGCCGATGAGGCAGTAGTTCACGCACAGGCTGGCGTCGCCGCGGCGGCAGAACTCACAGCGTCCGCACACGATCGACGGGTCCAGCAGCACGCGGTCGCCCACCGTCAACCCGGTGACGCCGGCGCCCACCTCGCTCACGACACCGGCCGCGTCGCACCCCGGCGTATGCGGCAGCGCGATCTTGAGCCCCGGCATGCCGCGGCGCAGGAAAACGTCGATATGGTTGAGGGAGGCCGCGTGCACGTCGATGCGGACCTGGCCGGCCCCCATCCCCGGGGCCGGACGCTCGCCCAGCTGCAGCACCTCGGTGCCGCCGTGCCGCTCGTAGTAGATGGCGCGCAACGCAGTTCTCCCTAGGCTTCCATGAAACGCCGGAACCGCTCGCGCCACGCGTCCGAAATCGGCACGGGCTTGAAGGTGTCGTTGTCGATCGCGACGTTCTTGATGGTGGCACGCGCGCTGATCACGCCATCGGCAAGCCGGATCAGCGTGTAGCGCACCGTGATCGAGGTCCGGCCGATATCGGCGAGTTCCAGGTCGACGCGGATGCGGTCGCCATAACGGAGCGGCTGGATAAACTCGGTCTCCACGCGAACGCTCGGATAACCGACGTTCTCCTTCAACACCAGGTCCGGATAGCTGACGCCCAGCGCGTGTCCGAACCACTCTTCGAACGCCTGGTGAAAATAATGAAAGAAGCGCGGATAGTAGACCACGCGGGCGTGGTCGATCTCGCCGAAGCGGACGTCGAATTCGGCGCTGAAGGTCATGCGCGGTAGGCGTCGTCCGCTTTGGCCGCGAGAATGAAATCGCTCTCGGTGAGCCCGTCGATCTTGTGCGTCCAGATGGTGAGACCCACGCGCCCCCATGCCAGATGGATGTCCGGGTGGTGCCCCTCGGCCTCGGCGATCGCGCCCACACGGTTGGTGAACGCCAGCGCCGTTGCGAAATCCGCAAACTCGTACGACTTTTCGAGATGGTGCTCGTCCACCACCTTCCAGCCGCCACCGAGTTTCTGTCCCATCACCGCGAGGAGGTCCCCCTTGAGAGGAGGAACGCCCCCGCGACACGGGACACAATGCTGCTTCGAGAGCTCGCTCATCGCCGGACGCGTCAGCGCGCCGCCTTGAAACGCTTCTCGACTTCGGCCCAGTTGACAACGTTCCAGAACGCGGCGACATAGTCCGGCCGGCGGTTCTGGTAGTTGAGGTAGTAGGCGTGCTCCCAGACGTCCAGCCCGAGAATCGGCGTCATGCCTTCGGAGAGCGGCGAGTCCTGATTCGGGGTCGACGACACCGCCACCGAGCCGTCCTTCTTGACCGACAGCCACGCCCAGCCGCTGCCGAAGCGCGTCTTGGCCGCCGTCTCGAACTGCTGTTTGAACGCGTCGAAGCTGCCGCACGCCTTGTCGATCGCGGCCGCCAGATCACCGGAGGGCTTTCCGCCACCACCCGGCTTCATCACGGTCCAGAACAGCGAGTGATTGGCGTGTCCGCCCGCGTTGTTGCGGATCGCGGTGCGGATGTCCTCGGGCACCGCGTTCAAATCGCGCAGCAGATCTTCGACCGACTTGCTCCCCAGCTCGGGGTGCTTTTCGAGGGCGGCGTTGGCATTGTCGATATAAGCCTTGTGATGCTTGCCGTGATGGATCTCCATGGTGCGCGCATCGATGTGCGGCTCGAGTGCCTTGTGTTCATAGGGAAGATCGGGAAGCGTGAACGCCATTTGGGCTCCTCCGTTTGCTTTGAGTCCGGCTGATCGGCCCGAATGCGGGCCAGAGAGAAAAATCTAGACGGTGAACGATTCGCCGCAACCGCAGGTCGCCTTGGCGTTCGGGTTCGAGAATACGAATCCCTTGCCGTTGAGGCCCGTGGTGTAGTCGAGCGTGAGTCCATGCAGGAACAGTTTGCTCTTCCTGTCCACCACGATGCGCACGTCCGCGTTCTCGATAATGAGATCGGTCTCGGCGGCGTTCTCGTCGATGGACAGGTTGTACATCAGCCCGGAGCAACCACCGCCCTTCACCGCCACCCGCAGGAAGGCGGAGTCGACGGATTTGTTCTCGGCGGCGATACAGTCCCGGATGGCCTGGACGGCGTTGTCGGTCACGGTAATCATTGCGTAAAATTCCCTCGCAAAATGTATATTGGCTGAACCGGTCCGGCCGCCCCGGCATGTCACGGGATACCGGACCAAACTGGTGTCATTATAACCATCGGGATGGGTTCGGTCAAACTCTCATGTCTATATACAGTTAGCGGGCGCCTCGGCCCACTGCTGGCGTTCGCCGCCGCGGCCGCGTTTCTGGCCGCGTCGGCCCTCCCGGCCCGCGGCGGGCCGTGGGTCCGGCCGCGCGGGGGCCATTTCCTCAAGATTTCCGCCAGCTATCTCTACACCACATCCGAATTCAACGAGCACGGCGACCCGGTGCCCCTCTTGACCGCGAATCCGCTCGTGCAAGACGCCGCCTACCGCGAGGTGGCGATAGCGACTTATCTCGAGTACGGGATCAGCGACCGGCTGTCGCTGATCGGCTACCTCCCCTTCAAGATCCTGACGTCACGGCGAACCGAAATCAGCGAACTCGCCGATCTGATCCGCGAGATCGACGTGACCAACGCCGGCTTCAGCGATCTCTCGCTCGGGGTTCGCCGCGCGCTCCGCACCGGCCGGACCCCGGTCGCGATCGATCTCGTCGGGACCGTGCCACTCGGTTATGACCGCGAACCCGACAACAGCGGTCCGGCGCTGGGCACCGGTTACCCGGACCTGCTCGCCAGCCTGCAGGCGGGCGCGAGTCTGCACGCACTGTACGCCAGCGCCGCGATGGCGTACCGCGTGCGCGGCGGACCCCTGGCCGACGATATCGGTTTCACCGCGCAGTTCGGCGGCGCACGCCAGCGCGTATCGGGCTACGCGCTCGTCGAGGGCTGGTATGCAACGGTGACACCGGAAGCCCTCGATGTGTCGTCCACCACCGCGCCATCGAACCAGGACGTGCTCAAGTTCATCGCCTCGCTCTCATTCGCGATCAACCAGGAGGCGTCGATCGCCACCGAAGTGTTTCATGTACTCGAGGGCCGTAACACCCCCACCGGGACCACCGGCAGCATCGCGCTGGTCCTGACGCGCTGAGCCCGCGAGATTTTTCGGATCGAGGCCGCGCCCGCGTCGTATAATGCGAAAAGTCCCTGCAACGGAGGAATTGTAAACATGGTACGACGCATGATTTGTCTCTTCGCCGCGTGCGTAATCGCGGCCCAGCCCGTGCTGGCCGGCCCCAAGGTGCTGGTGGTGTCCCGCGACGACAAGATGGTGCAGGCGTTCGACGGCCTCACCTGCGAGCCGCTGTTCTCGGTGACGGTGCCGGGCGATCCGCACGATGTCGTGGCGTCGCACGACGGCCGCTTTGCCTATACGGCCGATTTCGAGGGACTCGACAACACCGTATCGGTGATCGATCTCACCACCGGCGTGCGCGTCAAGGGCGTCAACATGAAGCCCAGCTTCAAACCGCACGCGCTGATCATCACGCGCGACGACAAGACCATGTACGTCACGTGCGAAGCGTCACGGGCCATCGTCGAACTCGACCTGGCCACCATGGCCACGAAACGCACGTTCAAGGTCCGCGACGACGGCGTGCATATCATCGCCCTGTCTCCGGACGAGAAGTCCTTGTACGCGACGAGCTACGCGGCGGGCACGTTGTCGATGATCAATCTCGCCGGGGGCGAACTCGAACGCACGGTCTTCAGCGGGCACTCCTGTGAAGGGCTCGCGGTGTCGCCCGACGGCGGCGAGGTATGGACCGTGAACCGCCGCGTGCAGACGCTCTCGATCTTTGACGTAAAGACGCACAAGCGCGAACTCACCGTCAGCTGCGTGGGCAATCCGATTCGCGCGGCCATCACCCCCGACGGCGCCACCGTCGTCGTGACTTGTGCCCTGAGCAACGACATCGCGCTGTTCAACCGCGCAACGCGCGAGCCATCGGGCCGGATCAAGGTGGGTGAATTTCCGGTGGGGCTGGTGATCACGCCCACCGGTGACCGCTGCTTCGTCACCAACGGCCGTGGCAATTCCGTGTCCGTGGTGGATGTGGCGCGGGGCGAAACGGTGCAGACATTCAACGTGGGCAGAAATCCCGAGGGCATCACCTACGTTCCCTGACCTCAGCGGGAGAGCGGACCCAGGAACCAGCGTTTGACCACCGCCTCGGCCGGCTTGCCGTTGGGCGTGAACCCGTCGTGGTGGGGACCGCCATCCGCGAGGAAACTGGGCCACTTCCAGAAGTAGACGCCCTGGATGCGCGTGCGTCCGCTCACCGCGCCGAGGAACGCGTCGTAGCAACGCGCCTGGGCCCGCACGTCCACGTCGTCCCGCCCATTCCCCTCGTCGTGCGGTGCCATCCACGACGCGCGCCGGCTGGCAAACCCCACCTCGGTGATCAGAACCTGGCGGCCGTAACGCGCCGCGAGCGCCTCGATACGATCGAGCACATCGCCAGCGGCGGCGGCAAGCCGGGCATCGGTGACGCTGGTATCGGATGCAAGCGGGTAGTAGCAGTCGATTCCGACGTAGTCGAAGTCCTTCCAGAACGACACTTCTTCGTATTCCTCCCACCAGTTGGCCGCGTAGGTCACTGCCCCGGAGTAGACCGTGCGCAGTTGCGCGACCATGCGCACCCACTCGCGCTCATGACCGACGGTCGCCTTTGACATCTCGACGCCCACGCACAGCACATCCATCCCGTGCATCTCGGCCAGCAGTGCGTAGTGTCGCATCCACGTCGTGTAAGACGCAAAGAACGCCGTCCACTCCGCCTCGCCCGCCATGGCGATTTCGCCCGGCCAGCCACCGCGCACCCAGATGTGGGGCTTCAGCACCACGGTCATTCCCAGACGCCGCGCGCAGGCCGCCGCGTGCACGATGCTCTCGTCGTTTTCGGCGCCCGGACCGCTCGAGAACGGCAGCGGCGCGGGACGTCCGGGTGAACGCAGGAACGAAAACGGCGTCAGCGACACCGAATTGACGCCCATGTCACGCAGGCGCGCGAGCGCGCCGTCAGCCTCCGCCGAGAGATAACCGTCCCGAATCCGGTAGCCCTCGTGTGCAAAACAGAACCCGCGTTGAAATCCGGTGAGGCTGCGCCGGTTCCGGCCGGCCGGATGCGCGCGGCGCAACGCCGCCAGGTGGGTACGCCACCGGGACTCGAGCCGGGCCCTCTCGTCCGCGGACGGCGCGCCGGCGCTCCACATCGCGAGCACCCCGCGCGCACCGCGTTCTTCGACCAGGAACGATACGAACGCGCCCGCGAGCGCGCGCCGCACCAGCGGCGATTCGGCGTGGAAATCGCGGTTCGAGAACATCCACCCCAGTTCGCCGGCGTCGTCGAACGCCGCGAGCCGAGCCGCCCAGTATTCCGCGCCACGGCCATACCACGACTGCGCGCACGCCGTCGCCATCCCCTCCGTGAGCACATCGAGCCTTGCAACGCCGAGCGCGCGCCACAGCACGACCGACGCGACCTCGCGCGCCAGTTCACCCTCGAACCCGCTCTCGGCCACCGCGTATACGACGCCGTCCGCGGGCAGCGAATGCGCCGGCAACGTATAGCCGGTATCGAGGCCCTTGGCCTCGAGCGTCGGATAGATGTGGCAGACAACCGGCGCGGGCGCGAGTTCCACACCCAGCCAGTCCGCTGCGCGCTCGCACGCCGCGCGCGCTTCCGTCTCGAGCCGCTGCAGCGCAGCGGGCGGAACGTCTCCGTGCGCGACCATGCGGATGGGCGGCGTCGCCGCACAGACGAGGACGGGCCGCGAGACCAGCACCACCAGCGCAAAGAACAGCGTGCGGCTCATCGCAACCGGTCAGGGCGCCTTGAACGCATTCGGGCAGGCATCGGCGGAAACGCGGATACCGGTAACCGCGCGGCGTCCGTCGCGCTCAGCCAGCTTGATGCCGCCGAAGTCATGCCAGTTGTTCCATGCACTCGTGATCTGCGGCTCGGTATCGGTTGCCTTCTCGAAGTAGGACCACTGCGACACCAGCCCCGTCTCGCGGTCGACCAGGACCTCGTAGCGGTTCTCCGGCGTATCGCCAACACCCGCGAACGTCAGGCCCAGCACATCGGCCGCGCGGCCGTCTTCGGCGGCGCGTTCGCCCAGGTACTTGAGCGTCACGCCGGTGTCCTTGAGCTTGTACGGCATGAACACCCAGTAGGCGTCATTGATCCACACCGAACGGGCCCGGTCGAGCGCGCCGGCCTTTTCGGGGCCGTCCTCGAGTTCGGCACCACCTTTCCACACGCGACCCTGGCCGTCGTTGATGTTCATGATCACGAGCTGGTCGCCGTCTTCCAGCCGGTAGTCGCCGGTCCACTTGTTCCACGTGTGCCGCCGCCCGAATATCTCCCACGCGAGGCACTGCACCGCGTCCCAACGCGCCCGGCCACCCATCGCGTCCATCGTGCGATCGGCGATCTCCACCGCGCGCGCGTCCGAACCCGCGGCGTCGAACCCCGGCGCGGGCGGGTTGTCCGCCGCCGCGACGGATCCCGCGGCGAGCGCAAACACCAGCGACACAATCATTCCTCGAATCTGCATGGCTCATTCCTCCTCGTCGTCATGAACACGGATGACGCGCGCGTCCTCGTCCACGCGGTAGCGCGCGAGCGGCTCGATCAACGGCGTGGCAACGATCCACGACTCGATCTCACGCACGATCTCGTCGCGCTCCGCCACGCGCACGTGGACCGCGAACAATGCCCGCGGTCGAAAACCACGCTGCACGAGACGCTTTCCGAACGGATAGGTCAGAAACCAGAACGGCAGCACGCCCACGTCGATGGTTTCGTCCAGAACGCCGGCGGCGCGCATCGACTTCTCGTCAATGATACCGTCACCGAGATGCATCAGTGACATCCCTCCGAGCCGCACGATCAACCCGAGCTGTTCGACGTCTGCGTAGTTCACCTTGCCGTGACTCAGCCCGAACGACTCCACGCGGATGCCATTGACGTCCATGATCTGCCGTTCACCCTCGCGCGGCACCACGGCGTGCACGCGATCGGCGACGGAGGGTCCCGCAGCCGCGAGCAACTGCTCGACCGCCTGCGGCGTCGACACGAACCGCGTCGTTGGGCTGGCCTCAAGGTACGACGCCACCGCCGCCGGCGCGAAGTGATCCTCGTGGTTGTGCGTCGCCAGCACAACGTCGACCCCCGCATACGGGGGCTTCGCGTGCCGGAGTGCGTCGAGGTCGGCGTCGGGCGGCATGCCGAACGGGGCCGCCTCAGCCCCGAAAAGACCGTCGATCAGGACCGCCTGCCCGCTACCGCGCACCAGCACGCCCTCGCACCCCAGGTAACGCAGCCGCAGCCCCATCACGCAACCTCACCCGGAACACCAGACAAACCGACCAAAGCGCTGCAATGCAATGAGTTCAACACGCGACCTCCATGGCCAGCCCGGATGGTACCACACGGATGTAACCTTTCCGAGACCCCGAACGTCCTCTCCCTGCGTCATGAGCCACGAGTTCCAAAGACTCGCCCGTGAGCACGGCGGGAAGATCTACTCGTACGCACTCCACACCCTGCGCTGCCGCGAGGATGCGGAGGACGTGACGCAGGAGGTTCTGATCCGGCTGTGGAAACACCGCGAGACCATCGATCCGGAGCGGGTACACGGATGGGTGATGACCGTGGCGCGCAATCTGGTGATCGACGCGAGCCGGCGGCGGCGGATGCGACGGTCCCTTTTCGCGGACGGGACCGATGGGACCGAGGTCGACATCCCGGCGCAGGAGACGGGGCCGGTCGCCGACAGCGCCGAGCGCGACGAACTGCGTTCGCTGCTCGAGGCCGCGGTCGCGGAACTGGAAGAGCCCTACCGGAGCATCGTCGTCATGCGCGAGATCCAGGACTTTTCGTACAACGAGATCGCCGAGGCGATGGAAATGCCGCTCGGAACCGTGAAAGTGTACCTGCACCGCGCCCGGCGCCGGCTGCGCGACCGGGTGCGCCGGGAGTTCGATCATGCCGTTTGACGCATCCAGAGTAACCTGCGCATGGGTCGAGGAGCGCATCGACGCATTCCTCGACGGCGACGACGGCGGCCTCGCGCACGCCGAGCGCGACGCCGTCGAAACGCACGCCGCCACGTGCCCGGCGTGTGCGCGCGAGGTCGCAATGGCCGCGCGCGTCCTCGCCGGGCTGCGCGCGTTCCCCAACCATCCGGTGCCCGCGTCCGTGCTGGCCGCCGCGGAGCGTGCCATTGCGGAGCCGCCGCGCATCGTCGCGGCCCCGGCGCCGGCGCGCAGTCGCTTCCGCATCGTCGACTGGCTCCCCGCCACGCTGGCCGCCGCCGCCCTCGTGGCGCTGGTGGCCACCGCGCGCTGGAGCCCGGCGCCCACGCCGCGGGCGGACCTTGCCGGCGCGGGTGTCGCCGAGGCGGCCCGCGAAACGGTGCTCGCGCTGTCCTACCTCAATCGCTATGCGCGCATGACCGGAGAGATTGTCACCGATGAGATTCTCGAGAAGCATCTGGTGGGCACGGTGGAACGCACACTCGACAACGAGGTGTTCGACGGCAGCATCGTACCGCCCCTGCGCCGCGCCGTGGAAAAATCAGGAATTGTTGAAACCAAACCGCCGCACGAACGCTCCTAGGGGTGTACGTCCAAGCAACGGAGGAAATCAAATGAACCGCATCAAACACGCCTTCGCACTCGTGCTGCTCCTCGCGGCCGCCGCCTCTCCCGTGATCGCCGCGGAAGACAAGGAAGCGGCGCTGCGCACGGAACCCGGCTACGTGGACTTCACCGCCCTCGACAAACTCGGCCAGGACGCCAAGGTCGAGGTCAACCTGCGCAACCCGATGCTCGGCCTGGTGGGCAAATTCATCGGCGAGGATGACCCCGAGCTCAAGAGCCTGATCGCAAGCCTCAAGCTGGTGCGTGTGCGCGTCTACGCCGTAACGCCCGAGACCATCACGAAATTGCTCGCCGCCGGATCCGACACGGCGAAGCACCTCGACGCCAGCGGCTGGGAGCGCATCGTGCGCGTGCGGGAGGACAACCAGCACGTCGACGTGTACTTCAGACCGTCGAAAAACGCGGAGTGGATTGACGGGGTGCTGGTGATCGCGGTGGGCGACGACGACGAAGCCGCGTTCGTGAACATCGTGGGTACGATCCGGCCCGAGGACGTTGCGAAGATCGGCGACCACCTGGACATCGACGGTCTGGACAAGATCCAGGTCGAATCGAAAATCCGCAACTGATGACGGATGGAGGAACCACCATGCATCCATCCCATATCCGGAGAGTGCTGTTGACCGGTGTGCTCGTCGCGCTTCCGCTGGCCAACGGCTGCATGTGGGCGCCCGAACTGACCGAGGTCAAACAGGACATCGCGGGCCAGATGCCCGACGTTGGTTTCAAGAAGAACGTCACACTGTCGCTCGGCCCGATGACCATGGCGCTGGCGCGCACCGTGACCGGGCTCATCCCGGAAGCGCACGAGGCGCGGGGATATCTGCGCGACGTGAGCCGCGTCCAGGTCGCCGTCTACCAGTTGGAAGGCCAGGCCGACGCGACGCGCATCGAAACGCCGTCGCGTCTCGAGGAGCTCCAGGCCGACGGCTGGGAGATGGCGATTCGCGTCAACGAGGAGAACCAGCGGGTGTGGCTTTTGTACCGGGCCAACGATGACACGATTCGCGAGATGTTCGTGGTGGTCGTCGACGACGATCAACTCGTGCTCGTCAAGGTGAAGGGACACCTGGAACGCCTGATGGCCGAGGCCATCCGCCATTCGCGCGACGAGGGTGACTTCCTGCGCGACCCGGACGGCGCCCGCCTGTAGTCCCCCGCATCCGAGGTTGCGCCCCGCGTTCGCTACCCGTATGATTTCGGGCAGTTGACGCGGGGCGCGCGCGCCTGTCCCCCCCCGCATACCTCCGCTGTCTCTGCCCCCGGAAACCCGCGCCCGACCCGGCGCGCAAGGAGTGTCGTCGCAATGGCCGGAACGAAAGATAATGGAGTCGGTTACGGAGCCCACTTCCCCTCCGCCCGCAAGGTCCACGTGACCGGATCACGCGCAGACATCCGCGTCCCGTTGCGCGAGGTCGGGCTGACGCCGACGGTGCGCCCGGATGGGAGCGTTTCCGACAACCCGCGCCTGCGCATCTACGACACCAGCGGCCCGTGGACCGATCCGTCCGCGAGCCTCGACGCGCGCGAGGGGCTGCCCGCTGTGCGCGGCGCGTGGATCGAAGAGCGCGGCGACGTGGAATTCTACGCCGGGCGTGACGGCCACTACGAACGCGACGGCCGTCCCGTTCCGTTTCCCGGCCTGAAGCGCGAACGCCGCCGGGCGCGCGGCGGCGCGCGCGTAACGCAGATGCACTACGCGCGCAGGGGCGTGGTCACGCCCGAGATGGAATACGTCGCGATCCGCGAGAACCTGGGACGCAGCGACGCCTATGCGGCCGACTTCGCGCGCCGCAACGGACACTCCGGCGCGCTGGCCCACGCGCAGGTGGGCCGCAGCGATGTCCTCAACCACCAGCACCCGGGCCGCCCGCTGGGCGCCCGCATCCCGCGCCTGATCACGCCCGAGTTCGTGCGCGACGAGATCGCGGCCGGCCGCGCGATCATCCCGGCCAACATCAACCATCCGGAACTCGAGCCGATGGTCATCGGCCGCAACTTCCGCGTGAAGATCAACGCCAACATCGGCAACAGCGCGGTTGCCTCCTCCATAGATGAGGAGGTCGAAAAGATGCGCTGGGCCACGCTGTGGGGCGCGGATACGGTGATGGACCTGTCGACGGGCAAGAACATCCATGACACGCGCGAGTGGATCGTGCGCAACTCGCCGGTTCCCATCGGTACCGTCCCGATCTACCAGGCACTGCAGAAAGTGGGCGGGAAGCCCGAGGATCTCACGTGGGAAGTTTTTCAGGAGACGCTGATCGAGCAGGCCGAGCAGGGCGTGGACTACTTCACCATCCACGCCGGCGTGCTGCTGCGCTTCATTCCGTGGACCGCGCACCGCGCCACCGGCATCGTGTCGCGCGGCGGGTCGATCATGGCGGCGTGGTGCCTGGCGCACCACCGCGAGAGCTTCCTCTACACGCACTTCGATGATATCTGCGAGATCATGCGCGCCTACGACGTCTCGTTCTCGCTCGGCGACGGGCTGCGCCCGGGGTCGATCGCGGATGCCAACGACCGCGCGCAGCTCGCGGAACTGCAGACCATCGGCGAACTGACCCGGAAGGCGTGGGAGCACGACTGCCAGGTGATGATCGAGGGGCCGGGCCACGTGCCGATGCACCTGATCCAGGAGAACATGGACCTGCAGCTCGAGCACTGCCACGAGGCGCCGTTCTATACCCTCGGGCCGCTGACCACCGACGTTGCCCCCGGCTACGACCACATCACGAGCGCCATCGGTGCCGCGATGATCGGCTGGAGCGGGTGCGCGCTCCTGTGCTACGTGACGCCCAAGGAACACCTGGGGCTTCCCGACCGCGACGACGTCAAGGCGGGCGTGATTGCGTACAAGATCGCCGCGCACGCGGCCGACCTGGCCAAGGGCTTCCCCGGCGCGCAGGAGTGGGACAACGCGCTCTCGCGGGCGCGTTTCGAGTTCCGCTGGGAGGACCAGTTCAACCTCGCGATGGATCCGGAAACCGCGCGTGCATTCCACGACGAGACACTCCCCAAGGACAGCATGAAGACCGCGCACTTCTGTTCGATGTGCGGCCCGCATTTCTGCTCGATGAAGATCACCGAAGACGTGAGAGCGTACGCGGAATCGAAGGGAATCACCGCCGAATCCGCGCTCGAGGAGGGCCTCGCGGACAAGGCGCGCGAGTTCAAGGCGGGCGGCGCCGAACTTTACCGCTAGCCGGTTCGCGTCCCGCGGGGACGTCAGCGTTCTTCCAGCAGTTCGCGCAGCGCCTTCTTGGCCGACGGTGTGCCGATGGAACCGAGCGCCTGCACGGCCGCGCGGCGGACTTCCTTGTTCTCGTCCGATTTTGCGACGCGCGCGAGGATCGCGACCGACTCCTCCGACTCGATCTCGGCCAGCGCGAACACGATGGCGCGGCGCTGATCCGGATCCTTCTGGGCGTCGAGCATCTGCCCCAGCGCCGGCGCCGACGCGTCGCCGGCATTCGACATCGCGGCGTACAGCGCGGCCTTCTGCACTTCCTCGAACGGCGACTTGCGGTACACGTCCATGAAGAACTCGACCGCCTCCTGGTCGTCGAGCAGGTCCGCGAGCGCGTACACCGCCGCGCGGGCGAGTTCCTCGTCGCGGCTGTCGAGGGCGGCGATGCGCAACACCGATTCCGCCTCGTCGCCCCCGTGCTCGGCGAGCGCGTAGAACGCCGCTTTTCGCACTTCTTCGTCGTCGGACGACTTCACGATCTCGCTCAGCACCGGGACCACCGACGGATCGTCGACATCGGCGAGCGCGAATACCGCCGCGCGCTGCAATTCGCGATCACTGCCCGAAGTGGGCTTCTTGAGCGCCAGTTTCTTCAGCGCGGGAACGATGTTCACGTCGTCGCGATCGATCAGCGCGTACAGCGCGGCCTTCTGCAACTCCTCGTCCTGCGACGATTCCAGGATGGCCTCCAGCGCCGCGGTGGCCTCCGGCGTTTCCACGTCGGCCAGCGCGAAGGTGGCCGCGCGGCGGGCGTCGCCGTCGGTATCGTTCTCGGCCACGCTGACCAGCACCGCGATCACGTCATCGCGATCGGTTTCGGCAATCGCGTACAGAACATGCCGGCGGATATCCGCGTCCTGCTCGGTCTTCATGATGGAGACCATCGCGTCGAGAACGCGGTCCTCGTCGGCGTTGTCGGCCAGCGCATAGATCGCGTGGCGCCGCACCTCCGGATCGGGATCGGTCTTCGCCACCTCGATCAGCATGTCGGTCGCGCGCGGATCGTCGACGCCGGACAGAACGTACACGACGTTGCGGCGCACCTCCGGATCGCGCGAGTTCTTGAGGATATCCTTCACCGTATCCATCGGCAGATCCTCGTCCCCGCTGTCCATCAGCGCCCACAACACCGACATCTTGAAGTCGCTCTCACCGCCGGCGCCGTCGGCTGCCAGCGCCTCCAGCGCAGCCTTGCCGCGCGGGTCACCGGCGTCGGACAGACGTTTCGCCAGCTTGACATATTCGGAACGCGCATCATCGGACCACTTGCCCTCGGGGTGGCTCTCGAGGAAACGCGCGTAGCAGTCGAACGACTGGGTGTAGTCGCGCGTCGAGCGCTGCAGCGCGTAACAGCGCCAGAACTCGGTCGCCTCAGTCCAGCGGCTGTCGGCGTAGTCCTTGAGGAATTGATTCGCCGCGTCGTATGCCTGGGCGTAGCGCTCGTCGTAGATCAGGTTCTGGAGCTTCTCGTACGCGTCGCGCGCATTGTCGCTGCGCGCCACCAGCGGCATCGGAATCAATGCGCCCGCCATGACCACCGCGACCACGAACACCCACAACCCGTTTGTCCACCTGATGCTCTTCATGCTTCGCTTCCTCCTCAGAACCCGGATGACGGTGCCCGCGCACCCGCATCCACTTTTTCCGGCGACGATTCGCGCATCTGCTGCAGATCGATCTGCAACAGCACACCTTCCCGGCCCACGCGATTTCGAATCAGTTCCACCGCGTCGAGATCGCTGTCCGCCTCCAGATTGGCGATCTCGCGCAGAATCATCTCCAGTTGCTCCACCAGTTGCCGCAGCCGCCGGTCCTCGGGACGGGTGAGCCCGTCCCGGACCCCGCTTCCCTCCGCGAGCAACACGCCTGCGCGCTGGCGCGCCGCCGCGTAGTCAGCCGGATGCGTGCCGCTGTCACCACCATTGAGCAGCGCGAGCAGAACCACCTGCGAGCGGTCGATGTAACGCCAGGCGTCGTCGTTGCCGGAGGCGGCCAGCGTCGCCACCGGCCCCCCGCCGTCCCGCGCGCGTCCGGCGTCCGGCTGCGCTCCCGCTTCGGATGCCGGAGCATCGATGGCCGGCTGGTGCACCGCCACCTCGTCGCGCGCGGTCTCGACCGGCACGGCGGTATGCGTGGAGGGTGACGGCGCCAGCACGCTGCGTCCGATCCAGATTCCGGCGGCCAGAACAACCGCGGCGGCGGCCACGCGGTATCCCCACGATCCGGGTGACCACCGCCGCGCCAACCGGGACGCATCGGCAACCGCCGGCTCGCGCGCAATTCGCTCTTCCAGCCGCTGCCAGTAACCATCCCAGAAATCGGAGCCCGGATCCGGACGCCGGCGACTACTCATCGTCTCCAGCGTCGCGCGCATCTGCGCGTACAACGTCGCGCACTCCGCGCAGCCTTCCGTGTGGGCGCCAAACTCACGCTCACGGTCCGCGTCCAGCTCGCCATAGAGGGCTTCCGCCATCCAGCCCTGGAGTTCTTCGCAGCGCTTCATGCCGAATCACCCACCCCGTCGCGATAGCCGGACAGACGATCGCGGAGTTTGCGGGCGGACCGGAACAGCAGGCTCTTCACGGTTCCTTCCGCGATGGAAAGCGAGTCGGATATTTCCTGAATGCGCATGTCGTGATAGTGGCGCAGAACGAATACCGTGCGCTCCTGGGGGGACAACGTCTCCAGCGCACGCTCGACGTCGTCGCGAAAACGCGCCGATCCCGCGACGTGGTCCGGCGCCGGCCCGGCCGCCGCGGGCAACGCGAGCGGCGCTTCGGTGGCGTGGCCCGCGGCCACGGGGGCGTCGATGCTCACGACCTTGACCGGCTTTCTGCGTCTGCTGTCGATGTGTGCATTCATCGTGATCCTGTACAACCAGCTGCCCAGTTTTGCGTCGGCCCGGAATCCTCCGATCGACCGGTACGCCTTGATAAAGACTTCCTGCGAGAGGTCCTCCGCGTCGTGGTGATTGCCACACAGGTCGAACGCGAGCCCGTACACGTCCCGCTTGTGGCGCTCGACGAGATCGCGGAACGCACTGCGGTCGCCCGCCTGCATCCGATTCACCAGATCGCGCTCGTCAAGCACCGATGACCCCGTCCGTCATTGAACCCGCCGCAACGCGCCGGGCATCCGGCGCCCGTCCGCGTCAGTCTTCTTCGGCCTGCGCCTCGCCGGCGCGATAGATACGAATGTTGCCGTTGACCGTATCGAGGCTGATCCGGCCCTCGCCCTTCCCGAACACACTGCTGAGCGAACTCCCGACATAGTTCTTCTCGGCCCGGATGTCGCCGGTGCCGCGAATGCTGCCGTGCAGCGTGCTGGCGCTCACGCGCGCGCTCGCGTCCTTCGGGACCGAGAGCTCCACGGTGCCGTTCACCGAGTGCAGCTTGATGGAGCCCACCGGGCCGGTGGCATTGAGGCGCACGTCGCCGTTGACGGCCGACAGATCCACGTCGCCCGCGAGCCCGTCGCCGGTCACATCACCGTTCACCGACGCGGCATCCACCGCTCCGGCCACGCCCTCGATGGAGAGGTCTCCGTTGACCAGGTCCACGCCGTCGATGCGCGTTCCGCGCGGCACGCGGATCGTGAACTCCACGCTCGCGCCGTCGTTGTTGTCCCAGCGTTCATGGTCGCCGTGATCATAGTCGACCTCGATCGACACATGGTCACCGTGCTGCTCGAACTCGACCTTCACGTCTTCGAGACGTTCCTGCGAGCCGGCGGCCTTGGTGACATCGACTTCGATCTGCGCAACGTCCGCGCCGGTGATGGTGACATCGCCGTTCACGTTGTTGAGCGTCAGGCGCGGGCTCTTGCCCACGTCGAACGATTCGTGGATGTCCTCGTGATACCGCTCGCCGTGCTTCTTCGCCACCGCACCCGGTGCCGCGAGCGCCAGGGCCACCGCCGCCACCATGATGGTGGATACCAGTCTTCCGGTCATGACGTCCCTCCTCAGCATGCTGTTTCTGGCGCCCCGGCATCGCGCCCGCGACGCCGGTTGTCACCGTACTTCAGAGGATGAGACGGACCCCAGCGCCCGGAAGTTTACATGTTTCCTCCAGTTTGACAGCGCGGGGCAAGATTGGGTATCGTGGCGGCCATCCCGTCGAGTCTCCGGGACGAGCTGGCGCCGGACCGAAGACCCCCCAACTACATATCCAGCAAGAACTTGACTCGCCCACTGCGAGCAGAACGCGTGGTACGATGGACAACCTTCGCCGTCTGGCTCTTCTCGTCATCCTGCTCGTATACCCGGCCGCCACCCGCGCGGGGGCCGACCTGCAGGCCATGCGCACCGCCACCGAGCCCGGGCGCGGCACCTACGACGCCGAATTCTGGCCGGGAACGGCCTACCGCCCCGAGGTCCGCTCGCCGGAGGACTTCCTCGGCTACCGGCTGGGGTCGCGGCCAACACCGCACGCGGACATCGTGCGTTACTTCGAGTATCTGGATGGTCTGCCCAACGCGGAACTGCACACCATGGGCGAGACCTACGAGGGTCGCCGGCTGGTGTACCTTGTGATCGCATCCGACGAGAATGCCGGGCGCCTCGACGAAATCCGCGCCAACTGCGCGAAACTCGCGGACCCCCGTCGGCTGGCGAAGGGCGAGAACATCCAGAGCATCATCGATCACACACCCGCGATCGCGTGGATGGCGTACGGCATCCACGGCGACGAACTCTCCAGCTGCGACGCCGCCATCCAGCTCGCGTACCAGCTGGCCGCGGGAACGGACGACGCCTCGCGCGCGATCCTGAAGGACTGCGTCGTCATCATCGATCCGGTGGAAAATCCGGATGGCCGCACGCGCTGGCTCACCCAGCTCACGCAGTGGAACGGCGTGATCACCAGTTGGGACACGCAGAGCATCTCGCACACCGGCGTGTGGCCGTACGGGCGCACCAACCACTACCTCTTCGATATGAACCGCGACTGGTTCGCCCTCGTACACCCGGAGTCGCGCGCGCGCACGGCGGCGATTCTCGAGTGGATGCCGCACTACATGCTCGACTGCCACGAGATGGGGCCGATGGATACCTACCTCATTTCACCACCGCGCGAGCCGTTCAACCCGCACATGGTGCGTTACATCCACAAGTGGTGGGACCGCGTCGCCGGCGAGCACGCCGCGCAGTTCGACCGCTTCGGCTGGAGCTACTACACGCGCGAGTGGAACGAGGAGATGTATCCCGGCTACGGCAGCTCGTGGGCGATCTATCTGGGCGCGATCGGTTTCCTGTTCGAGCAGGCCGGCGTCGACGGCTCGCAGGTCAAGCGCCCCGACGGCACCGTGATGACCTACCGTGAGACGGTCCACCACCAGTTCGTCGGCTCGATGGCCGACCTGATGGCCATCGCCGCCGGGCGCGGCGAACTGCTCTCCGACTACCAGAAGCAGAAGGCGGACAATCTGCGCGCGAAGGCATCGGCGTACGTGTTCGCGGCCGGCGCCAATCGAACCCGGCTCGACCGGCTGGTCGAGAAGCTGGAGCACCAGAAGATCGAGGTGCTGCGCACGACGAAGGACGTCAAGCTCGCGCGCGCCGACAAGTGGGACGGCACCGAGGCGAAGGACGTCGCGATTCCGGTGGGCAGCGCGATCGTCCGCACCGACCAGCCGGGACGGCAGCTGATCGACGCCATCCTCGAGTTCGACAACCGCATCGCCACCGGTTTTCTGCAGACGGAAAAGAAGGAGATCCTCGCGCGCGACGACACGCGGCTCTACGACGCCACGGGGTGGTGCCTCCCACTCGCCTACGGCCTCGAGGCCTACCATGTGGACGGGGTGCCCTCGGTCGCCACCGAAGCGTTCGCGCTGTCCGAGCGGACCGGCTCGCTGCGCAACGACAATGCGCGCGTCGGCTTCGCGTTCGACGGCCGCGACGACCGCGCGTATGAACTGCTCGCGCGCCTGTTCGAGACCGATGTCAATGTGTGGTGCGCGCGCAAGCCCTTCCGGGCCGGCGAGGTCGAGATGCCAACGGGCAGTTATCTCGTGCGCCGGGCGGGCAATCCCGCGCTCGACGTCGCGGCGCTGCGCGCGATGGCGGAGGCGGCGGGTGTCGACGTCATCGGGGTGGACGAGGGCCTGGCCGGCGGGCGCTTCTCGGACCCGGGCGGGAACGACTTCACGCTGCTGACGGCGCCGCACATCGCGCTGGTCGCGGGGAGCGGCATCAACCCGTACAACTTCGGTGCGGTGTGGCACCTGCTCGACAGCCGCATGCGCATGCGCACCAGCACCCTCGACATCGACAATCTCGGCCGCGCCGATCTGGCCAAGTACAACGTGCTGTTCCTGCCCGACAACTATCGCGGTGTCGAGGGCTACAAGGGCAGCCTGGGTGACGATGGCATCGACCGCCTGAAGGCGTGGATCGAGTCGGGCGGCACCGTGATCGCCGAGGGCGCCGGCGCGGCGTTCCTCGCCGACACGTCGGTCGCCATCTCGCCCACGCGCATGCGGCGGCAGGTGTTGAAGAAGCTCCCCGAGTACCACGCGGCGCTCGCGCTCTCGCGCGACGCGATGAACCCGGCCATCGACAGCCTGTCGTTGTGGGAGGCGAAACCGCCGCGAGCGGCGAAGGCGGAAAAGAAGGACTCTGACGGCGAGACCGGCGACGCCGACGACGCGGCGTTCGAAGCCATCGAACGCGCCGACGAAATCGCGCGCAAACTTGCCCCGCGTGGCACGATCGTGGCGGTCGATATCGATACCGAACAGTGGCTCGGCTACGGGTGCGAACCGACCCTGCCCGCGCTGCTCATGGGAAACCGGGCGTTTGTGACCCGGTCGGTGCAGGTCCCCGCGCGTTTCGCGCCGGAAAACCGCCTGCGCCTCTCGGGTCTCCTGTGGGAGGAGGCGCGGGCACGCTGGGCCGAGACGGCCTACGCGACGCGCGACGGCGTCGGCTCGGGCCAGGTCATCCTGTTCACGTCGATCCCGAACTTCCGCGGCTACTACCACGGGGCCGAGCGTCTGCTGCTGAACGCGCTCCTGCTGGGCCCCGGCATGGGGACGTCGCGACCGGTCGCCTGGTAGACCGGGAGACCGGGACCATCCGGCACGCGGCGCCGGAACCATATCGTCCCCCGCGGGTTCGCTCCGGGGTGCTATAATCGTATGTGCCCCTGCCCCCGGGCCAGGGAACCGTCGCGAGACCAAACCGCCATGCAGTGCAGCAGACTTACAACCACGGCGCTCGCAGTCCTGATCGCGCTACCGGCCGTGGCGCGCGCGCAGTCCTCGCCGGCGCCGGACGATTCCGCCGCGGCGCAGCAACTCGTCCCCCGCCTCGTTAATCTGAGCAGCCTCGCCACGATCATGAACCTCGGACGCGGCAGCGTTCGTATCATCGCGGTCATCGCGCCGTCCGCCCCCGGTGCCGAAGACGGACTGGATGTGCTCGCGTCGGTTTTCGAGAATATCCCCGGCAAGCGCCTGCGCGCCTATGTGCTGCTCACGCGGGCAACCGATGCCGACACCCACGTCCGCGCCCTGTCGCTGGCAGCAAGGCTTCGTGACCGCCGGGTCGTCTACCTGTGGGATCCCGACGGTATCGGCGCCAGCCTGACGGCCCCGCTGACCGGAACGCCGGCGCCCCCCGGCGCGGGCGTCTATTGCCTCTACGACACCGACGCGACCTTCGGCCCGGCGGCCCCGGAACCCGCGCTCTGGATGGAGGCCGGCTCCGATCCCGCGGGTCCGCCGCTCGAGGCCCGTGCGCTCGAGGAACGGGCGGCCGCGATGGTACGCACGGTCGAACGGGAAGCGGCGAAGCCCGCCTCCGGCAGCAGATGAGGCGCCCCATCCCCATGCCGCGTTTGCGCTCGATACTGGTCATCGTCACCCTCGCATGCCTCGGCCTGCCGGCGCCGGACGCGCGCGCCGCGTACGGCGACATCACGCTCGTGGGGTTCGTGGAGCTCCCGCTGTCGACGCGGATCACCAACGTGTGGGGCTACTCGGACCCGTTTACCGGCAAGCAGTACGCACTGGTCGGCGACTGGTTCGGGGGATTCTGGGTGGTCGATACCACCGACCCCGCCAACCCGTTCCGGGTGAAGCACGAGACCGCGGCGGCGGCGTTCGACCTGAAGGTATGGGGCAACTACCTGTACTGCTGCGACGGCAACAATATCGGCAACGACACGCGCATCTTCGACATCACCAACCCGGGCAACCCGTTGCTGGTCGGCGCGGCGCTGCCGTCGTGCCACACCATCTCCATCTCGCCGCGCGGACTGATGTTCATGGAGTACGTCGGCGTGCGCATGTACGACCTCACCGCCGGCCCGGAGCAGCCCGACTCGCTGTACTACATCGCCAACCAGGGGCACGACTCCACGCCGCGCGGCGATCGTCTGTACGACTTCAACGGCGGCTCGCTGAACATCTGGGATATCTCGAATCCGTCGCTGCCAACGTTGATCGGAAGCGATGACGACCCGTCGGTGCTCTACTATCACAGCGGCGACGAGTCGCCGGATCACAACTACCTGTATGTGTGCGACGAGTACGCGGTCACGCCCACCCCCGACATCGTCATCTACGATATCTCGAACCCGGCCACCCCGACGCGCGTGGGCGAGATCAACGACCCGACTTCACGCGTGCATCAATTGTATGTCGCGGGCAACCTGATGTTCGTGGGTTACTACACCGCGGGGTTCAAGGTGTTTGACATCAGCGATCCCGCCAACCCCGTGTTCGCCGATGCCTATGACACGTCTCCGTACCAGGACGAAACCGGGCCGGACATCTACAACGGTGCGTACAACGCGTACCCGTACACGCCCGGCGGCATCGTTTATGTTGCGGATCACCCCACCGGGTTGTTTCTTTTCTCGGTCGAGGGACACACCGGCCAGCCAACGGCGGTACGCGGACCCGCCCCGTCGGCCGCGCAGCCGCTCCGGAGCTACCCGAATCCGTTCAACCCGGCGACCACCGTCGAGTACCGGACGGTGACGCGGCAGAACGTGGCGCTGCACGTATACGACGTCGGCGGGCGACTGGTCCGGACCCTCGTCGACGGCACCGTGCCCGCCGGCACCCATCAGGTGCGGTGGGATGGCACCGATAGTCTGGGCCGTGCCGTGGCCTCGGGGGTGTATTATTGTCGCCTCGAAGCCGGTTCCGTCCGCACGACGACACGCATGGTGCTCCTCAAGTAGCGCCGCGACGAAAGGAACGCACATGACCAACGGACCCGTCCGCGGCACGATCGCCGCGGTGATGATGGTGTTTGCCTCCCTGCCCGCGCCCGGCCGCGCCGCGCCCGGCGACATCACCCTGCTCGGCCAGCTCCTCCCCGCCGGCATGGACGAAATCTGCGACGTGTGGGGCTACGTCGACCCGAACGGCATTCACTACGCGATCATGGGCGACTGGGGCAACCACCTCGGGGGCGGCGTCTACATCATCAATGTCGAGGACCCGACCAACCCGTTTCTCGCCAAGGCGATCGCCGGCAACGGCAGCTACGGCTTCGACGTGAAGGTGTGGGACCACTACGTCTACGCGTGCAACGGGAGCGGGTCCGGCACCACGAGCCGCGTGTACGACATCACTGACATCCAGAACCCGGTCGTCTCCGCGGCGTTTCCATCGCACCACAACCTGACCGTTCACCCCGACGGGTATCTCTACGGTGAAGTCCCCGGGCTGGTGTGCTACGACATCGGGGCCGACCCGATGGTACCGGCGTTCGAATGGCTCACCGATGTCGGAAACGGACACGACAGCTACGCGATCGGCGACATCCTGTACGACTTTCATGGTTATACCGGAACCAACCTCTACGACATCAGCAACCGGCTGAGCCCCTCGCTGCTGGGAAGCATCACCGACGGAACCATCACCTACCACCACAGCGGCTGCCCGACGGAAGACGGACAGTACCTGTACCTGTGCGACGAGCTGGCCACGTCACCCACCCCCGACGTCACGGTGTGGAACATCACCAACCCGGCGACACCGGCCAAGGTGAAGTCCTTCGGGGACTCCAACGCGACGGTCCACAATCTCTACATCATCGGCGACTTCGCGTTCGTCTCGTATTACTCCGCCGGCTTCCGCGTGTACGATGTCTCGGATCCGCTGAACCCGGTGCTGCGCGATACCTACGACACCAACGCGTCCACCGGCGAAAACTACGACGGCAATTTCGGCGTGTACCCGTTCGCCGACAACGGCGTGATCTACGTGTCCGACTGGGACAACGGCCTGTTCCTGTTTTCCGTCGAGGGCTTCCCCCCGGCCACCGCGGTGCGCGACCCGGCGCCGCAGCCGGCGGATGCCCGGCTGCTGGGGAACTTCCCCAACCCGTTCAACCCGTCGACGCGCGTGAGCTACGAGCTCGGACGCGAGTCGCAGGTGTCGCTCGCGATCTACGACGCCACCGGGCGGCTCGTCACGACGCTCTACGACGGCACGCAGCCCGCCGGTCAGCACGACGTCCAGTGGAACGGCACCGATCGCTCCGGCGTCACCGTGGCATCGGGCGTCTACTTTGCCCGCCTGCGGGTGGATGGCCACGCCGACACGCGCCGGATGGTATTGCTGAAGTAATGGGAGCGGGCGTAGAGTTGCGCCATGCCGCCATTCTGTCTCCGTGTTCGTGGGTTGAGCCTGGCGCTTGCGCTGTGCGCCGGCGTCTCCGCCGCGCGCGCGGACGTGGACATCACGCTGGCCGGCCGCATGAATCTCCCCAACAGCGTGCTCCTCACCAACGTCGTGGTCTACCGGGACGCGAACACCGCGCGTCTGTATGCGATCCTCGGCGACGACTACGACCGGGTGTTCATCGTGGACGTCACCGACCCTGCGGACATGCGGCTCGCGGCTCAGATCAATGGCATCCCCGGGTTCGACGTGCGCACGTGGAGCCATTACCTCTACACGTGCGACGGCGACCAGAACGGGCTCGACAGCCGGATCGTTGACATCGCCGACCCGGCGCATCCCGTCGTGCTGCCCAACGGGTTCCCGTCGGCGCACACCCTCCAGATATCCAGCACGGGTATCATGTTCGCGGAGTTCCCGGGCCTGCGGATCTTCGACCTCGCCGATCCCACCGCGCCCGCGCTGCGCTATGCAACCGGTGGCGAAGGACACGACTCGACTCCACGCGGCAACCGTCTGTACGACTTTCACGGCCGCGACGGCACCGTGATCCGGGACGTGAGCGACCCGTCGTCGCCCGTTACGCTCGGCGTCATCAAGTCGCCCGCGATCCGGTTCCACCACAGCGGCGACGTCACCGCGGACGAGCGCTACCTCTATATATGCGATGAACTGAGCACGCACCCGAACGCCGACGTCACCATCTGGGACATCGCCGATCCCGCCAACCCCGCGCGCGTCGGACAGATTGCCGACCCGGACGCATCGGTGCACAACCTCTACGTCGTCGGTGACCTCGCCTATGTCGCCTATTACTCGGCGGGCTTCAAGGTGTTCGACATCCGCGATCCCGTGCACCCGCTGCTGGCGGGCCGGTACGACACGTCACGCCGCAGCGGCGAGGGTTTCACGGGCGCGATCGGCGCCGACGCGTACGCACCGGACGGCAACGTCTACGTGTGCGACATCGAGAACGGCCTGTTTGCGTTCACCGTTTCGCCGTCCGCCGAAAAGGCGGGCACGGAGACGCCGTTCGCGCTCGGGCAGAACGCGCCCAACCCGTTCAACCCGTCCACGACGATCGCGTTCGAGTTGCGCAAATCCGCCTGGGCGCGTCTGGACGTGTTCGACGTCGGCGGCCGGCGCGTGCGCACGCTGGTGAACGGCGATCTCCCCGCCGGCCGGCACGAGGTGGTGTGGGACGGACGCGACGGGGCCGGACGGAGCGCGGCATCCGGTATCTACTTCTACCGCCTGCGCGCCGGCGATCGCACGGAGACGCGCCGCATGGTGCAGTTGAAATAAGACGGCGGCGCGCGATGGACACCACCGACAAGCTCGAACTCATCTACCACACGCTGGCGTCGATTCCGCGCGGCCGCGTGGCAACGTACGGCCAGATCGCGGAACTCGCGGGACTGCCACGCCACGCGCGTCTGGTCGGGCGGGTGCTGCGCGAGGTGTCCGACGAGACCGGACTCCCGTGGCACCGCGTCGTCAATCATTCCGGGCGCATCAGCGCGCGCGGCTCGGCGGCGTCGGAGCGCGAACAGCGCCGGTTGCTGCGCGCCGAGGGAATCGAGATGCGCGCCGGACGGGTGGACCTCACCCGCTTCCAGTGGGACCCCGACCTCCCGTGATGCGGCCCTTGCGCGTACCACCGAACCCGCGTATCCTCTGCCGCCATGATCGAAGTTCGCGACGTCACCAAGACATTCAAACTCTCCCGGCAACAGAAGCGCGAAATGGGCCATTCCTTCGACGGCAACAGCGTCGACGCGGTGGCCGGGATCTCGTTCACCTGCCAGCCGGGCCGGATATTTTCGCTGCTGGGACCCAACGGCGCCGGCAAGACCACGACACTACGGATGATCGCCACGATGCTGCGCCCCAGCGCGGGCACGATCGTGGTCAACGGCCACGACGCCGTGCGCGACCCCGAGGGGGTGCGCGCGTCGCTCGGATTTCTGACCGGGTCGACGCAGCTCTATGACCGGCTCACGCCGCGCGAACTGGTGCGCTACGTCGCGGATCTGCACCGCGTGCCGCGCGACGTCTTCACGAAGCGTCGCGACGAGATATTCGACTCGCTGGACATGGGTGCGTACGCCGACCGCCGCATCGGCAAGCTCTCGACGGGAATGAAGCAGAAGGTGTCAATTGCGCGCACCGTGATCCACGACCCGGACGTGCTGGTGCTGGACGAGGCCACCGCCGGCCTCGACGTCATCGCGTCGCGCTCCATCGTGGAACTCGTGCGCCGCGCGCGGGACCGCGGCAAGACGGTGCTGTTCTCGACGCACCGCATGGGCGAGGTCGGCATCCTGTCGGATGACCTCGCGCTCATCCACCGCGGCCGGCTGCTCTTCAACGGGACCTACGCGAGCTTCACCGCCGAGATGACCGGCGCGACGCTCGAGGACGAATTCATCCGCCGCATCGAGGGAGCGCACGCGTGAACACCATCCTGACCGTATTTCGCAAGGAGATGATCGACACGCTGCGCGACCGGCGCACGCTGATGTTCATGATCATCATCCCGCTGCTCCTTTTCCCCATGCTGTTCCGCGTGATGTTCTCGGTGGAGAAATCGCAGTCGGACAAGGCGAAGGCCAAGAAGCTGCGCGTCGCGTGCCTGAGCCAGGGCAACGCATCGCGCTTTGTCGCGATGCTCGACGAGCGCGACGACATCGTGGTATTGCACGCGGTCGCGCGCGACAGCCTGTCCGCCCTGATCCGATCCGACAGCCTCGACGGCGCCTTCCTGGTGGCATCCACCTTCGACGAGGACGTCGCCGACCTCAAGCCGGGCCGCATCGATTTCTATTACAAGTCGACCGACGACCGCACGATTCTGCAGAACCGGCTGCGCGAAACCATCGACCGCTACGAGCGCGAGCTCTTGGACGAACGTTTCCAGCGCCTCGAGATGGACGCGTCCATTGTCGACGCGGTGGACCTCAAGTCGCACAACGTGGCGAGCATGGAGGAGCGGGTGGGCAAGTCCGTGGGGGGAATGCTCCCCTACATGTTCATCCTGTTCTGCTTCCTGGGCTCCATGTATCCCGCCATCGACCTGGGCGCCGGCGAGAAGGAGCGCGGTACGCTCGAGACGTTGCTGACCGCGCCGGTCAACCGCTTCCATATCCTGCTGGGGAAATTCGGGGTGGTGGTGATGTCGGGGTTGCTCTCGGCCACGGTGTCGATTGCCGGTCTCTACATCGCAATCAAACAGACGTCGCAGATTCCGCCCGAGTTCATGGAACTCATCGTCAAGATCCTGGGCTGGGACACGATCCTGCTGCTGCTGAGCCTGCTCCTGCCGCTGACGATCTTCTTCGCGGGCATTCTCCTGTCGGTGTCGCTCTCGGCACGTTCCTTCAAGGAAGCGCAGAGCATGATCTCGCCGCTCAACATCGCGGTGATCGTGCCGGCCGCGATCGGACTCATCCCCGGCGTCACGATGACCTATCGCACCGCGCTGATTCCGGTCCTGAACGTGTCGCTCGCGACCAAGGAGATCATCGCGGGGACGATCCAGGCGCCGCACCTCGCGCTCGTCTACGGGTCGCTGATCCTGCTCGCGGTGCTGAGTCTCTATTTTGCGGCGTGGTGGTTCCGGCGCGAGTCGACGATCTTCCGCTCCTAGCCGGACACGCGCTGCGGCGGGGACGGCGGCGGACGCAGCATGAACAGCGTCTGCGGGTGCGCGAGTCTCCAGTCCGCCCACGGCCCGACCGCGGCGGCCCGCGCCGGCAACTGGCCGGTGAGATGCGGTCCGTTGATACACGTGAGGTGCGCGTCGCCGGACAGCCGGAACCACAGACTCCCGCTCTCGAAATCGAACAGCACCGACTGGTCTTCGTAGACCCAGCCGGTCGCGCTGAC
The DNA here is from genome assembly GCA_036273975.1 of Candidatus Krumholzibacteriia bacterium. Classification (GTDB taxonomy): domain Bacteria; phylum Krumholzibacteriota; class Krumholzibacteriia; order WVZY01; family JAKEHA01; genus JAKEHA01. Next base: position 30,047 of record DASUGO010000222.1, read on the forward strand.
GGTGAGGGTGTCGCCCGCCACAACGCGGGTATGCACCGACGGCGACAGGCCCGGCAGCAGCGGGCGCACCACCAGCGCGAGTGGCGCGCCATCGACGATGTCATCGACCACCTCGACGTCGAGCAGATCATCGACGCGATACGCGCGCGGTCCGGCGATGCCCACCCCGATCACCGTGGAGACGTCGCCGGGGCCGGGGTAGCCGGAGTCGCCCGCGGCGGCCATGCGCGGGAGGACGAACGGCGCCACCTTGGAGGCGCCGAGGCCAAAACGGAATCCATCCGGGTCAAACCCGTAGCGCACGACCGCCTGGGTGATGTCCCAGTGGCGGCCGTCGAGATCGACAATCTCGATGCGCGCAATCGGTGTCTCGGCGACGTGGGTATCGGAGAGGTCGCACGCGCTGGCCAGCGCCAGCGCCAGCGAGGTGGTCGCGGCGAGCACACGCGGCGCGCGGCGCGGAATATGCCATGAAACGTTCAACACACAGTCCCCATTCATCAACCATAACCAAAAACCTGCTGGCGTGGTACCGGCGATCCCGTCGTGACCTGCCATGGCGTGGAACCCGCGACCCGTACCGCATCTGGGTGTCCGAGGTCATGCTGCAGCAGACGCAGGTGGCCACCGTGATTCCCTACTACGAGCGCTTCCTCGCCCGCTTCCCGGACATCACCGCGCTCGCGGCGGCACCGCTGGACGACGCGCTTAAACTGTGGGAGGGCCTCGGCTATTACGCGCGCGCGCGCAACCTGCACACGGCCGCGCGCGAGGTCGTTGCGAACATGGGCGGCACGCTTCCGCGCGACCCGGCAGCCTTCCGGTCGCTGCGCGGCGTCGGCGAATACATTGCCGCCGCGGTCACGAGCATTGCGTTCGATGAACCCGTCGTCGTGGTGGACGGCAACGTCAAGCGTTTCATTGCGCGCCTGTTCGCGCTGACCGATTCGGTGGACCGCCCCGCCGGAACCCGCCGCGTGCGCGAACACGCGGACGCGCTGCTCGACCGCGGCGCGCCCGGCGACTTCAACCAGGCATTGATGGAAATCGGCGCGCTCGTGTGCCGGCCGTCGGGGCCGCGCTGCGGCGAGTGTCCCGTTGCGGGCGACTGCCTCGCATTCCGCGCCGGCGAGGCGGAAGCGTTTCCGGTGCGCGACGCCAGACGCGACATCCCGACGCAACGCATCGCGATCGGCGTCGTCGAGCGCGACGGCCGCGTGCTGATCACGCGCCGCAAGGAGTCCGGCATGCTCGGCGGGCTGTGGGAATTCCCGGGCGGAAAGATCGCCGACGGCGAATCCCCCGAAGACGCCTGCCGGCGCGAAATCCGTGAAGAGGTCAATCTCGTGGTGGAAGTGGGCGAGCGCGTGGCGAGCGTCAGGCATGCATATACCCATCTGCGCGTGCAAATCGATGTCTTCGCCTGCCGGTACGCCGGCGGCGAGGTCACGCTGGACGGCCCCACCGACTACCGCTGGATTCTACTCGAGGAAACGTCCGAGTACGCGTTTCCGAAGGCCAACCACAAGTTTCTCACGGCGCTGCGCGAACGCGGCCGCGGCTGAGCCCCCCGGGGAGGGGACCGGGGTTGCGGCAGGAAACAATTGGGAATCAAGGGCTTGCGCTCCCGCTTCGGCCTTGACCCCGCCCGCCGCCTTCGCTAGACTCCCCCGACGAGTCCGGCGCCCAGCGCGCCGCAGCGCCGAAGCGTTCGCCGGACAAGGGATCCGACGCGTTCACATCGACGCCACGTCACCTCTTCTCGCGTCAAAAACGCTCACGGAAACGAACTGAATCCAGACCCGGCGTTCCGCCCGGCGGAACGCGCAAGGGTGACACTCGCTCAAGGAGGCCGATTTCATGCCCGACACCTTGCTGCTCGTCATCCCCTGGTTGGGGGTGTTCGGAATGGCGATGGCCACGGTGAATTACGTGTCCATGAACCGCCACTCCGCCGGTAACGAGCTCATGCAGAAAATCGCAGGACGCATCCACCTCGGTGCGATGACGTTCCTCAAACGCGAATACACCATCATCGCCGGCTTCATGGCAGTGGTGTTCATCGCATTGACGTTTGTACTCGGCGTCAAGACCGGCATGGCCTACCTCGGCGGCGCGCTGTGTTCGATGGCCGCCGGCTGGTATGGCATGGAGGCCTCGACACGCTGCGCACCGCGCACCTGTCACGCGGCCAAGGAGGGCGGCGCACCCGCCGCGCTGGTGGTGGCGTTCCTGGGCGGCTCGGTCATGGGCCTCACGGTCGCGTCGCTCGGTCTGATCGGACTCAGCGTGACGTTCCTGCTGCTCAAGTCCGACCCGGCCAACGCGCCGCTGGTCATCAACGGATTTGCCATGGGCGCGTCGAGCATCGCGCTGTTCGCGCGCGTCGGCGGCGGTATCTATACCAAGAGCGCCGACGTCGGCAGCGACCTGGTGGGCAAGATCGAAGCGGGCATTCCCGAGGACGATCCGCGCAACCCGGGCGTGATCGCGGACAACGTGGGCGACAACGTGGGCGACACCGCCGGCATGGGCGCCGACCTGTTCGAGTCCTACGTGGGCTCGGTCATCGCGGCGCTGGCCATCGCGTCCACCTTCGCGACGCCGATGCCCTACATGATCGCGCCGATCGCGCTGGTGGCGGTCGGGCTGATTGCCTCCATCATCGGCATCTGGTCGATGAACATCTACAAGAAGATGAATCCGATGGCCGCGCTGAACTGGGCCACCTACACGACAGGGCTCATCTTCATCATCGGCGCCTACTTCATCAACCAGGCCGTGACCGGTGACATGAGCGTGTACTGGTCCGTGATCGTCGGACTGGTGTGCGGCCTCGTGATCGCCAAGGAGACGGAGTACTACACCGCTTCCAAACCGGTCATCGCAATCGCCGACTCCAGCGCCTCCGGCGGCGCCGCGACCAACATCATCACCGGGCTCGCGGTGGGCTTCAAGAGCACCGTAGCGCCGCTGTTGACCATCGCACTCGCCATCTACATCTCCTTCGAGATGAAAGGCCTCTACGGCATCGCGATCGCCGGTGTCGGCATGCTCTCCACCATCGGCATCGTGATGTCGACCGACTCGTACGGCCCCATCGCCGACAACGCGGGTGGTATCGCCGAGATGAGCCACGCGGGCGAAGGCGTCCGCAAGATCACCGACCAGCTCGACTCGATCGGCAACACGACCGCCGCGATCGGCAAGGGATTCGCAATCGGCAGCGCCGCGCTCACCGCGCTGGCGTTGTTCTCGGCCTACCAGCACACGGTCGGCCTCGAAGTCATCAACCTGACCAACGCCACCACCGTGATCGGGCTTCTGCTCGGCGCGATGGTGCCGTTCCTGATCGCGGCGCTCACGATGGAAGCGGTCGGCCGCGCGGCCAACGCGATGGTCACCGAAATCCGCCGCCAGTTCCGCGAGATCAAGGGCCTGCTGGAAGGCAAGGCGGAACCCGACGTGGAGACCTGCATCAGCATCGCGACCAACGCCGCGCTGCGTGAAATGGTCGTTCCCGGCCTGCTGGCCGTGACCGCGCCGCTGGCCGTCGGCTTCGGCCTCGGCCCCGAAGCGCTGGGCGGATTCCTGGCCGGCGCCACCGCCACCGGCGTTCTGCTGGCGATCTTCATGGCGAACTCGGGCGGTGCCTGGGACAACGCCAAGAAGTACATCGAAGGCGGTGCGCACGGCGGCAAGGGCTCCGACGCGCACAAGGCCGCGGTCGTGGGTGATACGGTCGGCGATCCGTTCAAGGACACGTCCGGCCCGTCGATGAATATTCTGATCAAGCTGATGGCGGTGGTTTCGCTGGTGTTTGCCCCGGTGATTGGCAAAGGCCTCTAGACCCTT